>JAAELP010000263.1 GCA_024226535.1 Planctomycetota bacterium | reverse complement strand
GAAGCCCAGAGGCAGCGAGACGGCGAGGCAGACCGCCAGGATCCAGGCGGTCGAGACCAGGATCGGCCCGATGCCGCCGGCGCGGCCGGCGCTCGACGGCGCGTCGACCAGGAAGCTCCACGACAGCTGGCCGGCGCCGTGGCGCACCAGGTCGCCGAGGATCCACAGGAACACCGCGGTCACCGCCAAAGCCGCCAGCCAGGCACAGGCCGTGGCCAGCCGATCCCTGACCTCAGCCATGTACAGGCCTCCGCGAGATCGTCTCGGCCGCCAGCACCAGGGCGCTCACCAGGACCAGCAACAGCAGGCCGCTGACGAATAGCGCCGAACGGTGGTCGCCGAGGGCGTAGGCCATCTCCAGGGCGATGTTGGCGGTCAGCGTACGTACCGGCGCGAACAAGCTCTCCGGCACCTGGACGACGTTGCCGCACACCATCAACACCGCCATGGTCTCGCCCAGCGCGCGACCGGTGGCGAGCATCACGCCGGTGGCGATCCCCGGGCGGGCTGCGGGCAGGACGACGCCGGCGAGGGTCGCCCAG
>JAAELP010000262.1 GCA_024226535.1 Planctomycetota bacterium | reverse complement strand
TTGGGCGGTCGGCCGTGCTTGCGTCGCAGTTCGGCGAGCCTGTCGTTCAGGTCGCGGTCCTCGGCGCGCCATGCGTCGCCGTTCTGTGCTTCGAGGATGTAGTACTCGGCGTCGTGGACGATCTGCGCTCCGCCCTGGCCGCGGGCCGGGCTCGCACAGATGACGCTCAGAACGAGTGCCGCACTGCGACAGAGGGACGTTCCGGTCATCGCGTGTTCTCCTTCCGAACGGACTCCGTGGCGGATTCGGGGGCGTCATGGTAGCGGATTCACGGCTCCGCGATCACCGCCACGACTTTCTTGCCGAGACGCAACCCGAACACGGTCAGCCGGCGGTCGCCGGTGCCGCGGAGGCGCTTCTGTGCGTCCATCGCGTCGACGGCGCCGTCGCGGGTGCGGACGTTGACGAGGCCGGCGTCGAGGTCGCGCAGACACGCCCTCACCCGATCCTGACGCCACGGAAGCTGGTCGAGCACCTCGAATGTCTCGAACCAGGGTGACGTCACGCGTTCGTGCGCGGTTAGCAGACCGAGGCCGGGGTGCACGTCGCGGAGATCGAGCCCGGCCCCGGCGGTCGCGACCAGTTGGGCGCGTTCGACGGCGGGATCGGGAACGAGCAGGTACCGGTCGAAGCGATCGGCGTAGTCGGAGTCGAGGCGGCCGGGTGTTCCCGAGCAGGAGAGCCCGTCGGGCAGACGCGTGGCGGTGCGCTTTCCCCGGTGCCGGGCGAGCCGGCCCGACCAGAGCACCGCCTGCACGAGCGTCCCGGACTCGTTGATGATCTCGATCTCCGTGTCGTCGCCGCCGGGCAGGGCGTCCAGGTCCACGCCCGGGCCGAGCTTGATCGCCGCGTCGGGGCAGGAACCGAGAAGCTCGGCGATGAACGTCGGGCCGGGCTGGTAGTCGTCGAAGGAGTGATGGCGACGTCCGGCGGCGTCGCGCCGGGCCGGGTCGAGGTGCACGACCTGGCCGCGCGTCGTCCGTGTCGTCACGTCCGCGACCTCGGTTGCGCACCCGGCGTTC
Organism: Planctomycetota bacterium; assembly: GCA_024226535.1. Taxonomy (GTDB): domain Bacteria; phylum Planctomycetota; class Phycisphaerae; order Phycisphaerales; family SM1A02; genus JAAELP01. The sequence continues at coordinate 5,129 of JAAELP010000262.1, read as the reverse complement.
ATCTCCGTCATCCATGCGCGAACCGGGTTCGCGTCCACGCCCGTGACGTCGGCCACGCGGGCGAGGCTCATCGCGTCGCCGCCGATCCCGCAGCAGAGGTCGAGCACGGCCGGTCGTCCCGGCAGGTCCGCGAAGCGCCGCGCCTTGTGATCGGCCACGATCCCGCTCGTCGCCTGCTCGACGCCTTCGGTGTCGGCGACGAGGCGGTCGGCGGAGGGGAACTTGCCGGCGGCGCGGCGGCGGGCGCGGGCCAGCTCGATCGCGACCGAGAGCAGGGCGCCGTCATACCGGCTTCGCAGCCGCGCGAGCTGGGTGACGTCGGTGACGTCGCACGCGTCGATCGCGGCCAGAAGCTCCGCCGACGCGTCGGTGACGAGCGTACGCCAGACGTCGAGATCCTCCACGCGTGGCATCATCGGGACCGGACGACGCGTCCCTCGACGTAGACCGACAGCGGCCGAATCTGGTCCCACTTCACGTCCGGATCGAACGGAGATCGGCTCAGGATTACGAAGTCCGCGCGGTAACCGGGCGCGATGCGCCCGATCTCGCGTTCGGCGAACACGCCGTACGCGCCGCGCGACGTGTAGCAGCGCAGGGCCTCGCCGATCGTGATGCACTCCTGCGTCTGCCAGGACCGGCCGTCGAGCGTGCGCCCGGTGACCGCGGCCTCGATGCCGAGGAACGGGTTGATCGAGACCACCGGCCAGTCGGATCCGAACGCGACGACGGCGCCGGCGTCCAGCAGGGACCGGTACGCGTAGCTGGAGGCGCAGCGAACGGCTCCGAGGTACGACTCCGCGTAGCGCCCGTCGTCGGCCTTGTGGTACGGCTGCATCGACGCGATCACGCCGAGGTTCCCGAAGCGCACGATGTCGCGGGCCACGAGATGCTGGGCGTGCTCGCTGCGGGCGCGGGCCGCGGGCAGGTCGTCGTGGACGATCGCGAGCGTGTCCAGCAGCAGGTGGTTCGCCTCGTCGCCGATGGCGTGGGCGATGGCCTGGAGCCCGGCGTCACGCGCCGCTTCGAGCTTGCGCCGCAGACGCCCGCCGTCCACGCCCTCGCGCAGGAGGCCGCGCCAGTGCTCGTGGCCCGCATCGTTGCCGAGGAACGGCTCGCGCATGTACGCGGTCCGCGATCCGAGGCTTCCGTCGAGGTAGGTCTTGAGGCCGTTGATGCGCATCCACCCCGGACGCTCGGGAAAGTCGCGCACGTGTTCGACGGCTCCGGCCCAGTCGTCGGCGGTCGGGTAGAGGAAGAACCGGACGGTGAGCTCGTCGTCGGTGAGCTGCTCGTACGCCGCGAGGTCGTCGATGCCCGGGATGTCGGCGACGGCGGTGATGCCGTGCCGGTTGGCCTCGCGAATGGCGAGACGGAGCGCGTCGGTGCGTTCGGTGACCGACGACTCGGGGATGAGCCCGGACACGAGACCCATCGCCGACTCGCGCAGGATCCCGGTCGGCTCACCGCTCACCGGATCGCGATCGATGACGCCGCCTTCGGGGTCAGGCGGTGACTGGGCGGTGATGCCGGCAAGCTCCAGGGCCTTCGAGTTCACGAGCGCCGAGTGACCGTCCATACGCGGCAGGTACAGCGGGTGGCCGCCGGAGGCCTCGTCGATCCACTGCCGCGTCGGTGCCTCGGGATTCGCCCAGCTCTCGGTCGACCATCGCCCGCCGCGGATCCACGCGTCGGCGCCGTGCGCATCGAGGCTCCGCGCCCAGCCGCGGACGTGGGCGACGAACTCGGCCTTGCTCGTGACGTCGCGCAACTGAAGCTGGTTCAGCCCTTGCCCGCCACCGAGCATGTGCACGTGCGAGTCGATCAGCCCCGGCACGATCACGCGCCCGGACGCGTTGAGCTTGCGGGTGCCGCGGCCGATGTACGCATCGTCGGGGCTCCCCACGTAGACGAAGCGTCCGTCCTCGATCGCGGCGAACGTGGCGAGCGCCGGCAGCCCGTCGCTCCAGATCCGCGCGTTCTCGATCACGAGATCCGCGGGGTTGGCCGCGGCGAGGGCCAGCACGATGGTGGCCGGGAGTGTCATGCGTCAGCCTCCGGTTGTTGCTCGATGCGATCCACGCACAGGATCGTGACGTCGTCGGTGCGCGAGGGACCACGGCAGTGGTCCAGCACGGCCTGCTGGAGCCCCGCGACGACGGCGGCACAATCGTACCCGGGCGCCGTGATCAGACGCTCGACCGGGTCCATGCCGAGCAACGTGTCGTTCTCGTCCATGGCCTCTATCCGTCCTCGAGTGCCGTCGGTGAGGGGGGCAGCGAGGCTTCTCGGACCCTGCCACGGGCGGATCGCCAAACTCGTGGTGCACTCCGGAACTGGCGGCTTGCCGGAACAGTGAGTCGGCGATTCCGCCGATCGTTGGAGTATGGAACTCACCGCCGCTTCCGCCTCCGCCTTCCAGGCCGCGCAGCTCGGCCAGCAGGCCGCCGTGCTGGTTCAGAGAAAGTCGATGGACGCCGCGGAGCAGCAGGGTGAGGCGGCGCTGAAGTTGCTCGAGCAGGCGGCGGCGATCGCGCGATCGGCGCCGGGTGGAGCGACGCGCGGTATCGACGTGATTGCGTGATCGGAGGTCCTGGCAGGCCTGTCCCGGCTGCGGTGCGCCGTGCCCCTGTGATACACTGCGCGTACCGAAAGGGAGCCTATGACGCCGGCGCGAGCTCCGGAGCAGGTGCACGAGAGGCACGGTGACAACCTCTACCCCGAGACGTTCTCCCAGACCTTCGGCGACATCGAGATGCAGCTCGACGTGCCCGCGGGTGTCTGGAACCCGACCCCGCACGGCGTGCATCTCGGGAACATGCTCCTGCGGCTGGACTTCACCGGTGAGCACGTGCTCGAGCTGGGGACGGGCTGCGGCATCCACGCCATCCTCCTCGCCCGTCGCGGCGCCCGGCGCCTGACGCTGACCGAGATCGAGGCCCACGTCAACGAGAACGCGAGGCACAACCTCGCGAAGAACGAGGTGGACGCGGCGACGGAGTACGTCGTGGCGGACTGGACCGCGGTGCCCGGCGCGTCGCACTCGGGGGACGCGCCGTGGGACAGCGTCGTCACCAACCCGCCCTTCGCGAAATCGGGAAAGCGGCACCGTCGCTACTTCATCGACACGCTCATCCTCGACGCGCACAAGCTCGTGCGGCCGGGTGGCCGGCTCGTGTTCGTCCAGTCCTCGATGGCCGACGTCCCGCGCAGCGTCGCGCTGATGGAGTCCGGCGGCATGCGCGTGCGGGTGGTCGGCGAGACGGACGGGCCGTTCCGCGACTACTACTTCGAGGATCCGGCGTACCTGCGCGAGATGGCGGCGATCCCCGGCTCGTACGACGTTCGCGACGGCGTCCACCACGAGCGGCTGATCGTCTTCGAGGCGACGCTTCCCTGATCGACGCGTGCGATCGCTCGGTGATCCGCCTGGAGGAAGCGGGAGCGTCCGTGCGCTGTCCGGATGCGCGGCGGAGGTGCCGGCCACGACGTTCGAGTCTCCCTACCGGATCCCGCGTCGCTTTCGCGCCCTGTTCTGGTGATCTCCGGTGCTACACTGCGGCGATGACGACATCGCCCGCCACCGACGTGTCGATCGATCCCGCCGCCGTTCGCGCGTGGTTCCCCGCGCTCGCCTCCGACACCGTCTTCCTCGAGAACGCCGGCGGCTCGCAGGTGCCGCGCGTCGTCGCCGACGGGATCCGCGACTACATGCTGACGAAGTACGTTCAGCTTGGTGCCGGCTACCCCGAGGCCGACGCCGCCGACGCGGTGGTGGACGGGGCGCACGCGTTCATGGATCGGTTCGTCAACGCCGGGGCAGCGGGGCGCGTGATCCTCGGCCCCTCGTGCACGCGGCTCGTCGGGACGCTCGCCGAGTGCTGCGCGCGGGCGTGGGAGCCCGGTGACGAGATCGTCGTCATGGAGAGCGGGCACGAGGCCAACGTCGGGCCGTGGACGCGCCTGGCCGAGCGCGGGTTCACCGTGCGGACATGGAAGGTCGATCCGGCGTCGATGACCTGCCCGATCGAGTCTCTGAAGAAGCTCTTGTCGCCGCGCACACGCATGGTGGCGATGGTGCACGTGTCGAACCTGCTCGGCGGGATCAACGACGTGGCGGCGGTGACCCGGCTCGTGCACGGCGCGGGGGCGCGGATCATCGTCGACGGCGTGGCCTACGCGCCGCACCGGGCGATCGACGTGCAACGCTGGGGCGTGGACTGGTACGTCTGGTCGACGTACAAGGTCTACGGGCCGCACATGGGAGCGATGTTCGGGCGGTACGACGCCTTCGCGGAACTGCCGACGCCGAACCACTTCTTCATCGGGCGTGACGATGTCGTCTACGCCTTCGAGCCGGGTGGTGTCTGTCACGAGGGATGCGCCGGGCTGCTCTCGCTTCAGCAGTACCTCGGGTTCCTCGCCGGGGCGAACGGCAAGCAACCGATCGACGCGGACCGGGCCACGATCGTCGGAGCGTACGACGCGATGACGGCGTTGGAGCTTCCGCTTCAGCAGCGGCTGGTGAGATGGCTGCGCGAGCGGCCGGGGTTCCGGATCGTCGGGCCCGTCCACGGCGAGCCGACTCGGGTGGGAACGATCAGCTTCGTCCACGACCGGCTTGCGCCGTCGGAGATCGTCGCCGCGGCGCAAGCCCGCGACATCGGGATCCGCAACGGGCACATGTACGCTCATCGCCTCTGCTCGGCCCTGGGCCTCGAGCCCGAGGAGGGCGTCGTCCGCGCGAGCCTCGTGCACTACAACACGATGGACGAGATCGATCGTCTCATCGAGGTGCTCGAGTCGATCTGATCAGTGATCGGCGAGCGCTCGTCGCCCGCCCTTTGCGAGCGCGTGCGCGACGAGCAGCATGCCGGCGATCACGAGGAGGATGCCGGAGCGGTTGGCGATGAGCGCGGGGGCGGGTGCGGACGCGGGCACGGACTGCTCGCTTCGCTCGCGGTCCGTGGCACCGGCGGTGGAGATGGTGCCACGGACCGCGAGCGCAGCGAGCAGTCCGTGCGGGGTATCGGTCGCGGTCACGGTCGCGGTCACGGACGCGGGCACGGTCGCGGACGCGGACGCGGACGCGGACCCGGGCACGGACGCGGACACGGACGCGGACCCGG
>JAAELP010000261.1 GCA_024226535.1 Planctomycetota bacterium | reverse complement strand
TGTCGAACTCGAGCCCCTTGGCGGCGTGCAGCGTCATGAGCGTGACGGCGCCGTTGGCGGGATCGACCATGTCGGCGTCGCTGACGAGGGCGACGGTTTCGAGCCAGGCGCCGAGGCGATCGAGGACGGTGTGCGCGTCCGCGTCCGCGTCCGCGTCCGTGTCCGTGTCCGTGCCCGCATCCGCGTCCGCGTCCGTGTCCGTGTCCGCGTCCGTGTCCGTGTCCGCCGGCACGTACTGCGCCGCCGCCGACACCAACTCCTCGAGGTTCTCCAGCCGCTCCTGGTCCTCCTCCGCCGGCGAGTTCCGGTACACCTTCTCCATCCCCGACTCGCGCACGACGCGCTCGACCAGTTCCGCGAGCGTGACCGACGCCGCGGGCAGCAATCCCGGAGCGCCGCCGGGCTCGGCTCCCGCCGGTCGCTGCTCGGCGAGGGCGTGCCACTTGTCGACGAGGGCGACGAACTTGCCGACGGCCGACGCCGCGCGGTTGGAGATGCCCTCGATGCCGCCGGCGTGGTGCAGCGCTTCGGAGAACCGCATCCCGCGTCCGACCGCGTACCGCTCGATCCGATCCAGCGTCGTCTTCCCGATGCCGCGCGGAGGCGTGTTGACGATGCGCCGCAGCGCGACCTCGTCGTTGGGGTTGGCGATCAGACGCAGGTACGAGAGGGCGTCCTTGATCTCCTTGCGCTCGTAGAACGCGGTGCCGCGGGCGATGACGTACGGAACCTGGGCGTCACGGAAGGCCTCTTCGAGCACGCGGCTGAGCGCGTTCATGCGGTAGAGCACCGCCATCGACTTCCACGGCACGCCGTGCTCGTCGTGCCGCCGGCGCATCATGCCCGTCACCGTCGTCGCCTCGTCCCGTTCGTCGAAGCAGACGCGGATCTCCGGACGCTCGCCGTCGCCGAGCGCGGTGAACAGGTCCTTGTGCTTGCGCCGCCGGTTCTCGCGGATGAGGTGATCGGCCGTGGCCACGATGTGGCCGGTGCTGCGGAAGTTCTCGCCGAGCGGGATGACCCGTGCCTGGTCGTACGTCGCCTCGAACTCGAGGATGTTGTTGATGTCGGCGCCGCGCCAGCCGTAGATGGACTGGTCGGGATCGCCCACGACGCAGACGTTCTTCCGCTCCGTCGCGGCGATCTCGCTGGCGATGACGAACTGCGCGTGGTTCGTGTCCTGGTACTCGTCGACGAGCAGGTACCGGAAGCGCTCCTGGAGCTCGAACCGCACGCGCTCGTTCGTCCGGAGCAGCCGCGCCATGCGCAGCAGCAGATCGTCGAAGTCGAGGGCGTCGTTGCTCTTGAGGATGCGCTCGTACGCCGTGTACGCGCGGGCCATCGCCCGGGAGTAGAAGTCCCGCGCCTCGGCGGCGTACTCCGCGGCGTCGAGCAGGCGGTTCTTGGCGTTGCTGATCGCCGACCCCACCGCCCCGCGCGAGAAGTTCTTCTCGCTCAGCTCCGCCGCCGCGATCGCCTGTCGGATCGCGTCCTTCTGGTCGGCGGCGTCGTAGATCGAGAAGCGCTCGCCGACGCCGGCCTCCTCGGCGTACCGCCGAAGCTGGCGGGCGCAGAAGGAATGGAACGTCGCGATCGTCAGACCCCGTCGGCCCGGCAGCCCTCCGGGCAGCAACCGCTCGATCCGCTCCCGCATCTCGGCGGCGGCCTTGTTCGTGAACGTGAGGGCGAGGATCTGCCAGGGCGGAACCCCCCCGCGGATGAGGTGCGCCACCCGCCGCGTCACCACGGTGGTCTTCCCCGACCCCGGCCCCGCCAGCACCAGGAGCGGTCCCTCGCCATGGGTCACGGCCTCCCGCTGGGCCTCGGTGAGGCCTTCGAGGAGGGGGTCCTGGGTCTGCGGCGCGGTGGTCATGGCTGGTGAGTCTAGCCGCCGGCGCGGGTGATTCCCGGCAGACCGGCCGGTTGCCGTCAGCGGGCGTCATCTCATCCCCAAGATCTGGTGGTTATCGGCACCGACGACCAGCTTCTCCACACCATCGGGGGCCGGTGGCGTCGAGCGGAAATCGCCACTAACCTGCTGCCCTCCATCGGGTTGCGCCGGGAGGCAACAATTTCCTTATATTGGGTGCGGGCAGTATTGCAGCCACAAGATGTAGTAGTACGATACGCCCCCGGTGGGATGTTCGAGGTGGGGTCGTCGATCGTGAACAGCAAACGAAGCACGCTTGGTGGGGCCGGTCCTGTTTTGGCTCCCGGTCCTCTTCTCGGCCCTGCCGCCGTCGATCGCCAACCGCCGTTCAGGACCGCCGGCCCGCTTCTCCCCGGGTACGCCCAAGCCCCTCCTTCCGGAGCCTTCCGCCGATGACCGTCCTCTGCGACTCCCAGATCCGTGAGCTCGTCGGCATCGAGCCCTTCGAGGACAACGTCAAGCGACCGGGCCGGGTCTCCTTCGGCGTCTCCAGCTACGGCTACGACGTCCGGGTCGGCACCCACTTCAAGGTCTTCACGAACGTCGATCCCGCCGGCGGCCAGACAGTCGTCGACCCCAAGAACTTCACCGACCGGATGTTCGTGACCATCGACACCCGCGAGACGGGCGCCGACCACGTCATCATCCCGCCCAACTCCTTCGCCCTCGCCGAGACGGTGGAATCGATCGACGTTCCCCGCGACGTGCTCGCCATCTGCGTCGGCAAGAGCACGTACGCCCGGTGCGGCATCATCGTCAACGTGACGCCGCTGGAGCCGGAGTGGCGGGGCCGCGTCACGATCGAGATCAGCAACACCACGCCGCTGCCGGCCAAGATCTACGCCAACGAGGGCATCGCCCAGATGGTGTTCCTCAAGGCCAACCGCGTCTGCGCGACGAGCTACGCCGACAAGCAGGGCAAGTACCAGGACCAGGCGGGGCTCACGCTCCCGATGGTGGACTAGTGCCGCTTCGCGGCACAGAGCGGAGAGCAGGTGAGCAGGAGAGCAGTAGAGAAGGCGCTCCTGATCCGACGAAGCTCGACTCACGAACAGTAACTCCGGGTAAGCGCACCACATGAAGATCCCCCGCCGATTCACGAAGTCCGACGAAGACGTCTTCACCCAGGTCGAATGGACGACGCGCTCCACGCGTATCACCAACGCCGACGGCTCCGTCGTCTTCTCGATGTCCGACGCCGAGGTCCCCGAGGGCTGGAGCCAGCTCGCGACGGACATCATGGTCAGCAAGTACTTCCGCAAGGCCGGCGTCCCGCAGTACCGCGACGACGGCACGCCGGAGATCGACGCCGACGGCGACGTCGTGACCGGGCCGGAGCACTCCGCGCAGCAGGTCATCCACCGCCTCGCCGGCTGCTGGCGTCACTGGGGCGAGACGCACGGCTACTTCGACACGCCCGCCGACGCCGCGGCGTTCTACGACGAGCTGGCGCACATGATGGTGCACCAGATGGCGGCGCCGAACAGCCCGCAGTGGTTCAACACCGGCTTGAACTGGGCGTACGGCATCAGCGGCCCGCCGCAGGGCCACTGGATCACCGACCCCGAGACCGGCGCGCAGACGCTCGCCGACGACGCCTACAGCCACCCGCAACCCCACGCGTGCTTCATCCAGTCGGTCAACGACGATCTCGTCAACGAAGGCGGGATCATGGACCTGTGGACACGCGAGGCGCGGCTGTTCAAGTACGGCTCGGGCACCGGCACGAACTTCTCGGCGCTCCGCGGCGGGAACGAGCCGCTCTCCGGCGGCGGCAAGAGCAGCGGGCTCATGAGCTTCCTGAAGATCGGCGACCGCGCCGCCGGCGCGATCAAGAGCGGCGGCACGACGCGGCGGGCGGCGAAGATGTGCTGCCTCGACGCCGATCACCCCGACATCGAACAGTTCGTGAGCTGGAAGGTCCGCGAGGAGCTGAAGGTCGCGGCGCTCGTCGAGGGAATGAAGCACATGACGGGCGAGCAGCGCGAGGTCGCCGAACGCCTCGGGCTCGAGCTGGACTACGACTTCAACGGCGAGGCCTACTACACGGTCTCCGGCCAGAACAGCAACAACTCGGTGCGGCTCACCGACGAGTTCTTCAAGGCCGTCGAGGACGACGCAGACTGGCAGCTCATCGCCCGCACCGACGGCTCGGTCACGAAGACCGTCAAGGCCCGCGCCCTCTGGGACCAGATCGCCTTCGCCGCGTGGCGGTGCGCCGATCCCGGCGTGCAGTACGACACGACGATCAACGCTTGGCACACGTGCCCTTCGAACGGCCGGATCAACGCGAGCAACCCGTGCAGCGAGTACATGTTCCTCGACGACACGGCGTGCAACCTCGCGTCGATCAACCTGCTGTCGTTCTATGACGCCGACACCCGCGTCTTCGACATCGAGGCCTTCGAGCACGCGATCATGCTCTGGACCGCGGTGCTCGAGATCAGCGTGCTCATGGCGGCGTTCCCCTCCGAGGAGATCGCCCGGCAGAGCTACCGCTTCCGCACGCTCGGCCTGGGCTTTGCCAACCTCGGGGCGATGCTCATGCAAGCGGGCATCCCCTACGACAGCGACGAGGGTCGCGCGATCGCGGGCATGATCTCCGCCGTGCTCACCGGCCGCTCGTACGCGACGAGCGCCCTCATGGCCGGCGAGCTGGGGGCGTTCCCGGCGTTCGACGGGAACCGCGAGGACATGCTCCGCGTCATCCGCAACCATCGCCGCGCCGCCCACGGCATCGCCCGCAGCGACGACGCGTACGAGGATCTCACGATCCGTCCCGTGCCGATCGACCACGAACTGCTGCGGCACACGCGGCTCAACCTCGCCAACGCCCGCGACCTCCTCGAGCGCGCGACGCGGTCATGGGACGACGCCCTGGCCTGGGGTGAGCGTCACGGGTACCGCAACGCGCAGGTCACGGTCATCGCCCCCACCGGGACGATCGGCCTGCTCATGGACTGCGACACGACCGGCGTCGAGCCGGACTTCGCGCTCGTCAAGTTCAAGAAGCTCGCCGGGGGCGGGTACTTCAAGATCGACAACGCGTCGCTGCGCCCGGCCCTGACGGCGCTCGGCTACCCGCCGCCGCAACGCGACGACATCCTCCGCTACGTGATGGGCACGCTGAGCCTCGACGTGCAGATGCCCGGCGATGCCGACGCCCCGACGACCTTCCGCGCCGCCCTCACCGACAAGGGTTTCACCGACGAGGAGCTCGACGCGATCGAGAACCAGCTCCCCTCCGTCTTCGAGCTGCCCTTCGCGTTCACCGCGTGGTCGATGCCCGAGCACATGCTCGAGTCGCGCGGTCTCGACGTCGCTGCCGCCCGCCGCGATCCGTCCTTCAACGGGTTGCGGGTGCTCGGGTTCGCTCCCGATGTCCTCGACGATCTCAACCGCGCCATCTGCGGCACACAGACCATCGAGAGCGCCCCGCACCTTCGCGAGGAGCACCTGCCGGTCTTCGACTGCGCCAACCGCTGCGGCCGGATCGGCCAGCGGTTCATCGCGACCGAGGGCCACATCCGCATGATGGCCGCGGCCCAGCCGTTCATCACCGGCGCGATCTCCAAGACGATCAACCTGCCCTCGGAGGCGACCGTCGAGGACATCGAGTCCGCCTACTGGATGAGCTGGGAGTTGGGCCTCAAGGCGAACGCCCTGTACCGCGACGGTTCCAAGCTCAGCCAGCCGCTCAGCACGCATTCTTCGACGGAGGCCGACGCCGAGGACGAAGCGGTCGAGGGCGACGACGATCTCGAGCAGGTGGAGGCGGCCCTGGGAGAAGTTTCGACCGGCGTTGCGGAGGCGGCGTCCGCGATCGCCACCTTGTCGAGCTCCTCCGAAGCAGGCGACGGCGAGACCGACGACGGCCCGCAGTACGTCGAGCGCATCGTCGAACGCATCATCGAGCGCCCGATGCGCCGCCGGCTTCCCGACACGCGGGCGAGCATGACCCACCGCTTCAACGTCGCCGGTCACGAGGGGTATCTCACCGTCGGTCTCTACGAGGACGGGTCGCCCGGCGAGCTGTTCATCACCATGTCGAAGGAAGGCTCGACGATCGGCGGGCTCATGGACAGCCTCGGCACCGCAATCAGCGTCGCGCTTCAGTACGGGGTCCCGATCGAGAGCCTCGTCAACAAGTTCGCGCACCAGCGCTTCGAGCCGCAGGGCATGACCGCGAACCGGGACATCCCGTTCGCGAAGAGCCTCGTCGATTACATCTTCCGCTGGATGGGCATGGAGTTCATTCCCGGGTACCGGGAAGCCAACGCGCCCCAGCGATCCCAGCCGTCGCGTGAAGACGACGGCAAAGGGGCGACCGGCCGACCCGGCGCCGCCAGTTCCGACACCGTCACGGAGGACAACAGATGGTCACAGACCGACTCCGGCCGCGTCACGGCCGAGACGAGTCGACCCGTATCCCGCATCAGCGAGGGTTCGGGCAGCACGGATGGCTCCGCCGACCACCCCGACGGCACGGAGAGCAGCGTCGAAGCCCAGGCGCCGGTGCGGACGGCGGCCGCGACGGATCGTGGCGTGTCCGCGGTGCTGATGGACGCTACCTCCGAATCGACGACCGCCGAGTCCCACGGCGGCGGCGTCATCGTCGCCCACGCACTGGATCATTCGCACGCCGCCATGCAGAGCGATGCGCCGGCGTGTGACGTGTGCGGCGCGATCACGGTGCGCAACGGCACCTGTTACAAGTGCCTGAACTGCGGCAACTCGATGGGATGCAGTTGAGGCGTGCGATCTTCCGACCGACCCCAACGTCGGCTCTTCGCTCCGACGAGCCGACTGATTCAGAAACCGCGATGCATGAACGAAGGCATGGAGTAGGAGGGCCGCCAGACAGGCGAGTGGATGGATGAACTTGCTACGGATCGGGCCCGCCAGGAAGCGTGGTGCCCGATCATCCCGCGACCCGGAACACTCGGGCACGGGGTGACCGTTCTCCTGAGCCTTTGGATTCATCGCGACAAAGTCCGCGGCCGGTAACGGATGACCGCCACGGATACCTGGGGAGCGCTCGAGGGCCTCCCCATCTTCCCTCCCCCCGAAGCGGTCCCCACCACCGCTTCGGGGGATTTTCGTTTGGGCGCGGACACAGACACGGACACGGCTCTGACCGCAGCCGAAAGTGCCTTCCCGACTGCGGGAATCTGCGGTCACGGTGCGCGGCAACGGTCGGGACTTCGTCCCGTGTTTGGGAACGGGGTGGATGCCGGTTGACCCTGCTGCCGATGGGGCCGACAGTGCGTCTGATCACGCAAGGGTGTTGTCATGTCGCGATGGCCCTGGGTTGCGATGGTCTTGGTTCCGACGGTGCTCATGTCGGGGTGCCATCCCCGGTACCGCTACGACTCCCTGCGCCGCGTCCGCCCGGACATGACACGTGCCGACGTGCAGCAGGTGATGCGCGGCACCGCGCGGCATCAGTTCACGACGACGCGGGAGGGAGACGAGGTCGCCTGCGGAAGCTACTACCTCGAGGGTGGCGACAAGGTCTACCTCGTGTTCCAGAATGATCGCCTGACGAAGATGATCGACCGCGCCTGGATCTGGGATGCGCCGCCCACGCCCGAACTCCGCGTCCTCAGCGTGCTGGACTCTCAGGAGATCGTCGACATCGACGATCTCGAAGCGAGGTACCGGGAGCGGCGGCGGGGGCAGACCCTGCCGGTTGTGCTCGTCGCCACCGAAACGATCCTCTACGAGATCCGGCCGCAGAAGAACCGTGCCCTCGTCGAGCGCTATGACGGCTTCCGCGTGGAGCTTGGCATGACGCCGTCCGAGGTCGCACTGATGCTCGGCCCACCGCACCGTCAGCGTGACGTCGCCAACCAAACCTACGCGACGTACGGTGGGGATCCGGAGCACCTCAGCCGCGTCTCGTGGCCGCATCGATTCCCACGGGTCATGGTCGTCTACCGTGACGGCGCGGCGGAGCACGTCTACAGCGACGACTTCTTCGACTATTCGCTCGCGGCCGAGCCCTATGTCCGGGGCGAGAATAGAATCGAGGTCCTACCGGAGAATCCCCCATGGACCAGCGTCATGCCTTGACGGCCCTGCTGATCAGCGCGGCGGCCGTCCAGAGCTGCGCCCCGTCCGGATCCGCACCCGCGTCCCCCAGTGGCGAAGTCGCCGCGCCGAACCGAATCGCCTTCGTGTCCAAGCGCGACGGAGACGCCGAGATCTACGCGGTCAATACCGACGGAAGCGAGCTGCGCCGTCTGACACGCTCTCGCGGCGACGACCTCGGGCCGTCGTGGTCCCCGACCGGCGACCGATTGGCGTTCGTATCCGCACGCGGCGGCGGGCCCGATGTCTTCATCATGGACCCCGACGGAGCGAACGTCCAGCGCGTGACCCACGGCGGTCGTGCCGGCATGTTCACCTCCTGGTCACCCGACGGAACGCACATCGCGTATGACACGCGCACCGGCATCGAGGTCGTGAGCCTGAACACCGGCGACACGACGCGCCTGACGGATGATGGCATGGCGCCTTCCTGGTCGCCCGACGGAACACGGATCCTGTTCAATCGAGGGCAGATCCCCCAGATCATGATCATGCGCAGCGATGGAAGCGACGCCCGCATGCTGTGTGCCGGACCGTCCGATCCGTTGCCGGATCTCGGACCGGTATGGGCTCCGGACGGTGAACGAATCCTGTTCAGCGCCGTGCACGCCTCGATGGGCAAGATGACCTACACGCTCTACACCTGCCGGCCCGACGGACAGCAGGCGGAGCGCGTGATACGCTCGACCGGAAGGGACATGGCGGGTGACTGGGCGCCGGACGGTACTCGAATGGTCTTCACGTCGGATCGCGACGGCAACCAGGATATCTACGTGGTCGATGCCGACGGCTCCAACCTCGCTCGGCTCACGGACCATCCCGCCGAGGACGCGATGCCGAGTTGGTCTCCCACGATGTAGGTCACGTACGCTATGAGCGCCATGCGCGTGCACGTCGACCCCCGCCGGCCCGATGTGATGATCGTCGAGGGGTCGCGTCCGGTTCTCTACGGTGCCGTGCCGATGAGCGTGTTCGGCTCCGCGGCGATCGCGGGCGGGATCCACACATTGCTGACCCAGCTCCCCGTGTACCGCGGCTACGGGATCGCCCTACTCGTCATGGGGCTCGTGGCGCTGGCGGCCGGCGTGCGAGCGTTGTTCGTCCGCGTGAAGTACTCGATCGATCGTCGCGGCGGCGTGCTGACGGTGGAGCAGCGCGGATGGATGAGCGTGAGGCGCGCGTCGCGTTCGCTCGCGGAGATCACGCTCGTCGTGCTCGAGCAGTACTGGCTGTTCAACCGCGCGGCACGGGTCGACGAGGACTACTGGTTCCGGCTTCAGCTTCATGGCCCCGACGGGCTCGTCATCGAGCTGGAGCCGAAGCTGAGACGCAAGGTCGCAGCCGACGCGGCGGAGCGCATCGGGGCGTTCCTCGAGCTGCCGTTCGAGCTGAAGAAGGGGCGGGTCGAGGGGATCATCGCGGGGCGGTGACGCGGTCGCGGTCACCCCTACAATGACCCTCGTGATCCGACCCCTCGCGATCCTGTCGCTCCTCACGCTCACCGCGGGATGCCACCCGACGTACCAGTTCAGCACGCTGCGTCAGGTTCAGCCGGACATGTCGCGCGCCGAGACCGCCCGCGTCCTTCGCGGTGACGGCCGGCACCAGTTCACGACGTCGCGGGGCGCCGACGAGATCACCTGCGCGAGCTACATCTTCGAGCACCAGTACAAGGTCTACTTCGTCTTTCGCAACGATCGACTGGCCAAGACCATCCGTGCTCCGTGGTTCACGACCGATCCTCCAGATCCGCCGGCGCGCGTGCAGCTCGTCCTCGCCTCGGCGGAGCACATCTCGGTCGACGCGATGGAGGCGAAGCACCGGGAGTACCAACTGGGCGAGCGGGCGGATCCGGCGATGGGGCCGGCCTCGCTGTCCGACGCCCCCCCGATCCTCATCTCCGCCCCCATCCAGCAAGACGACCGCGCCGATCGAGCGCTTGCCCGACGCTACGACGGCTTCCGTGTGGATCTCGAGATGACCGAGGAGCAGGTGGCGGCCGAACTCGGCGCGCCCCGGCGCCGGTGGATCACCGGCGGCGAGACGATCGCCGTCTACGGTGAGGATGATCCTCGGGTACGCGACGTGCTGGCGGAGCACCGCTTCTCATGGGTGATGGTCGTGTTTCGCGACGGTGCCGCGACGGACGTCTACAGCGACGACTTCTTCGATCCGCTCTACCGGCTGCCGGACGCGGTGGACGCCGAGGATCGCACCTTGTCGTTCAGCTCAGAGTTGCCGTTCTGATCACGCCGATTCGCGACGCCGCCGGAGCGTGCCGCGGTGGTCGACGATGATATCGCGGACCGTCGTCGGGTCGTCGGACCGGGTGCGGAGACGCAGCCGGCGGGCGACCTGGTACAGCTCGCGCGGGTCGACGACGCACTGGAGCGCGTGCGGCAGAAGCACCACGCGGAGCGTCGTCAGCGGGTAGGTCCGGGACTGGCCGAGCGCGTCATCGCAGCGGAAGGCGCTGGCGGCGAGGTCCACGGAGGAGAAGAACTCCGCGTGCAGCGCGCCGAAGTCCTCGACGAGCTGCCGCAGACGCGGCTCCGGATCCTCGGCGAACGCAAGCACGAAGCGATCCTCGCCGAGGTGACCGAAGAACGCGGCGCCGTTCTCGACGTCCACGAGCGTCGCCTTGATGACCCCGACGAGCGAGATCAGCATCGCGTCGCCCTTCTCGAAACCGTACGCGACGTTGTACGCGTCGAAGTCCCGCAGGTCGACGAACGCAATGTGGCTCGGGTCGCCGGCCTTGATCCGGCTCGTCAGCCAGCGATCGGCCTGCACGCGGCTGGGCAGCCCTGTCAGCGGTGCGATGTGGCTCGCGGTGCGCCGGTGCGTCTCGGCCGCCGCCGTCAGCAGGTTGCGCAGCGAGACCATGCCCACGACGTTGCCGTCCTTCTGAACGACGAGCGGGATCTGGTGCTGATCCTCCGGTCGCGCGGCGGCGATCTCCATCGCCTCCGCGAGCGTCCAGTCGGCACCGATGAGCGGGCTCTCGCTGAAGGCGAGCGTGCCGATCGCATCACGCGGAGACCGTCCCATGGGCAGGTCGGCGAGCCGCGGGCGGCTCACCCAGCCGACGAAGCGCTTCCGATCGAGCACGACGACGCCGGACTGGTGGACGAGCGTGGACAGACGCTCGCGCACGAGCGAGATCGGGTCGTCATAGTCGCAGGTGGCCACCGGCGTCGCCGCCGCGGTCACGCGCACGAGACCCGGATCGTGCAGGCGGCGCGCCTCGATGCGCTCGCGCAGCTCGAGGATCCGCGCGTGGGTCCCGGCCCGCAGCCCCGCCCCGAACACGCCCGGGCGTCCGAGGTAGAAGCCCTGGCCGTGCGAGACGCCGAGGTCGATGAGCACGCGCAGCTCGTCCTCGCGCTCGATGCCCTCGGCGACCACCCCCATGTTGCCGAGCTTCGCGAAGTGGACGAACGATCGGATGAGGTTCTGCTTGAGCGGGTCGAGATCGATGTCGGAGATCAGCTCGATGTCGAGCTTGATCCAGTTCGGGCGCAGCGACATGATCTGGTTGAGACCGCTGATCCCGGCGCCGACGTCGTCGAGGGCGACGCTGAAGCCGCGCTCGCGGAGCGCCAGAGAGCGCCGCGTGAGCCCCTGGATGTGACCGTGGGCGCTGCGCTCGGTGATCTCGAGGACGAGCCGGTGGGACGGTACGCCGCCGACGTCCTCCAGCTCCCGGACGATCGTCTCCACGAACGACTCCTCGGAGAAGACCGCGGGGCTGTTGTTCATGAACAGTTGGACGGCGTCGGTGGCGTCGCGCATCTGCTCCAGCGCCCGGCGCCGGGCGACGTGCTCCAGGGTCGCACAGAGCCCGCACCGCTCGGCGGCATCGAACAGCTCCGCGGCGCCGCTGAAGATGGTCGTCTCGTCGGGGCGCGTCAGCGCCTCGTAGCCGGTGATCTCCGCAGAGCTCAGGTCGACGATCGGCTGGAAGAGCACCGAGACCGCCTCGCGCGCGACGACGTCATTGATCGCCTCTCGCAGCGATGCAAGCTCAGCCGCCGTGACTTCCGGCTCTTCGTGGAACGGTCCCATAAGACTCCCGGTCAGCAGGAGCCCTGCGCCGACGTGTGGCGTCAAGGCCCTGCGATCGATCGTCACTCTGACCGCTCGTCTGTCCCCAATGCCGGGTGACGACGTCGACTCGCGCGGATCCGGTTCCGGATCTTCCGCCGACGGGCTCAAATCGGACGTCTGGTCGAAGCGAACGCGGTCAGTCCCAGCGGAACACACCCTTGCGCCACGCATACACGTAGGCGACGATCGATGTCGCGATGAAGAACACGATGCGTCCGAGGAACAGGCCCGCCTCCGGGCTCCCCGGCGGCAGCTTCGTGTAGGTCACCGCCCACGGGTAGAGGAAGATGATCTCCACGTCGAAGACGAGGAACGTCATCGCCAGGATGTAGAACCGCACGTTGAACCGCTTGCGCGCGGTCCCCACCGGGTTCATGCCCGACTCGTAGACGATCTCCTTCTGCTCGCCCGCCACGCGGGGCCCGAGAATGTGCGTCCCCACGAGGTTGGCGACCGCGAAGGCCACGGCCATCAGCACGAGGAGGACGATCGGCAGGTAGCCGGTGAGATCGACGGCGAGGGTGGACATCGGCAGAGAGGATACGGGCGGTCGCCGACGGGCCGCCGCCCCATGATGGCACTACTCGTCGGATGCCTGGCCCTCGGCATGCCCCGCGTGGCGATCGTCCTCGTGGTGATCTTCAGCGACTACATCGGCAACGCCTGCCAGACCGTGATCTGGCCGCTGCTGGGCTTCTTCTTCATGCCGCTGACGGTCCTCGCGTACGCGCTGGCGATCAACCAGAACGAGGAGGTCTCGGGCGTCTACCTCGTGATCGTGATCGTCGCCGCCCTCCTCGACCTGGGCCTCCTTGGCACGGGCGAGCACAGCCGGCGGCGGCTGCGGAGCTGAGGGGCACGGACACGGACTGCTCGCTTCGCTCGCGGTCCGTGGCACCGGTTTTCCGGGCGGGGGTCCGGAAGGTGCCACGGACCACGAGCGCAGCGAGTAGTCCGTGCTGGGGCTTGAGCGCGGACGCGGACGGCACGCCCCCCGTATACTCCCCTGCCCACGGGGTGTAGCTCAGCTTGGTAGAGCGCCTGCTTTGGGAGCAGGAGGCCGCAGGTTCAAATCCTGTCACCCCGACTTTTGGCGAGATCAAGCCCTTCGGCGAGCACGTCGAAGGGCTTTCTCATTGTGGGGACGAGGGTTGCGCCATCGAGTCTGCAGTTCAAACAGACGATCTCGAGGATACGTCGCCTCGTGGCGTAGTCTGCCTCAACCCACCGTGCCTGAAGAGCTTGCGAGAGTTCAAACGCCTTCGCCGCCAACTCCGCTGTCTCGTCGTGTGACCGGTCAACGACATCGAGTTGGAGCTTGATCGAAGCGAGCCGATCTCGAAGCTCCGTGTGCTTGCGACCAAAGAGCTCTTGATCGACTTCCTCCGAGAGCCGGAGGTTCAGGAGTCGATCCTGCTGCTCGACGAGAAGAGATGCCTGACGTTGCAGTTCCGGTAACCGTTCACGGGTCAACAGACCACAAGATGTAGTGGTTTGCGCTTTTGCCTGAAGCGCGTTACAACGCGGGCCATGGACAAGGATGTTCGACTCAAGCAGTTGGAAGATGAGAACGCGGCGCTGCGGAAACGGA
>JAAELP010000260.1 GCA_024226535.1 Planctomycetota bacterium | reverse complement strand
TCCGTTTCCGCAGCGCCGCGTTCTCATCTTCCAACTGCTTGAGTCGAACATCCTTGTCCATGGCCCGCGTTGTAACGCGCTTCAGGCAAAAGCGCAAACCACTACATCTTGTGGTCTGTTGACCCGTGAACGGTTACCGGAGAAAGCCGAGGGCGGGCCGTCACTATTCGCGTAGCCCGGCAAGTTCATATTGACGATGGCGTAACCAGCGGGCACCCAGAAGTTGGGATCCGGAGACTCCCAACTCGTGAGCTTGGAAAACACCGGCTTCCCAGCCTGCGGAATGAGCCGATACTGCTGGGGTGCGCCACGCAACGGCGTCTTCTTCAGTGCAGGCGTGAGGTGATTGTCGTAAGGGTGCGCACACATCACGACAGGTACTTGCTCGTCGTCTTGAGCTGACGTCTTCGAACGGAAGATGTTCGCCGTCACGGAGAACCCATCGCTCATGGGAATCCGCACGTCGTACTCGCAGAACACGTCCGGGTCGGGCTCGGTGAGTTCACACCGAGGTTTGAACAGCTGGCCGCTCTTCACAGCGTTGCCCACGATGGGACCGAGGGCCTCGAATGTGCGCGCCAGATTGGCGAGTTCTTCTTTCATCGCCATCTCCGGTCACTCATATCTCGCGGCACCGCGGACCGACCCTCGACGACCAGGAACTTCGACTCGAACGGCGCGAATTCGATGGCTCCCGTCGAGGCTTCCTTCGCGTCGCCCAGCACGTTGACCTCGCGTACGCGGGCCGGCCCGCCCGCGACCTGCCACCGGTCCGTCGGAAGGTGCGCCCGCCGGCCCTCGACCTCGCGAAGGTGCAGGAGGAGACCGGGACCGGCGCGGTCCGGGCGCGCCGCGATGAGGATCAGGTTCTCGGCCTCGATCGGCAGCAGCGTTCGACGCTCGAGCGGACGCGGCGGGCCGCCGCCGGGAAGGACCCTCCCGAGCAAGGGGATCCGGGAGGCCCAGCCGAAGCGCGTCGCCTCGCCGCGCGAGCTGCGCCCCATCGAGGTCAACGCGTAGCCGAAGCGGAACTCGCCCTCCTGGCTCGCCCGGTAGTTCGTCGTCCAGTAGTTGTTCATCACCCACGAGAAGACGTGCGGCCTGTCCACCTGCATCGTGCGCTGGAACTTGCCGGTGTTGATCTCCCCGAACTGGACCAGCGGGATCTCGTCGCTCGTGAGCACGACCTGGCCGGCCGGCCACTGCACGGCCGCGAAGCTCTGCATCGCCTGCCAGTCCGACGCCGCGCCCGGCAGCAGATCGGTGGCGGGCGCCGCGATACCGCCCAGCGTCTCGTAGATCACCTGTCCGTCGCTTGGTCCGAACGGGAACGCGACGTAGAGGGCCTCCGGATCGAAGTTGCGGCGCTTCTGGATCGTGAAGCGAAGCTCGACGCGCTTCTCGGGATGGAAGAGACGCACCTCGCACCGGACGCCGCCCGGTCCCTCGCATCCGGGTAGCTCGCCGTGCAGGAAGATCGTGCTCCAGACGGGGCCGTCGATGACGCCGTCGATCACGATGTCGGTCATGGGCCGACGCGTGTAGTCCTCCAGCACGAAGGCCTCGAGCTGCTCGCGGTTGCCCAGCGCCTCGTGGACGATCTCACCGAGGCCCAGCGGTGACTCCGGATCGACGAGGTCCTTCCCGCTCGCCTTGTCGACGAGGCTCGACACCGCGCCGCGCTCCGGATCGATCACGATGCGGTAGAAGCGGTTCTCCAGCTCCCGCCCCGGGCGCCGTGGCGCCGCGGGCGGAACGCGGCCGGCTGCGTCCACCTCGACCCGGAAGGTGCACCAGCCGAAGGCGGGGAGATCGCGCACCCAGATCGCCCAGTAGCTTCCCTCGGTGCGGCTGCTGCGAAGCTGCACCGGCAGCGCTTCGCCATGCTCGTCGAGCAACCGGAAGGGGCGATCGACGGGGAGCATCTCGTGGTCCACGTAGAGCTCGAGAACGCCGGAGCGTTCGAAGTTCAGCGTGTTGATCACCAGCAACCGCGGCGCATCCGATGCCTCGGCGGCGATGGGCAGCCGACCGAGCGCCATCTCGCCGAGCGTCGCCGCCCGCTTGACCGCGTCCCAGGCGTAGGCGGCCTTCTCCGCCCACTGAACGACGGAGTTCTCGCAGAGCGGGTCGCTGATGCTCTCCGCCGCGCCGAACGTGTGCTCCCCGTAGAACAGCAGGTCGTCGCGGATCGAGTCGATCTCGATGGCGAGCGGATCCGGAAGCCCGTCGCCGAGCGCCGCCTCCATGGCGAGGAGCCCCTCCACCGCCACCAGGTGCGCCTGCGTGAAGCGGGCAGCCGCCGACTCGCGCGCCGCCGATCCGAAGCCGTCGGTCCACCAGTCCGGCCACGCCAGGCGACGAACCGGAAGATCGTCGCCGTGCGTCTCCTTGATGTAGGCCATGAAGTCCCGGGCGATCGAGCAGCGCAACCGTGGCCAGGCGTAGCGCTCGTTCCACCGGCGCACGAACTCGCTCGCCGCGGTCGACGGCGGCGAGTTGTCCGTCGCATACCCCGAGTGCTGCACGGCGATGCGGTCGTACGGATACCCGAGCCGGTCGATCTGCTCCAGGTAACGCAGCAGGGCGTCCTCGACCGGTTCGATCTCGCCGGTGTGCACGCCCCAGAAGTTGCCGGTCTGGTAGTGATCGGCGCGGAACGCGAGCACCCGGTTGCCCGCCGGCGACTCCCACCAGAAGCTCGTGGCCATCTCGAACGGAGCCAGGGCCCGATGGCCGTGCTGGCCCATGGTGAGGTACTCGATTCCCGTGTCGGCGAAGTAGTCGGCCAGGCACCACGCCGCCCCGTTGATGTCGTTCTGCATCCCGGTCGTGACGGGAAGGCCGTGCTCGCGGAAGATCCGAATCGGCTCGAGGAACGCGGCATAGCTCGCTTCGTCGATCACCTCCGACATGTTCAGGAACATCCCGGTGACCTCGATGCGTCCCTCCCGCGCGCGCTGCCGCAGACGTTCGATCTGCGCCGGCGGGCGGCTCTCCAGATACTCGCGCACCGCCCAGGACGCTTCGCAGGTCCATCGGAAGCGTGCGGCTTCGGGGTAACCGTCGGTCTTGTCGCAGTAATCGAGGGCGGTGTCGATGAACCGCAGGTGCTCGGGCAGGATCTCCGTCTGCGGTCGCGTGTAGCCGACATCCGTGTGCGTGTGCTGAACGAGGTCGATCGTCCAGTGACGCACCGGATCGACCCTGGCGGTGAGGGCGTGCCGGACCCGGTCGCCCGTGCGCACCGCGACCGCGATCTCCTCTGTCTCGGAGACCTCCGGGTGCCGCAGCTCGAGCTGGTTGGCGCCAAGCTCGAGCGACCAGCGCTGGTCCGCGCCGAACGAGCTGGAGACCATCGCATCGACGGGCGGGCCGAGATGCGTCACCGAGAGCATGATCGGCTGGTGGTTGCCGTCCTTGCCCCGGACCAGGGCCGGCCGGCTCGACAGCTCTGCCTGCTCGACGACGGGAGCCTGGAAGGTGATGTACCACGCGCGGCTCCCCGCGCTCTCGCCGACCACCGAAAGCTCCAGTGGCATCCCCGGTGTCAGGAGCGTTCGCGGAACCCGCAGGATCGCATACCCCATCAGGTCGGCGAACCGATCGATCATGGTCGCGCGCAGACGCAGCGTCGCTCCCCGCGGGCCGTCGATGGTCCAGTCACGCACCTCGGCGTTCGGCGGGTTCCGGAACTCGAACCACGGCTCGCCGTTCACACGCAGCTCGAAGCGGTGCCCGCCCGCGTCGACGTCGAGCCCGAACATCCAGACGAACTGTGCGTACTCCCCGTCGAAGTCCTCGGGAACCGGCGCGGTCTTCCACGCGATCGGCCGATCGGCATCCAGCGATCGAACGAGCAGGCCTTCGGTGACGTCCGGATCGGGCGCGTGGTAGCGCAGGATCTCGCCGGCGCTCCGTGAGACGTAGCCCGGGAGTGTCTCGTCGACCGCAAGGGCCGTGCCGGCGAGGAGCAGGAGCAGGATGAGCGGGCAGGCATCGAGCACACCAGAGGATAGCTCCTGCCCCGTGAGGCCGCGCCGCGCTCCCCGTGCCTTAGGGGCGACGGGGTTGGCCTATACTCCCGCCTTTCCCACGAACGTCCCCGAACCACGAGGCTCACGCATGCTGAAACCCGAAATCGAATCGGCGCTCAACGACCAGTTCAACATGGAGCAGTCTGCCTCGCACGGGTATCTCGCGATGACGGCGTACCTGGACGCCAGGAACCCCAACGGTTTCGCCGCGTTCATGCGCCGGCAGGCCGACGAGGAACGCGTCCACGCGCTGAAGATCTTCGACCACATCTCCGAACGCGGCGGCACGCCGAAGCTCATGGCCATCGAGGCGCCCGAACAGGATTTCGACTCGGTCAAGGCGGTGTTCGAGGCGGCGAGGGACCGCGAAGGGGACAACACGCGCTCCATTCACGCGCTGTTCAAGCTCGCCCGCGACCACGACGACTATCCGACCCAGACCATGCTCCAGTGGTTCATCGAAGAGCAGGTCGAGGAGGAGGCGTGGTGCGACGAGGCGGTCGACCTGCTCACCATGGCCGGCGACAGCTCCAGCGCCCTGCTCATGCTCGACCAGAAGTACGGCGGGCTCGCCACGGCCCCGACCGACGAGTGATCTGACCGCCTCGACGACTTCCCGGGCACCCACACGAAGATCGACACGGCGCGCGTGGTCGACGAGGGGCTCGTGGTGCGCCGCTCGCGTTCGGCGGAATGATCGGGTGGCGTCGCGGCACGCCGCACATTACCGGGCTATAGACTGCTCGTTCGCCACGCCCCGGAATCACCGAACCCGCCCGCGGGAAACTGCCGATGGCAGCAGAATCGCCGCAGCCGGAAACCGACCCGGACGCGGCCGGAGAAACACGCGATGAAGAAGCTCACGGCCGTTCACGTGACCCACGAAGCCGCCGAGCAGTACGGCGGGATCGGCACCGTTCTGGAGGGCATCCTCACCTCGCCGGTCTACCAGGACCACGTCGAGCGGTCGATCCTTATCGGACCCTTTGCCGAGCACATACACGTCGAGCCCTCCGAGCGGCTCGGGCCGCGGTCCAAGCTGTTGTTCAGCAGCATGGACGGGATCGACGAGCTGGACCTCAAGGGGCGGCTCCAGCCGATCGAGTGGGCGTTCGACGTCAAGATCATCTACGGCCGGCGTGAGTTCGTCGTCCCCGGCACCGATCGCACCGGCGAGGCCGAGGTGGTCCTCATCGACGTGTTCAAGATCAACCAGGAGCGTCTCAATAAGTTCAAGCTCCGGCTCTACGAACGGCTCGGCATCGACTCCAAGCGGTACGAGTCGGCGTGGGAGTACGAGGAGTACGTGCGCCTCGCGGTGCCCGCCTACCACGCGCTGCTCGCCCTGCTGCGGCGGGAGCAGCTTCCGTGTCTGCTCTTCAGCCACGAGTTCATGGGGCTGCCCACCGCGTTCAAGTGCATCATGGACGGGGAGTCGCAGTTCCGCACGATCTTCCACGCCCACGAGTGCGCGATGGCCCGCCGGCTCGTGGAGACCCATCCCGGCCACGACACGCGCTTCTACAACGTGCTCCAACGTGCGCAGGCGGAAGGGCGGTACGTCAACGACGTGTTCGGCGACCAGTCGGACTCGTTCCGTCACGCGCTGATCAGCCAGGCTCACCTCTGCGACGGGATCATTGCCGTGGGCGACTACACGGCGGAGGAGGTGCACTTCCTCGGCCCGCACTTCGACCGCCATCGCATCGACATGGTGTACAACGGCGTGCCCGCCAACGAGGTGACGATCCAGCAACGGACGCGGAGCCGGCGGATGCTCACCGACTACGCCGAAGCCCTGCTCGGCTGGCGTCCCGACGTGCTCATGACGCACGTCACGCGACCGGTCGTGAGCAAGGGTCTCTGGCGTGACTTCACGGTCTGCCACGAACTCGACGCTCGCTTTGCGGCGACGGGCCGCACCGGCGTGCTGTTCATCCTGACCACCGCCGGCGGCCGGCGGCGATCGCGCGACGTCCGGTCCATGGAGGTCGAGTACGGCTGGCCACGGGAGCATCGCCACGGGTATCCCGATCTCGTCGGTCCCGAGATCGAGCTGAACGAGATGGTGGAGTCGTTCAACGCCGAGCATTCGAACGTGCAGGTGGTCCTGGTGAACCAGTTCGGCTGGTCCCGGCACCGCATCGGTCGCCGTCTTCCCGTGGGCATGGACATCGCCGACTTGCGCGCGGCCACCGACGTCGAGTTCGGGATGGCCACGTACGAGCCGTTCGGAATCAGCCCGCTCGAGCCGCTGGGCAGCGGCGCGTTGTGCGTGATCAGCAACGTCTGCGGTTGCAAGGGTTTCGTCGAGTACGTGACGGACGGGCGGGGGAGCCCCAACGTGATCGTGGCCGACTTCACCCGGCTCGACCGGCCGCGCGACCTCGACGGACTGCTGGAGCTTGGGTGGGCCGAGCGCGACGAGATCGAGCGCCGCGTCTGCGCAGAGGTCGCGGACGAGCTCGTGCATCGTCTGCCCCGGGACGACGCCGGCCGGGAGGCGCTGCTGGCGTCGGGCCAGGAGATCGTCCCCAAGCTCGGCTGGGACCAGGTGCTCGAGCACCGCCTGATCGGGATGCTCCAACGCGTCGTCGAGTCGGACGAGGAACTCGTCCACGAGTGGCCGCCAAGCGAAGGTGAGCAACCGGAAGAGGTCGACCCGTCACCCGAGGGGCGCCGCCCGCGGAAGCGAGCGGCCGCGCCGAGGTGACCGGGAGCGCTTGACGCGAGAGGCTCACCGGTGCTCTCGGCTGCTGCCTCGGCGACCGACAACTGCGTCCCGCAGCGTCTTGATCTCGCGCTGGAGCAACTGGAGCTGATTGTAGAGAGGGCGCAGGGCGGGATCCGTCGGACGCTTGTCGTCCCTCGTCTTGGCGCCGTGTTCATCGCCGCCCTCTTCGTGTCCCGGGCCGTGATTCTCTTCGGTGCCGTGCTCGGGATGCGTGGTCCACCACGTGAAGCGCTGGTCGGCCGCCGAGAGCTCGACCGGCATCGACTCACGAGGCTCGAGCGAGGTGCGCTTCGTCGGGCCGAGCTCTACGCCGTTGGACAGATGCACTTCCACGCGCACGTCCTCGAGCGTCTTCGCGGTCGTGTTTCGCACCTTGCCCTTGAAGGACTGCGAGGCGGCGTCGTAGCGCAGCACGAGCCGCGCGCCGTTCCGCGTGGAGTCCCATGTCTCGCGCAGGCCCATTCGCTTGCCGCCTTCCTCGCCACCTTCCCGGCCTTCGCCGCCGCGTCCCTCTCGAGCGCCGTGTTCGCCGCGACCTTCGCGGCCGTCGGCGTGCTCACCGCGTCCCTCACGAGCGCCGTGTTCGCCGCGGCCTTCACGAGCGCCGTGTTCGCCGCGGCCTTCGCGGCCGCCCTCGGCGTGCTCACCCCGTCCCTCACGGCGCTTGCCGTCGAGCCCCGCCATCCGGCTGATCTGGGCCAGATCGACGCGTGCCTGCCGGACCAGCTCGTAGAGCCGGTCGATGTCGTTGCCATCGGTGGGGCCTTGGTCGGTCGAGCGAGTCGCCTGTTCCCGGGCCGACGCTTGGGCGTCGCCGCCGGAAAACGCGGGAATCGCGAGGCTCGCACAGCACACGAGCGTTAGCGCGGGAAGCAAGGTCCTCTTGTTCATCGTCGAGTCTCCATCGGGAGGTGGGGGGGCACGCCCGAACGGTCAGGGAACGAACGACATCCAGACTACCGGGAAGTGACCGTTCGAAACCACAAGACCGTGTTCAAGCTCCTCGAGCTCATCGATCAGATCTGATCCGTCCAGCGCATCGGCCGCGTGCGAGGCCAGAGGAAAGGTCTTCTCCGTCCGGCGCGGTACCCTGTGATTCGGCACGTCGGGCGGTGCGTACCGCTTCGATGGTGCGAGGTTCGACGTCACGAAGGACGGATGAGCCATCGGCGCCGACTGTTCTTCGCTCGGGTGAAGAAACATGCTGACCATCACCAAGGACCTCGTTCTCCCCGCCACGGTCACCGGATCGTGGCCGCGCCCGCGCTGGTTCGACACGAGCATGTGGGGCCGACCGATCGACTCGTGCATGATGGATACGCGCTATCGCGAGCAGTTCACGGACGCCATGTCGGTCGTGATCGCCGACGAGCAGCGGGCCGGGCTCGACATCGTCACCCACGGCGACCTGCACTGTGACGACGACATGGCCGGCCGCTCGTGGCACCACTATCCGTTGCAGCGTTGGGCGGGGCTCGATGGCGATTACCTCCAGTCCGACGAGACGCGTTCTCCCTGGCTCCGCTACCCGCCGGGAACGCTGCTCAACGAGATCTATACCGGCTGGCGCTGGCCGCGCGTCGTCGACAAGATCGAGCACCGTCCGCTCGACTACGCAAAGATCTGGCGGATCGCCCAGTCACGCGCGCATCGGCCGGTCCGGTTCGGGACATGCTGCTCGCAGGTCATGGGGCTCTTCCTCGATCTGTACACCGACAAGTACACGGATCACCGGCAGGTCATCTGGGACATGGCCGAGGCGATGAACAAGGAACTGCTCGCCTTGCGCGATGCCGGCTGTCGGTGCATCCAGATCGAGGAGCCCACCCTGCACTTCTGGGCGAACACGTACGGGGCCGAGAGCGATGAGGTCAAGTTCATGGTGGACGCATTCAACCGTGAAGTCGACGGCCTCGATGACGTCGAGTTGTGGATCCACACGTGCTGGGGCAATCCCAACATGCAGCGGGTGATCGAGAACGACAGCTATCGCGAGTCGTTCGAGCTGTACCTGCACGCGCTGAAGGGCGACGTGTGGACCGTCGAGATGACCGACCGCAACTTCCGCGAGATCGAGATGTTCGGTTCGCTGAAAGGCCGGCTGCCGAAGAAGATCGCGGTCGGCGTCGTCAGCCACCGCTCGCTCCAGGCCGACCGGCCGGAGGATGTCGTCGAACGCGGCCGCCGGGCGCTGGAGCACATCGACCCCGATCAACTCATTCTCTCGTCCGACTGCGGCTTCGGTCGCCAGGGTTGTAACCGGGACATCGCGTTCTACAAGACGACCGCCATCGCCCAGGCTCGCAACATGCTCCTGGAGGAGCTGGGACTCGAGCCCAGAGACGCCCCGGCGGCCGAGCCCGCGCTGCAGACGGACATCGTGCCCCCCGTGCCCGATCGGTAGTCACCCTGTGCCCAAGAGACCGGATGCGTCGGTGCCGGTGTTGCGCGCCGGGGAGGGTCTGCGCGCCTCCTGACGCCTACCCTCGCCCATGCGATTTCCCGCGCCCTTCTCCTCCGCGCTCAACACGGTGCGTCTCCGCCGGTTCGCCGGACTGCTCTCGCAGTTCGGCACCGACCGCATTCCCGGCCTCCGCTTCGCCTCGCGCCCAGGCTCGCGGCGCACCATCCTGATCATCGTCACCCTCGGCCTCGCCGCCATGACGTACGCGATCGGCCGGATGTTCCTGGAGGAACTCGCGGCGCGGGCGCTCGCGATCTTCGTCGTCGTGGCCATCTTCTGGGCGACGGAGACGCTTCCTCTCTTCGCCACGGCGTTCCTCGCGGTGGGCATGGAGATCATCTTTCTCGCCTCCGACGGCGGGCTCGCCGAGCAGATCACCGGCGCCTTGCGGGGCGTGGGTCTTTCCGCGGAAACGGGACGCTCGATCGACTACACGGTGTTCTTCGGCCCCTTCGCCAAGGACATCATCTTCCTCTTCATGGGCGGCTTCCTGCTCTCCGCCGCCCTCACCAAGCACGGCATCGACGTCGCTCTCGCCAGCCGTCTCCTCCAGCCCTTTCGCCGCTCGCCGGGCATGCTCCTCTTCGCGACGATCGGCATCACCGCCTTCTTCTCGATGTGGATGAGCAACACCGCGACCACGGCGATGGTCCTCGCGATCACCGGCCCGCTCCTCCTCGCGCTCCCCGAGTCCGGCCGGTTCCACCGGGGGCTGATCCTCGGGGTGGCGTTCGGGGCGAACATCGGCGGGATCGGCACGCCCATCGGCACGCCTCCGAACGCGATCGCCTTCGGCGCCCTCAACGCCGCGGGCTACGAGATCACCTTCCTGAGCTGGATGCTCGTGGCGGTCCCGCTCGCGTTCATCCTGATGCTCGTGGCCGGCACCATCCTCTACCGGGCGTTCCCGCCCGCGCCGGACCTCGAGATCCCCGCCATCGAGAACGACGAGCCGATCACGGGGCGCGGCTGGATGACCGTGCTCATCCTCCTCGCGACCGTGGCCCTCTGGCTCACGAGCGGCTGGCACGGGATCCGTCCGGGAGCCGTCGCGCTGCTTGCGGCCACCGCCCTCACCTCGCTCGGCCTCCTCGACCGGCACGACGTGGACTCGATCGACTGGAACCTCCTGATCCTGATGTGGGGCGGCCTCTCCCTGAGCGTGGCGATGCGCGAGACGGGCCTGAGCGACCTGATCGCCACCGTCGAGATCGGCGGCGCCGCCGCGCAGGGCTGGGTCCTCGCGCTCATCGTCACCGCCGTCGCCGTGACCATGAGCACGTTCATGAGCAACACCGCCACCGCCGCGCTGCTCATGCCGATGGCGCTCGCCCTCAGCATCGAGCCGCGCGAGCAGTACGCGATGCTGGCCGCCCTCGCCTGCAGCTTCGCGATGTCGATGCCGGTCTCGACGCCGCCCAACGCGATGGCGTTCGCGACCGGCAATGTCCCGATCGGCTCGATGATCCGGACGGGGACGATCGTCACCCTCATCGGGGCGATCATCGTGCTCGCGGGCTACCAGGTGATGCTGCCGATCGTGTTCTCGTAGAATCGTGTCCGCGCCACGAGTGACGATGAGAAGTGCACTCGAAGGAGCACGGCATGTCCACCAGGTTCCTGG
The DNA here is from genome assembly GCA_024226535.1 of Planctomycetota bacterium. Classification (GTDB taxonomy): domain Bacteria; phylum Planctomycetota; class Phycisphaerae; order Phycisphaerales; family SM1A02; genus JAAELP01. The sequence goes on along the minus strand of JAAELP010000260.1, from coordinate 1,045 downwards.
CTCTGCTCCGCGGCATCAACGTGGGCGGCCACAACATCATCAGGAAGGATGATCTCCGCGGTTGCTTCGAGGACCTCGGGTTCGACTCGGTGAGGACCTACATCCAGAGCGGCAACGTTCTGTTTCGGTCGGGAACGACGTCGGCCAGCGAACTGACCAGCCGCATCGAGGGCGGGCTCTCGGAACGGTTCGGCTATGAAGCGCAGGCGGTCGTGCGTTCGCATCGCCAGTACCGAGCCGCGCTCGCCTCGGCACACGAGGGCTGGGGCGAGGACGACGCCGGCAAACACAACGCGCTCTTCACATGTCGCTCGACGACACCGGCCAAGGCCCTCCGGGCTGCGCCGCCGCCTCGCGAAGGCGTGGACGAAATCAGCATCGGCCCGGGGGTCATCTTCTGGTCCGTGCCGAAGAAGCTCCTCGGTCGCAGCTCGATCACCAGGTTCGGCGCGAGTCCGGTCTACCGGGAGGTGACCGTGCGAAACCACAACACCGTGTTCAAGCTCCTCGAACTCTTCGATCAGATCTGATCGCGAAGCGACGGGCGTCCTGGCGCCGGGGGCGCCTCAGGCGACCGTCGCTGACTCGTAGGCGCTGAAGTCCGTGTAGCCGGCCGGCCCGTTGGGCATGTACCAGTCCGATTGGTCCGCTTCCGGCTCGAGCGGCCAGTCGTGGGTGAACCGCTCGACGAGATCCGGATTGCTGATGAACGGACGTCCGAACGCGATGAGATCCGCTTCGCCCGCGGCCAGCCGGGATTCCGCCGTATCGCCGGTGTAGCCGCAGTTCCCCATCAACGGCCCGCGGAACACGGCCCGGAACTCGCGCAGCGTCATCGGCTCGCCGAGGTCGTGGAAACCGAAGGCGAGGCCGTCCATCACGTGTAGATACGCGAGACCGAAGCAGCGCCCCGCGATCGGCGTGGACCGTGAGCTGATCGGCATCGATCCCGGCCGAGACGATCGCCTGTTCGATGAGACGGGTCGCCAGGTACGCCGACTCGCGTCGCGCGAGCAGCCAGGCCACGACGTAGCGACTGAAGACG
>JAAELP010000259.1 GCA_024226535.1 Planctomycetota bacterium | reverse complement strand
TCGGGTCGATCTCCCACGCCCGGGAGAGGTGCGTCACGGCCTCGGTGAGGTTCACCTCGAACACCGCCCATTGCTCCTCGGTCACGCCGCGCGCCCAGCCGGTGCCTCGGGCCTCCCACCCGATGTGCAGGAAGCACAGGCTCTGCGCGCACGCGGCGATCCAGGGATCGATCGTGTCGTCGGCGCGAACGCGCTCGATCAGGGCCGTCGCATCGCTGGGGACGAGATCCTCGATGACGACGTCGAGATCGGCGTGGAAGAAGCGTTTGCCGCCGTCGCCGAACTCGTTTCGGCGAAGCGACTCGAACAGCGCGTAGACGGCCTTCCGATGCTGCTCGGCGGCCTCCGCGGGCTTCTCCCAGACACGCATGTAGTGGGCCACCAACCGTCCGGCGCGGGCCCGCCAGACGGCGGGATAGCCGTGCTCTTCCAGCCGGTCGATCGCCGAGAGCATGAGACGACGAGTGCGGTTGATCGAGTTGGTGCGGTGCAGCGCCTGCCCGACGGCCATCTGCACGAGCGGGTCGTCGCATCCGTCCTCGAGGAGCCGCGTGCCGCGCTGGCCGAACTTCGTCCAGTTCGGACGGTCGGACGTCTCCGCCCACAGCTTCGCGTAGTCGTCGAGGAGCGCGATGACGGCCTCGTCCCACGCGGCTGCCCGGCGGTCGGCGTTCCGGTAGACCTCGACGGAGAACGCCCGCTCCAGCGCCAGCGCGTCAGCGTCGTAGTCGCGATCGGTATAGCCGGTCGGAGCCGGGTCGGGGGCGGGAGGCGTCTGCCCGCGCGCCGGTGCGACTCCGACGAGCAGGAGCACGAGCGTGATCCACCGCCAACCCATCACGAGAGTGTAGCAAACCGGCTCGCCCCTACGCCGGCGCGTTCACTCCGGACGCGCGGGGGGCGGTCTCGGCGCTCATGGCTCCGAGCGGGTTCACCACCGGCCGGCCCACCGCGTAGTACGTGTACCCCATCCGCTCCATCTGGTGGCGGCGGTAGATGTTGCGGCCGTCGAAGATCACCGGGTTCTTGAGCAGGGTCGCGATGCGGTCGAGGTCGGGGTGGCGGAACTCGCTCCACTCCGTGCAGACGACGAGGGCGTCGGCGCCGTCGACGGTGTCGTACATGCTGTCGTACGTGGTGACCGCGGGCAGACGCTTGGCGAGCACGGCGGCCGCGGCGGGATCGAACGCGCGGACCTCGGCGCCGGCGGCGAGCGCCCGCTCCATCAGGTCGACGGCGGGGGCCTCGCGGATGTCGTCGGTCTGTGGTTTGAAGGCGATGCCCCAG
>JAAELP010000258.1 GCA_024226535.1 Planctomycetota bacterium | reverse complement strand
CACATCGACGTGACTGGCGACGAGGCCGACGTTGTGCCGTTCACTGAAATACACCTGACGGGCGGTTTGACGACCGACGTGCCGTACCGGCAACGCGCAGCGACGAGCCTTGCGGTTGACGGCACGACAGATGGCATCACGCTCGACGTACACCTTGAACGGGACAACCAGTCTGACTGGAACTCGATGAATTTTAAAGTCTGGGCGAAGGTCTGCACCGACCCGAGTGCGACGCCGCCGAGCTGATCTGAGGGTTTCTGATCCGAAACGGAAATGCCCCGTGCAGTGGTGCACGCCGCGAAAGGAAGGTGATCGCAATAGTGAGCGACGTTCCGGACAACGACGCGGGCTGGAATCAATTCCGTGGAGAGGTGCAGGCGAAACTCGAGGTCCTCACGGCGCGGATCGATGCTTTTTCGGGTCAATGTATGGCGTGCAAGGATGGGCAGCTCGAGGAATTCCGGGAGCTCCGGCGACACATCGACGCCGGGCTCGAGCGGGTCAATGATCGGATCACGGCGACGCAGATTCGTGAGGCTCGCTCGTCCGCCGTTGTTACTATCATCGCGGCCGTCGGCGGAGCGACGCTCGCGCTCGCCGGGCAATTTCTGCTCAGTCTACTCTCGGGCTGAGTGCACGAGGTGAACGCATGAAACATCTATTCCGGTACTTCTGGCACGGTGAGTCGGTCGGCCGTCGGCTCGGGTCGGGCGTCGGCTCGGCGCTGATCGTGATCGTCGCCGCGCTCGAGGCGTCGCCGGCTCCAGCGTGGGCCGATCTGCAGAATCCGCTCACGATCGTACTCGCCGTCGCCGCTCTGTTCACGGGCGCGCTCTCGGACAAAGAGAACGGTTCGAAGTGATGACGCTCGATTATGACGATCGGAAGCGGCGAGAGCTCACGCTCTTGTTCTGGGCAATCGCGGCGCTGCTGCTGTGGACCGCGAACACGCGCTCGGCGTTCGCCGATTGGATTCCGCCGGCGAACGTGCAGGTGACGGCGAGCTCGCAAGAAACCGAGCTCGAGGCCGGGTTCGCGGTGCACGTCACGGACGGGGATCTCGGCACCGTATGGGTCTCGAGGTACTCGCCGGCGGTGGATCCGGGGCCGCATAGCATCGCGCTGCTTTTCGAGGGTCGCGACGTCTCGCGGGTGAGGGTGACGCCGCGGCAGGGTGGCTCGACAAACGGGCTCCCGGTGGATTGGCGTCTCGAGAGCTCGCCGGATGGCGTGTTCTGGCTCGAGCTCGCCGCGGGTACCGGCGATGATTGGAGCGATCGCGGGGCTCGCACGATCGGATTCGAGCCGCATCGGGCGCAACTGGTGAGGTTCACGATCGAGCGCGATGCGTCGCCGAGCGGGGATTTCGCGGCGCTTGCGGAGCTCGAGGTGTGGCACGAGGAGAATCTCGGCTCGATCGGGCTCGCGTGGGATCCGGTCGATCATCCGGCCGTTTCCGGGTTCCGGGTGTACTGGCGGGCCGAGGACGGAGGCGAATACGCGCGAGATGCGCGATTCGTCGACGTCGGCGGCACCGGGGCGATCGTCGGCGGTCTCGAGCCGGGCGATCAGGCCGCGAGGCGCCGTTACTGCGCCGTGGTGAGGTCTATCGGATCCGCGGGCCAAACGTCGCGGGAGCCGTCGAACGAAGCGTGCGGCCCGGCGTGGGTCGCCGCTGATCTGATTCCGGCGCCGCTCAATCTCATTCTGGTCGAACCGTTCTAATCGCAGAGTCGGTTCGGCGGTAACGCATAGGAGAAATCGATGCGATGCAAACGGATGTTCCGCCGTGCGGCGAAATGGGCCGCTGAGCGGCTCGGGCCGATCGTGATCCGCAGGATTGCGGCGACGGTCGAGGCCGTCGAGGAGATCTCAGCGGAAACCGGGATCCGCGGCCGACAAAAGTTCGACGCTGCGGTGACGGCGCTACGGGTTCAGGCCCGGATCGCCGGAGAGGAATTCAACGAGGCGGCGTACAATCTCGCGATCGAGGGGACGGTGATCGCGCTCACGCGCGCCGGCGCCGTGCTCGATGATCTCGGCGAGGATGCCGAGATCGAGGCGACAATCGCCGAGGACATCGAGACGGCATGAGGCTCGCGCGTCGGCTCAAAGCGATGCTCAAGCCCCTGCATCGCGCCGTCGACGCGCTCAGAGAGTCTCTAGCGATGCAGCCGTCGAGTCGGCGTTTTCGTCTTCCCCCCTTAATGCGGACACTCGCAGTCCCTTAAACGCCGGCTCGACGTGCTGTTTCGTGGTTTTTCCCCGGTTTCGGCCGGGGTTTTTTTTGCGTGAACCCTTGATATACCGGTAGATTGCCGGTATATTAGAAGCATGAGCAGCACACAAAACCCCAGGGAGGTTACGATGAGCAGCAACACGTTAACGGTAGATCTCGCCGAGCGCGATGATCAGCAGGTTCGCGTCACCGCGACGAACATCTGCACTACGCGGGTCGTGATTCTCGCCGTTTGGGAGCCGACTGCCGGCCCGATGGGGCCGCATTCGTGTTTCACTTCGCTCGAGGCGCCGATGCCGGGAGCTCCTGCCGCGGCCGACGGTGCGTTCTGGTTCGGAAAGATGGTCTCTCGCTGGCTGTCGGCCGCTCTCGAGGCTCTGCCGGCTGGATCCGATGAGCGGATCGCCGCGGTGCGCGATCGTCGTCAGCAGCTCGAGGCGGCGTCAGTGGACGCGATCATGGCCGCGCTCGATGAGGCCGGATTGAGCCGTCGCGTCGATCGCGAGGCTCAGATGCAGCAATCCAGCGGAGAGCTCGAGCTCACGTTCCCGACGGCCGAGCAGGCTGCCGGGTTCGCTCGCAGGTTCGGATTCGTCGACGTGCCGGCGCCGGCCGCGGCTGAGGTGCTCCGATGAGCATCGATCCGAGATATCGCAAGCAGCTCGAGCGCACGGCTCGCAAGATCCGCCGCGCCGATCGTCTCGTGACGTGGGCTCAGATCTACGATCTCACCGGCTGCTCGAGTTACGCACGTACCGCAATCTAATTCAGTGACGGAGAGCAGCATGAAGCAGGACAAGTGTCGAATCGATCTCAGAGTGCCGGCGGCTCTCAAGCGGGAGCTCGATCGGGTCGCCGGCGAGGCCGGGGTCTCGACGAACGAGCTCTGCTCTCTACTCTGCGCCGTCGGCGTCGGTCATTCCGAGCAGCTCGCTCGCGGTCTCGAGCTGCTGCGGACGTTCGCGCCGGCCGGCGAGGCTCGCGAGTAGCTCAGCGATCTCTCGCAGGTTGCGCGAGCACGCTCGTGCGACGGCGGAGCTCTGAATCGGCGCGCGTCCGTTCGAGATCTCATCGGCGAGATCGTTCAGGAACCGGACGCGCGCCGTTACGTTCACAGCGGGTCGCACGAAGGGGCGAGGCACAAGATCACAACTGTTCCTCGAGCAGCCGCTCGCCGGGCTGCACGTCGGGCTCCTTGCAGCACGCGGGGTTCGCTTTACGCCACCGACGAATGCGCCCCAGCATCCGGATCGCAGCGGCGTGCTGCGCGCCCCCTTGGCACCGATCCACGTAGCCCACCACCATCTCGTAGAAGGCGTTGTCCTTCGCAAGAAACACGACGTACTCGTCGGGCGGAACGATGCTGCCGTCCCTGACCTTAAAGATCACGCCGTCGAACTTT
>JAAELP010000257.1 GCA_024226535.1 Planctomycetota bacterium | reverse complement strand
TCTCGCGCGCCAGGAGCGAGAACGGACACTCGTGCGACCCGCCCTACGGGACGGATCCGGTGCCACGGACCGCGTCCGCGATCCGTGTCCGCCAAATGAAAACCCGGCGCGTTTCCGCGCCGGGTCATCGTGTTCGTGTCGACGATCGCGCGATTACTCGCCGCCGTCGTCCTCGTCACCTTCCAGGCCGCCCGGCGGACGGGCGCCCGGGGGCTTGCGCGGCGGTGGGCTTTCGCGTGTCTGTTCCATTTGCTCGTCTTCGGGATCGGAGCTTCCGCAGCCGCACGCCAACGTGCAGAGGATCAGCCCCGCGAGGATCGCGAGAAGCGTCCGGGTCATGAGTCTCTTCCTTTACGAATACCAGTCCATGGACGTTGACCGCCGGCGAATGACATGACCCCCCAACGCCGGCCCCAGTCACTCTATCAGCCCCAGGCCGGGTCCGCGACCGCGCCGCGGAAGAGCGGGTGGGCGATGCGGGGGGCGGTCGCTACTGAAAACCCCGCTGAAGCACGACGCTACAACGGGGCGGAGGGGAGAAAGATGCAAGGTTACGGCGTTGTGTGACTTCGGGCGGATCCGGCCCCGATCGTGAGATTTTGTCGCTCTTTGGGGTTCGGAAGCGGATGGGGGCGAGCGCAAGTCCATGTCCCCGTGAGCATTGGACGTGACCCGCGAATTCCCAGGAAAATCACGCTTCAGCCGCCTCGAACGGGTAGACCTCGCCGGTGACGATCCGTTTCAGGACCGACACGAGTTCCCGAACCTGGTCGCTGGAACGGTGCCCGGTGGCGATCCGCTCTCGGGCCCCGGCGCCAAGCTCGCGCGCCGCGGCGGGGTCGGTGAGAAGGCGGATCAGGTGGCGGTTCCACTCCTCGGGATCGGGCCGGCCGACGATGCTCGCCGTCTCGCCGTCCACCAGCATGTCGATGAACGCGTCGGCGCTGGCGATGACCGGCATGCCGAAGCTCATCGCCTCCAGCAGGATCGACCGCAGCTCACCGTACTGCTCCGGCATGAGCAGCACGTCACAACGCGTGAGCAACGCGCGGTGCTGGGCGACGTCGGTGAACGACGAGATGTTCTCCAGCAACTCCAGCCGTCGCGCGTGTCGCCAGATCTCGTGATCGTTCGGACCATCCAGCTCGAGGAACACCTGGACCTGCGGCATGCGACGAATCACGCCGCTGAGGCCTGTGAGCAACGCCCGGTACGCGGGCACGTCGCGGCCACCGCCGAGGACCGCCAGGGCCACGGAACGCTCCGGATCCTCCAGCACCATCCGCGGCTCCACCGGCAGACCGACGCCCGGCGGGACGACGCAGACGAGTTCCGGGTCCACGCGTTCGCCCAGCGCCTGAGCCATCGGCGTCGTCGGCGCGACGTACCCGGCGATGGGGCCGGCAGCGCGGCCACGCGGGACCTTGCGCACCTGGCCCGTCGCCCAGATCTCGATCGCCAACGGGCGCTCCAGTGCCCGCGCGAGATCGAGCCCGAGATTCCACGTATCCTCGCCCACCGCGTAAAGCACGTCCGGCGGGGTCTTCTCCAACGACTCGGTCAGACGCGCCGTTCGTTCCTTGCGTACCCACGGAAGGACCGACATCAGCGTTTCCAGCCGGTGCGCGAGACCGACGCGCTGCTCGTCCTCATCGAGGGCGGGCGACTCCGGCATCTCCGGCACGATCCGCGTGAGCGTGAGCCCCTCGCCCATCAGGCCGATCGCGAGCCGGTTGAGCAGCCGGTGCTCGTGCCGGAGACGCTCCTCGTCGAGGATCATCGCGACGTGCATGCCTGGCCGTCCTTTCGCCCTCGCTCCTTCGGCCGCGCCAGGGGGTCGAAGCGCTCGATCATCTCCGGCGTCGCCCGCACCGGGCGTCGCGACTCCAGGCGCACGAGGACCCAGAGCGTCGCGGCCCGGCACACCGGGGCGCCGTCGCTCATTCGGACGATGACGTAATCGCGCCACGACTTGGCGCGATCCATCGTCCGGACCCAGGTCGCGACGGCCAGCTCGTCCTCGCCGCGGACCTCCGCCACGTAGTCGATCTCGTGTCGGGCCACGAACCACATCAGCCCGTCGTCGAGCATGCGTCGACGGGTGAAGCCGACCGCGTCGGCGTGCAGCTCCGCGGCGCGGTCGAGCCACCGCAGGTACTCGGTGTTGGAGACGTGGTCGATCACGCGGCTCATCGCGCCGGGATCCACGTGGATGCGGGCGAGGAAGGGGCGCGGGTGCGGGATCCGGAGCGCCGACAGGTCCCCGGCATCGGAGCACGGGGCCAGGTTCGGCGGCGGGTTGGTCGACGGGGGGGCGTCGGTCATGGGCTCGGGGGGGCGTTGGCGTCGCGGTCGGGGGCGATCTCGCGGAGGTACTGCCACGAGAAGATGCCCGTTTCATGACCATCGGAGAAACGGATCTTCAACGCGTAATGACCGACCATCTCCGCGTCCACGGCGGTGAGCGGGCCGCCGCCGGCCATCCCGGAAGGCAGCACCGTCAGCGGGTTCCTGTCCATCTCCTCCCGAAGGGCGCGTTGCTCGGCCGAGGGCGACATGCGGCGCAGATAGCCGATCGGGTAGAAGCTCGTCGTGCCGTCGGACCACCGGATGGTGAGGCCGGAGTCCTTGACGAGTTCGAGATGCGCGGGCTTGTCGCTCATCAGTCCGTTCATTCTAGGTAGATTATGCGCATGCCCGAGCGCTGCACGCCGACCGCCTCCGGAACGGAGACCCCCGTGTACGTCGTCGACGCCCTCCTGGATGCCGTGGACCGTG
>JAAELP010000256.1 GCA_024226535.1 Planctomycetota bacterium | reverse complement strand
GATGACCGCGGCCGCGGTCGAGATGCTCGCGGATCTCAAGTTGGAGACGGTCGACTTCCGTGCCAACTACGACGAGACGCGGCAGGAGCCGACGGTCCTTCCGGCGAAGTTCCCGAACCTGCTCGTGAACGGTTCCAGCGGTATCGCCGTCGGCATGGCGTGCTCGATCCCGCCGCACAACCTCAACGAGATCTGCGACGCGATCGTCGCGGTGATCGACAACCCGGAGATCTCGCTCCAGGAACTCATGGAGATCGTGCCGGGACCGGACTTCCCGACCGGCGGTGTGATCCAGGGCCGGCGCGGCATCCATTCGGCGTACGCGCTCGGGCGAGGACGCATCCAGGTGCGCGGTCGCGTCCACCACGAGAAGTCCGGCAACCGCGATCTCGTCGTCATCGACGAGATCCCCTACCAGATCGTCCAGAACAACCTCATCGAGAAGATCGTGGACGCGGCGCGGAACGGCCGCATCCCCGACATCTCCGACATCCGCAACTTCTCGGGGAAGAACCACCGCACGCGCATCGTGGTGTACCTGAAGAAGGGCGCCGATCCGGACGTCGTCGAGAAGCAGCTCTACCAGTACACGCCGCTCCAGTCGACGTTCTCGATCATCAACATCGCCCTCGACCACAGCCGCCCCCGGACGATGGGGCTGCGTCACCTCATCAACTGCTACGTCGATCACCGCCGCGAGGTCATCCGCCGCCGGTGCGAGTACCTGCTCCGCGAGGCGAAGAAGCACGCCCACCGCCTCGAGGGCCTGATCTACGCCGTCTGTGACATCGACGAGGTGATCCGCCTCATCCGCGAGAGCCGCACACGCGAGGAGGCGATCGAGAAGCTCACGGAGCGCGCGTTCCGGATCCCCGAGGATCACGCGTACGTCGAGCACATCCCGCCCCGGCTCATCGAGCGCACCCGCGCGCTCGAGGCCGCCGGTGACGGCGCCCGGCTCACCCGCGTGCAGGCGGAGGCGATCGGCGGCCTGCGGCTCATCCAGCTCGTGGGACTGGAGATCGAAAAACTCACCGGCGAGTACGCCGAGGTCCTCGAGAAGATCGACGAGTACGAGGCGATCCTCGCCGACGAGGAGAAGGTCTTCGAGATCATCCGCGCCGACTGCGAGGAGATGCGTGACCGTTTCGGCACGCCGCGCAAGACCGCGATCGAGGACGCCGAGTACGAAGAGTTCGACATCGGCGACCTCATCCCCGAGCACACGGTCGTGGTGACGATCTCGCACCAAGGCTACGTGAAGAGGCTTCCGGTCGACACCTACCGGGAGCAGGGTCGCGGCGGTCGTGGGATCAAGGGCTCGGACCTCCGCGACGACCAGGATTTCATCGAGCACGTGTTCGTCTCGTCCACGCACCACGACCTGCTCTGCTTCACGAACACCGGACGCGTGTTCAAGAAGAAGGTCTACCAGGTGCCCGAGGTCGGCCGGACGGCCCGGGGCCGCGCGATCGTGAACCTGCTGGAGCTGCGCGAGGGCGAGCGTATCGTCGCGTTCCGCACGATCGAGGACTTCGAGGCCTCCGAGGACTACCTGCTCTTCGCCACGGCGAAGGGCAAGGTCAAGCGCACCTCGCTCAAGGACTACCGCAACGTCCACCGCGCCGGCATCATCGCCATCAACCTCAACGAGGACGACCGGCTCGTGGGCGTCACGCTGACGAGCGGCGCGGACCATGCCCTGCTCGCGACCACGACGGGCATGGCGATCCGGTTCGACGAGGATGACGTGCGGGTGATGGGACGGGCCGCCGCGGGCGTCAAGGGCATCGATCTCCGCGGCGACGACGAGGTGGTGGGGATGATCCGCGTCTCCGACGACGAGCCCGACCTC
>JAAELP010000255.1 GCA_024226535.1 Planctomycetota bacterium | reverse complement strand
GCTTTCGCTGATGCGGTCGCTGCTCAGATTCAGTTCTCCGTCTCCGTCTGTGTCCAGAGCGCTTCGCAGCAGTTCTCCTGTCTCCGGGTCATATTCGTACAAAGTCGGGGACTGCTCTTCGGGTGTTGTGTATGATTTTATCAGTCTGCCGGCGCTGTCATACCTGTTTTTCGTTTTTATCAGCGATGTTCCTTCGTAACCCGGTTTTTCGGATGTCACGGTCCGGCCGGCCATGTCTGTGTATGTTTTTTCCCACATGTCGCTGCCGGTATTCACAAGGGCGTATTCACCGGCCATGGAATCGTCGGTATAAGCGCCGTATTCATAATTCCGGGGAATTACGCCTGATCCGGAAACGCTTCTGATATTTCCGCTCAGATACCTGAGAGTGGTTTCTTCTGCCCCGCCCGGACGTATGACTGTTGTTTCAAGTCCGTTCTGAAGATAATTGTACTTTGTTTCGAGCCCTGCCTGATTTACGGTGATTTTCAGGCGTCCGGCTCCGTCATATGTGTTGTCGGCTGTTTTTATGCTGAGTGTCCCGCTGCTGACGGTTTCGGTCAGTTGCCGTCCTTCGGCGTCATATGTATAGGCTGCGGTAATTCCGTTATTCTCATCAGTGACGGATTCAAGCCGTCCCAGGCCGTCATAATTATAACCTGTCACAATGCCGCGGGCGTCTTTTTCCCATAATTTACGGCAGCAGTCCCATTCTGTTTCGGTGACAGTGCCGTCAGAACGGACAGTTTTTACAGGACGTCCCATGTCGTCATTTTCATACACTGTCCACCTTACAGGCTCATATTCGCTGCCGTTGTAAACAAGGGTTTCGTCAAGGAGCATGATGCCCAGGATGCTGCTCACAGTCACATCCTGTGTTGTCTTTCCGGTTACCTCATCGGACAGAGTTTCCACCCCGGTATCGCCGCCAATCTTCCCGTACCTGTGAGTTACGATATTGCACACTTCTTCGCCCGAACTGTCAGGCACATATTCACCGGGGCCTCCGTCCACGGGAGAATAACTGCATTTTTCATATTCATAAATATCTGCACGGCCGTCAGGATATCCGGCCATATGAATACGTCCCGAACTGATATGCTCCGTGCCGGACGGATAATACACCCGCACGGTTTTCAGGTTTGACGGATCCCCCCGCTCTGCTGACGGATTCGTACACTGCTCTGTTATTTCCACTTTTTTCATTCCTGCCAGGCTGCTTCTGTAAAAT
>JAAELP010000254.1 GCA_024226535.1 Planctomycetota bacterium | reverse complement strand
GTAGACGTACGCCGAGCCGGAGTGCGTGCCGTCGTCGCCGTCATGGGACGCGCCGACGACGGCGATGTTCGCGGCGAGCGCAACCGCGCGCCCGAACCGCTCCTGCCCCTCGGCATCGGTTGCCTCCAACTCGGCTTCGTGCACCCAGCCGATGCCGACGTGCCGGAACACGTGCGCCGCGCCCGAGTCGAGCCCGGGGTCGTCGTCGCCGGAGGCCCCGACGAGCGCCGTGGTCCCGGCGAGGGAAACCGAGAAGCCGAACGCGTCGTTGGCCGCCCGGTTCGGATCGGTCAGCTTCGCCTCCTCGAGCCAGCCGTCGCCGGTGTGGCGGAACACGTACGCCGAGCCCGAGCCGAGCAGGCCGTCGTTCTCGTCGCTGCGCGCTCCCACCAGCACGCGTTCGCCGTCGGTCGAAACCGCCCATCCGAATCGATCGCCCATGTCGCCGTCGCTGGGCGCGAGCTGATCCTCGAGCGCCCACGTCGCCCCGAGCCGCCGGTAGACATGGACCGCACCGGAGCTGAAGCCGGTGACGTCGGCCGCGTAGACGCCGACGACGACCAGGTTCCCCGCCGCGGCGACGGCGTAACCGAACTGGTCGCCGGCGAAGGCTGCCGCCGACAGGAGCGTCGTCTCGTACGCCCACCCGCCCTCGGCGAGGCTGTACACGAGCACGCGGCCCGGCTCGTCGAGCCTCGGATCGCCGACGATCACCAGGTCGTCGGTGACGGCTACGGACCGCGCGTAGTCGTTCGTGGCCGCGGCCGGTGAGGTCAGGGTCGTCTCGACGCACTGCGCCGCGGCACTGCCCCCGGCGGCAGACGCGCCGAGAAGCGCCGTGAACACGGTTCGTCGAAGGCATCGGCGCGTCATCCGCTCTCCCTCCCGGTTCGGATCAGCGTCATCGCATTCAACGGCCGGCCCTCGCGCTTGAACTTGCGCTCGTAGTTGGTCCCGACGAGCTCCCCGCCGGACGCGGAATCCCGCGCTGCGAACGGGGCGCGCCGGAACAGGTGATCGTGCGTCGCCGCGAGCTCCTCGTACCACGCCCACAGGTCGTCGTGATCCGTGACGAGCCGCAGCTCGCCGTCGGCGACGAGCACGCGGTGGAAGTCATCCAGCGTACTCGACTGGAGGACGCGGCGCTTGTGGTGCCGTTTCTTCGGCCACGGGTCGGAGAAGTAGAGATGGATCACGCGGGCGACGGCGTCCGGGCAGCGGTGACGGATGAACTCCGTCGCGTCCGCGTGCAGGACGCGAACATTGTGCAGCTCGCGGCGCCGCACACGATCCGCGGCGTACCGGTAGTACGCGCGGGCCCACTCGATGCCGAGGTAGTTGACCTCCGGTCGCCGCATCGCCTGCTGCACGAGGAACGTCCCCTTGCCGGCGCCGATCTCGATCTCGAAGGGATGGTCCGGGGCGTCGAACCACTCCCGCGGGTCCACGAGGCCGGATTCCGGACGCTCCAGGTCGTAATCCGGCAGGTCGGACCGATCCAGCCCGTAGCCGGCCGTGACGAGATCGCGTCCATGGGAGGGGTTCATCCGAGCCCCCACTTCTCGAAGAGCTTCCGGTTGTCCTCGTCCTGGCGGGCGCGCTCGGCGCTTGCGCGATCGTCGTCGAGTTCGTCGTGATGGACGAGCGCGCCGGGGCAGGGACGAACCTCGCGTTTGGCGAGGTGCCAGACCTTCAGCGAGAAGTCGGGATCGGCGCCGTACATGTAGTAGCGATCGTCGCAGTAGTCGAGCCGTTCGTAGAGCGTCCGCCGCGCGAGCCCGAAGTTGGCATAGCAGAGCCCGCGCACGTGGCAGACGTAATACCACGTTCCCTCGACCTCGATCTGGGCATACACGTTCCGCCGAACGGACGAGTCGTGGAAGAACGCGGCGAGCGCGACTGCGTCGTGCGCCGGCGCCTCGAGGAAGCGGACGGCATTCTCGATCGTGTACGGGAGGAGAACGCAATCGTCGTTGAGCTGCGTCACGTACGTTCCCAACGCGCCGCGCAGCCCCATGTTGAGCGCCTCCACGAACCCGCCTCGACCACCTTGCACGATCTGCCGGACGGCCCGGCCCGCGAGCGCCTGCTCTGTCGCATCGTCGCCGGCCACCGTCACGCAGACGACCTCGTGCGGAACGCGCACGGTCGACTCGATCGAGTCGAGGCACCGCGCGAGCGCCTCCGGGCGCTCGTACGTCGGTACGACGACTGATACCAACGGCCCCTCCGTGCCTTCGTGCCTTCGTGCCTTCGTGCCCTCCGCCATCACCGGTCCACCACCATGATGTCCTCCAGCGGCTTGCGCCGGATGTCCGGGACCATGCATCCGTCGGCGGGATAGCCGACC
>JAAELP010000253.1 GCA_024226535.1 Planctomycetota bacterium | reverse complement strand
TGAAGAAGTCCCGCGCGGCGAGAGCGCGACCAGATTCGTCAGATCAAGGAGCCGAATCGATGGCATATCCAGGGCGATACGGCGAGATTCGGCGACGCAGAGCTGGCGGATCTGGGCCGCTCGCAGCCCGCGCGACTTTTTTGACGGGCTGCTACGGGCCCGGATCGGACCGGGAACGAAAAGGGGCACGCGTTGACGCCGTACCCCGGCTGGTGCGACAATGGCGGAGCCATGGCATCGATCATCATTACGTCGGGACCCGCCGAAGGTCGGTACTACACGCTCTCCCAGAAGTCGTCCGTGATCGGACGAGACGAGCGGTGCACGATCCAGATCGTGGACGAGCTGATCTCGGGCCAGCACCTGGAGATCCGGTGCGAGGAGGGCGAGCGCACCTACCACGCCGTCGACATGCACAGCACGAACGGCGTGCGGGTCAACGACCAGCCCGTGACCGCGCCGACGCGCCTCCTCGACCGCGACGTGATCGACATCGGCAACAGCCAGCTCGTCTTCTCGATCCAGGAGTTCCCCGACCGCGAGAGCGCCTTCTCGCGCCTCAAGCTGCCGGGGGAGCGGTTCAAGAGTACGGTCATTGAGTAACGACGGCGCCGCCATCCCGCCGTCGAGCGCTCGTGCCATTCAACTTCAGGGTCTGACCAAGCGCTTCGGCGAGACGACCGCCGTCGATGCGGTGGACCTGGAGATCACCGACAACGAGCTGTTCTTCCTGCTCGGGCCGTCCGGCTGTGGCAAGACGACACTGCTCCGCATGATCGCGGGGTTCATCGAGCCGACGGGGGGGCGGATTCTCCTCGGGGACCGTGACGTCACCGCGGTGCCGCCCAACAAGCGCAACACGGGGATGGTGTTCCAGAGCTACGCGTTGTGGCCGCACATGACCGTGGCGGACAACGTCGGATACGGGCTGAAGATCCGGAAGATCGCCGCCGACGAACGCGCTCGCCGCGTCACCGCCGCGCTGGAGACGGTGCAGATGGAGGCGCTGGCAGGCCGCAAGCCGAACCAGCTCTCCGGCGGGCAGCAGCAACGCGTCGCCCTCGCCCGGGCGCTCGTGGTGGAGCCGTCGGTGCTGCTGCTCGACGAGCCGCTGAGCAACCTCGATGCGAAGCTGCGTCTCAGCATGCGGGCGGAGATCCGGCGGATCTGCAAGGGGGCGGGGATCACCACCGTCTACGTGACGCATGATCAGAAGGAGGCCCTGTCGATGGCCGATCGCGTCGCGGTGCTCGACCGCGGCCAGGTCGTGCAGGTGGGAGGACCGCGGGAGCTGTACGAGCGACCCTCGACACGCTTCGTCGCCGACTTCCTCGGGGAGACGAACTTCCTGCCGGCGGTGGTGAAGGGGCGTGACAACGGGGCCGTGGTGCTCCAGACGCCCGCCGGCATCCTGCGGAGCACGTCGGCACCCCCCGAGGTGGAGGGGGGGCGGGCCGTCCTCTGCTCGCTGAGACCGGAGGCGGTCCGGATCGGCGGGCCGGCGGACGGAAACCGGCTGGCGGGGTCGATGGTCTCCAGCAGCTACCTCGGCGAGGTCGCCCAGCACGTCGTGGCCCTGCCCGGCGACCTGGAGGTGGTTACGCTGGAGCTGAATCCCCGGCCGTTCGGGCCACCGGGGTCCGAGATCGCCCTGACCGTCGATCCCGACCAGGTGGTCGTCCTGGCGGAGTGAGGGGCGCTCCCGAACGAAGGAAAAGGTGCCAGGCACCAATTAGCTCCGTTGGCGGGGGGAGAGAAAAAGGGAAAAAGGTGTCAGGCACCAATTAGCTGCGTTGGCGGGGGGCGGGGCGCATGAGGCCGGGGCAGTTTGGCGTATATATCGTTGCCGCGGCGCGTTTTCGAGGAGCGGGCTCGTAAATCATGACGTATTCATCCACAAATCGTCCGGCCGGCCGCTGGAGCCGGCGGGCCTTCACGCTGGCGGAGCTGCTGGTGGTGATGGCCATCATCGGGATCCTCGCCACGGTCACCGTGGTGGCGGTGGGGAGGATCACCGACGACGCCCGGATCTCGTCGGCGATCAACACCGTGACGGCCGGCCTGGACAACGCGCGGGCCTTCGCGATCAAGCGCAACCGCGTCGTGATGGCGGTGTTTCGGGTGCGGTCGGATTCGCCGCGAGAGCAGTTCACGGAGATGGTGCTCGCCGAGTGGAGCGGGGAGTCGGTCGTGGTCGACTGCGATGGCTTCTTCGAGGTGCGCGATCGGTTCGTGCCGCTCCCCGACGTCCGTCCGCGGGCGCTGCCGCCGGGAATCAAGGTCGCCGGAGCGTGGTATGACGTGGATGACGACGACGTCTGGGTCACCCAGCCCGAGGTCGCCCTGACCGACCCGACGGACCCGAACGCCGAGTGCGACTGCTCACGCATGCTTGGCATGATCTTCGCGCCGGACGGGTCGATCGTCACCTTCAACCCGGCCAGCAACGGTGACGATTCCTGGGTGGACTTCGATCTGAACGGCGAGCAGTACACCTCACCTGATGGATGCGGTCGTCCGCCGTGGGTCTACGACGAGGCCGACGACGAACCGAAGGTCGAGCCCGTGCCGTTCCTTGCCGTCTACGACGACAAGCTGGCGCGCGAAGCCAAGTCGATCGCCTGGACCTCGGAGGACGGCTACCAGGACGAGCTGTCCGGACCGGAAGGCTACATCACCAGGAACGCGGACCGACTGTACTTCAACCGCTACTCCGGAGTGCTCATGCGATGAGTGCGACGAGCACCTCCCGTCCGGGTTTCATTCGTGCCTTCACGCTCACCGAGCTGATGATCGCGACGGTCGTGCTGATCGGCGTGCTGCTCGCGGTGGGCAAGATCTTCAGCACGACGAGCAAGGTCAC
>JAAELP010000252.1 GCA_024226535.1 Planctomycetota bacterium | reverse complement strand
GGCGGCTCGCTGCTGGCGAAGTGGATGCTCATGCACGGTCGGCAGAACCCGATGTACGACCTCTGGGAGCAGATCTGCGACGTCATGCGCGTCCACGACGTGACGTTCTCGATCGGCGACGGCCTGCGCCCCGGCGGCCTGGCCGACGCGACCGATCGCGCGCAGCTCGCGGAGCTGTCCACGATCGGCGAGCTCACCGAGCGCGCGTGGCGCAAGGGCGTGCAGGTCATGGTGGAGGGTCCGGGCCACGTTCCGTTCGACCAGGTCGAGTACAACATGAAGGTGCAGCGCCAGATCTGCCACGGCGCGCCGTTCTACGTGCTCGGCCCGCTCGTCACCGACGTCTTCCCAGGGTACGACCACATTACTTCGTGCATCGGCGCGACCGCCGCCGCCTACCACGGCGCCGCGATGCTCTGCTACGTCACGCCCAAGGAGCACCTCGGGCTGCCGAAGAAGGACGACGTGAAGCAGGGCTGCGTCGCCTACCGGATCGCGGCGCACTCCGCCGACGTCGCCCTCGGCATTCCCGGCACCCGCGACTGGGACGACGAGCTGACCAAGGCCCGGGCGGCGCTCAACTGGGAGCGTCACTTCGAGCTGTCGTTCGACCCGGAACTGGCCCGAGCGCTTCACGACGAGGATCTCGACGTGGACACCGACTTCTGCGCGATGTGCGGCCACGACTGGTGCAGCGTGCGCATCAGCAAGGAGATCGTCGAGTTCACGTCCGGCAAGGACGAAGAGTACGCGTGGGAGAAGCCGAAGGTCTCCGAGGCGCTGACGGACGAGCAGAAGGCGATGCTCCAGCAGCGCGGCGTGCTGTCGCCGGAGGAGATCCACCGCCTCGCGTCGAAGACGAAGAAGGCCGTCGGCGCGAGCGACGACGCGAAGGCCTCGTGCCACAGCGACTACGTGGACTCGGACAACGCGAAGCGCATCCAGGAGCAGCGCGTGGAGCTGAACACGGCGCCGGCGCACAACCTGCCGACGCATGATCCGATCATCTAGCCGTTAGCCGTGGGCATCGATGCCGGTCTTCTCGCTCGGCGGGCTGAAGACGTCCAGCACGACCGAGTCCTCCAGCGCATCCGCCGAGTGCTCGACGTGCGGCGGCAGGTGCAGCACCTCGCCGGCGCCCAGCGTGACCTCCCGACGTTCCGGACTGCCCTCGGCGCCGAGACCGAAGCGCATGCGCCCGCTGATCACGCACGCGAACTGCTCGTTGGCGTGGGCGTGCGTCGGCACGTGGCAGCCGGCTCGCAGACGAATCTCCGAGAGCATCGCGTGCACGCCCACGAGGCGCCGCCGGGAGAGCCGCTCCATCGGCTGATCGGCCGCGAGGTCTTCCCAGCGATGGACGGCGGCGTCGGCGGAGGCGGTCATGCGTTTGCTCCTTTCGTGCCCGGGACGGATCCGGCGGGGCGTACAGTATCGCACGAATGACCCGCTCCCTCGCGATCCTCGTCGTGCTCGCATGCGTTGCTGCTGCACCGTCCGCGCCGGCGCCGCCGCGCCTGGAGCGCGTCACCACGATCGCGCCGTATCCGCGCGGGCTCGCGATGGTGGACGGCGAGCTGTACGTGCTCTGCCGCGGGCGCGTGCGCGGGGCCGCCGGCGGCGTCAGCGCGAGCGTGGATGACGAGGCGGGGACGATCTACGTCGTCGATCCGAACGTTACCGAGCCGGTTGTGCGCGGCCGGGAAGTGTCGGACGCGGTGCGTGGCAACGGTCGCGTGTATGCACGCCCCACGCAGCCGCCGTTCAGGCTCTGGGATCGCGCGGCGGATCCGCCGGAGTCCGATCGCGAGACCGACCGGCCGTACTGCACGCTCCGCTACGACGCGGCGACGGATAGCTTCTACGTCTGCGCGTTCAGCGGGATCGACAAGACGGTGACCGACACCGATCGCGTCGCCTTCGCGAAGAACCGCGCCGACGCGATCCTTCGCTACGACCGGCGAACGAACCGCTGGTACGACGTGGAGCGCCACGAGATCGAGTCGGGGGCACGCTACCCGGCGCCGGCCGTGGCCATCGATGGGAGTCCCCGGGGATGGCTCGAGGGCCCGGACAACTGCCTGGCGATCGGCTCCTGGCTCTACGCGGTGGCGAAGGACAACAGCGTGCTGGTCCGGTACGACCTGCGCGAACTCCAGGCGGACCCGGAGGCCGGCCCGCCGCCCGGCGAGGTCGTGCTCCGCGGGCAGGCGACGTTCATGGAAGGCCACAGCGCGCTCGCCTACCGCGACGGATGGCTCTACGTCGGCACGCGCACGACGTCGGTGATCGCGCGGATGAAGCTCGACGAGAACTTCGACCCCGTCGATCCGAGCACGCTCGAGGTCGTCGCGAGGTTCGACCCGTGGGACCGCGTCACCGGCCGCTCCGCCAACCTCACGGACATGGACTTCGACGACGCCGGTCGTCTCTACGTCGTCTCCGCGTCGCCGGCGCGGATCTACCGGTTCACGCCCGATCCGCAGCGCGTCTTCGACGCCCGCGCCGGTCGGGCGGATCCGTGGCTCGATCTCGACGCCCTGACCCGCTCAGACGACGCGGCCGAGCCCGTCAAGAGCGAGAACGTTCTCCACCACGACGGCTGGCTGTACGTCACCACCGGGAACGGGTATCACTATCAGGCCGGGGCGCACGGGACCGTCTACAGGGTGCGTGTTCAGTGAGCGATCAACGGAACATCGAAGAGAAGCTCGCCTTCGTCGAGCGGCACGTCGAGGAACTCGACGCGCTCGTGCGCGAACTGTTCGAGCGTCTGGAGCGCGGCCGCGAGGAGTCGACGCGATGGCGGGCGGAGACGGACCGGCGCCTGCAGGCGCTGTCGGAGGATCACACGCCCGAGGACGACGTGCCGCCCCACTGGGGCCAGAAGTAGCGACCCGCCGGGTGGTGCCGAAACGCACACGCGAGGCGCCGCCGACGCGTCGGGTCCTAGAATCTCGCCATGTCCACGCAGTCGCGTCATCAGCGAGACTCCGCGGCTCATGTTCCATCGGAATCGATGAGGACGGCGCCCGACGAGCGCGAAGCGGAGGCGGTGCAGGAGCCGGCGGGTGAGACCGCGGCCTTCCAGTGGCTCCTCGCCGCGCCGATGCGCTACCCGAACGCGTACGTGTGGTTCGTCTTCGTCTCCGCGCTCGACATCATGCTCACCTGGGCGATCCTCGCCGCCGGCGGAGCCGAGGTGAACCCGATCGCCAGTCGTGTGATCAGCGCCTGGGGCCTGCCTGGCGCAATCGCGTTCAAGTTCAGCGTGACGATCTTCGTGATCCTCGTCTGCGAGGTCACGGGCCGGGCCCGCTGGCGCACCGGCCGGAACCTGGCCTATCTCGCGGTCGGCATCTCGTCGGTGCCGGTGATCTACTCGCTCATGCTCCTCGTGGGACACGTGCTCGTTCAAGGCAACTGAGGCCTCTGACCACCTCTCCCCGAGCGAACCGGGAGAGGGGCGCACTACACTGACCGTCCAGATGGCCACCACGCGCCCACGCATCGTCATCGTCGGAGGCGGCTTCGCCGGTGCCTACTGCGCGCAGCGGCTCAACCGGATCCTCCGCCGGCGCGACGTCGAGGTCGTCCTCATCGACCGCCACAACTACTTCGTCTTCTACCCGCTGCTCGTCGAGGCGGGCACGGGGAGCCTCGAGCCCCGCCACGCGGTCGTGCCGATTCGCGAGTTCCTCGATCGCGGCGAGTTCGTCATGTCCGAGGTGACGGATGTCGACGTGCGTCGCCGCCGGGTCATCCACACCCTGAAGGGCAGCGACCGGCGCGAGGAGATGAGCTACGACCACCTCGTGCTCGCGTGCGGCAGCGTGACGCGGATGCCGGACATCCCCGGTCTCCGCGAGCGCGGGTTCCAGCTCAAGAGCCTCGCCGACGCCGTCGCCCTGCGCGATCGCGCAATCCTCATGCTGGAGATGGCGAACGCGACGAAGGACCGCACGATGCAGGAGGCATTGCTCCGCTGCGTCGTCGTCGGCGGGAGCTTCACCGGCGTCGAGGTCGCCGGCGAGTTCGACGAGCTGATCCGGCGTGCCGTCCGCCGCTATCCGCACGTCGCCCCCGACGCGTGCGGGATGACGCTCGTGGAGATGGGGGATCGGGTCCTGCCGCCGCTCGGAGCCGATCTCTCCGACTTCGCCCTCCGGCACCTCCGCCGGCGCGGCATCGACGTTCGGCTGAAGACCACGGTGCGCGAAGTCGGTGAGGACTTCGTGACGCTCGACACCGGCACGCGGCTGCCCACGCGCACCGTGATCTGGTGCGCCGGCATCGAGCCCGATCCGCTCGTGCGCCGCCTCGACGTGCCGACCGACGAACGCGGCTACATCCGCTGCGCGCGGGACGGCCGCGTGGAGGGCTTCGACGATCTCTGGGCGATCGGCGACGCCGCGGTCAACCGCGACGCGGGCGGTCATGCGTATCCCGCCACGGCGCAGCACGCCGTCCAACTCGGTACCGCCGTCGCCGACAACGTCGATCGCGCGCTGCGCGGCGCGGCGACGCGCCCATGCGACCTGAAGACGCGCGGCTCGCTCGCGGCGATCGGCTGCCGCACCGGCGTGGCGAGGATCTTCGGCTTCAAGCTCGCCGGCTTCCCCGCTTGGTTCCTCTGGCGCACCGTTTACCTGCTCAAGATGCCACGGCTGTCACGGCGCGTGCGGGTGGCGCTCGACTGGACGATCAACCTGTTCTTCTCGCCCGACTACGTGCAGCTTGGAATGGCGGAAGCGCGGAAGCGCCGAAGTGATGGGGGCGCCAGAGCGAGTGGCGGCCCGTAGGGCCGTACGAGCGGTTGATCTCACGTCGCACGAAAGTGAGTGTCGGCCCGTAGGGCCGTACGGAGCGCTCAAAAAGCAAGACGGCGGCTAGGGGAGCCGCCGTCGAGCACGTTATGTCCTGCATCCGGTGACGCAGGGGCCCGGGATGTGGTCCCGGTCATTGTCCGGGGCTCCCCTCCGGGAAGGTGTATCGTCCAGGATGACGGCGGGACGTCAAGAGTCGTGGGCCGGTGGTCCGGCCGCGACCGCCGCGACCCCTCCGGATCGCCGGTGCGACGGGGAAAGCGGCGATTTCCACCGCTCATGCACCGACCGCGGGGCTGTTGGCTTGGCCGCAAAAATAAAACGGGCGGGCCCGGGCGGATCCATCCGCCACGTGCGCCGCCTCTCTCTCAATCTCTCCGCACCGACTGGTGCGACCGGCTCGTCCTGTGCAGGTCGATGAACGGGTCTGAGCGCTGCTGAGGAATCCTCGGACGGCGCTCTCTCTTCTCGCCCGTCCGTCATACCTTTTCGTATGCGCACCGCCCGCGGTTCCGTTCTTTGTCGCATCTTTGCGACAAACGACGCGCGTCGATGAACACTGATGAACGCGCGCCAACGACGTTGTGCTGTCAAGCTGGGCAAGATGCACAAGACGGGTTGTCACGCGCCGAACAACTCGCGCAGTTTTTCCTGCGTGTCCCCGCACGCAATGACGTCGGCCGATACGTGTTGCGCGCGGTCGAGCATCGCGTCGGAGAGCGAGTCGTCGAGTTCGTTGAGGAAG
>JAAELP010000251.1 GCA_024226535.1 Planctomycetota bacterium | reverse complement strand
GGCGACATCGTACCTCAGTTGCGCCGGGGATCGTCAGTCGATCTTCACATCGCCGCCGTGACGCGGGACGGAACGCACGGTGGCGGCGATCTCGGCGTCCAGCTCGGCGCGCCGTTCGTCGATGCGGCGCTGACGATCGACCGTCACGATCGCCTCTCGCTGTCCCCAGCGCACGTGCCGGTGAAGATCGAGGATGCCCAGGAGCAGGAGCCCCATCAGCCAGCACCAGAAGAACAGCACCATGCCCAGCGGGATGAGCGTGAACCACGCCATCTTCTCCGGGAACGCCTGCGCGAGGAGCGTGGGAAAGGCGAGCAGCCACACCGCCGCGTTCAGCCGTCGTTCGGCCCTTTCCATCTCCGCCTCGCCGGCGAGGAAGGAGAGGACGAACGCGACGCACAGCACGCCGATGCCGCCGAGCGCACGGCCGCCGAGATCACCGATGCCCAGCGCGGTCTCCACCAAACCGCTGGGGTTCGTCGCGTAGCGCGCGACGAGGCAGCCGTACCCGACGAGCCACGCAAAGCAGAGCACGCGGGCCGCGATCCACGGCCGGCGCATCCAGCGCCGCTTCTCCACCACCGACGGCGGCATGACGAGCCAGACCGCGCTGATCCAGAGCACGGAGTTGATCGCGCCGAGCCCGATGTACGTGCCGGCCACGAGTTCGGAGACGCCCGGCGCCGAGAGGAGGAAGAACGCCACCCGCCCGACCATCGCCACGAGCACGCACGCCGCCGCGAGGGCGAGCCCGAGCCGCCACCGCGCGCGCTCGCCTTCGTCGCCGGCGAGCAGCGTGTCGGTCATGGTCCCGCGTGGCTGGTGCGTCGCCCCGCACTCCGGGCACGCCCGCCCCCACGTCAGCCCGCGCAGGTTGTACCCGCACGTGCCGCACGGCACGTCGACGTCGATGCGGCTGCCGACGACACGCCGCACACCGTGGATCATGCTGGTGCGGAAGAGGGCCATGACGGGGGCCATCGTAATCAGTGGGAACGCGCGAAGGAGGACCGCCCCGTTTTGGCGCGCATCAACCCACCGCGACGCGCTGCGCGTGGTTCACCGCGTTGCGGAACATCTGGAGCCCCGGCGGATCGCCCTGCCGATCGGCGGCGGCGAGCCGGTTCCACCACGGGTGCTGCGTCCACCGCGTGTACCGCTCCGGGTGCGGCATGAGCCCGAAGACCAGGCCGCTTCCGTCGCAGATGCCCGCGACGGCACCGACGGACCCGTTGGGGTTGTCGTCGGCGGCGTACCGCATGGCGATCCGCCCGTCGTCGGCGAGACGATCGAGCACCGAGTCGGACTCGGGGACGAAGCGCCCCTCGCCGTGGGCGACCGGCAACAGCGACGTCTCGTCGCTCGCGGCGAGACCGCGGGTCCAGACGCAGCGCGTGTTCGCAGGGACCTCGACACGCGTCCACCGGTCGATGAACCTCGCCGAATCGTTGCGGGCGAGCGTGACGATGGGCTGCGGCGCCGACGTCGGCCAGACGGCGCCGGCGTCCGGACCGGGCAGCAGCCCGACCTGCACCGCGATCTGGAAGCCGTTGCACGGCGCGATCATCGGCACGCCGCGTTCGATCGCTCCGACGAGCGCGGGGTAGATCGTGTTCCGCATGAGCTGCGCCGTGATGCGTCCCGCCGCGACCGCGTCGCCGTAGCTGAACCCGCCGGGGAGACCTACAAGATCGTAGCGGTCGATGATCGACGGCTCGGCCATGAGATCGTTGAGGTGCCGCAAGTGCACCGACGATCCCGCGAGCTCGAACGCCTCGGCGAGTTCGCGGTCGCAGTTGATCCCGGCGGTCGTGATGATGAGCGCGGTCGTCACCAGTCCAGCGTCCCCATCCAGGCGTGCTTCAGGTCGTCGATCGCGAGATCCACGTCGGCGCCGGCAACGGTGAGGCGCCGCTCGGCGGCGACCTCACCCACGATCGAGAAGGGCACGTCGTTCAGGTGCTGCGCCAGCGCGTCGACGTCGTCACGACGCACCTCCAGAAGGTAACGCCCCGGCGTCTCGGCGAAGCACTCGCTGACGATGTCCATGTCGCCCGTGGTCGGGAGCGTGACGAAATCCAGGTGCACGCCGAGATCGCCGGCGAACGCCATCTCCGCCGCGGCGACGAGCAGGCCGCCCTCGGAGCAGTCGTGCGCGGCCTGCACCAGCCCGCGGGCGATCGCCGCGTGCACGCCGACCGCGGCGCGCGGGCCGTGGTCGAGATCGACGTCGGGCAGCTCCCCGCCGCCGCCGTGAAGCAGCTCGCAGTGCGAACCGCCCATCGCCGCGGTGGTCGCGCCGACGATGACGAGCAGGTTGCCGGGCGCCGAGACGTCCATCGTCACGCACCGCGCGATGTCCTCCACGATTCCGAAGCCGGAGATCAGCAGCGTCGGCGGGATGCGGATCGTCCGCCCGTCCTCGGTCGTGAACTGGTTATTGAGCGAATCCTTGCCGCTGATGAACGGAGTGCGAAACGCGAGCGCGCCGTCGTAGCAGGCGGCGGCGGCCCGCACGAGCGCGCCCAACTGCTCCGGCGCGTCGCACCCCGGCCAGCAGAAGTTGTCGAGAATCGCGACGCGCCGCGGGTCGGTGCCGACGCAGACGAGGTTGCGCACGCACTCGTCGATCGCGGCGAGCGTCATGCGGTACGGATCGCGGCTCCACGCGGTGGCGAGCCCGTTGGCGATCGCGAGGCCACGCGTCGAGCCGCGCACGGGCGTGATCACCGCCGCGTCGCCCGGACCCTCGCCGCCGCGCCCCACGAGCGGACGAACCACCGATCGACCCTGCACCTCGTGGTCGTACTGCCGGATGATCCACCGCTTGGAAGCGATGTTCGGGTGCGCGAGGAGGCCCAGGAGCGTCTCGCCGATCGCCACGTGCGGCGGCGACGGCTCCGCGGCGGCGGGCGCGGGCGCCAGGGGGGCGGTCCACCGCGCCTCGCGCACCGTCTCGGGCAACCCCTCGTGCAGGAAGCTCATGTCCAGCCGGCCCAGCTCGGTGCCCCGGTAGTTCAGTGACAACCCGCGGTCGTCGGTGCCGAAGTGACCGAGGTCGCACAGCTCGACGTCGTGCCGCGCGCAGATCGCGGCGAGATGCTCCACGTTCTCCGGCGGCACCGCGAGCACCATGCGCTCCTGCGCCTCGGAGATCCAGATCTCGGTCGGGTCGAGGCCCGCGTACTTGAGCGGTGCCCGCTCCAGGTGCACGACGGCTCCGAGCTTCTCGCCCATCTCGCCCACCGCGCTGGAGAACCCGCCCGCGCCGCAATCGGTAATCGCCCGGTACAGGCACGTTCGGCCGGCGCCCGGAAGATCGAACTCGCGCGCGTCGAGGATCGCGTCGAGCGTCTTCTTCTCGGTGACGGCGTTGCCGATCTGCACCGCGTGGCTGAACTCGTCGGCGTGGGAGTCGGTCAGCTCCGCCGAGCTGAACGTCGCGCCGTGGATGCCGTCGCGCCCGGTGCGCCCGCCCACGGCGATGATGCGGTCACCGGGGACGGGATCGCCGTGCACGCGATCGCGCGGCATCACGCCCACGCAGCCGCAGTAGACGAGCGGGTTGCCGACGTACGCGTCGTCGAACCAGACGGCGCCGTTGAGCGTGGGGATGCCCATGCGGTTGCCGTAGTCGCGCACGCCGGCGACGACCTGCCGGAGGATCCGGCGCGGGTGCAGGCAGCCCGCGGGGAGCGGTTGCGCGTCGCCGTCGACCGGCGGGCGCTCGAAGTGATCGGGGTGCGCGACGCAGAACACGTCGGTCGCGGCGATCGGCTTCGCCGCGAGGCCGGTGCCGATGATGTCGCGGATGCAGCCGCCGATGCCCGTCGCCGCTCCACCGTACGGCTCGATCGCGGAGGGATGGTTGTGCGTCTCGACCTTGAAGCAGACCGCGTGCTCGTCGTCGAACGCGATCACGCCCGCGTTGTCCACGAAGACCGAGAGACACCAGTCGATGCCGTCGGCCATCAGCTCCTTCGTCGCGGCGGCCACGGTCGAGCGCAGCAGGTTGTGGATCGTGACCGACCCGTCGTCGTGGACCTCGTGCCCGGGACGATTCCCCATGTTCGGCAGGTCGCCGGTGTACCGGATCGTCGCCTTGAGGGTCTTGTGCACGCAGTGCTCGGACCACGTCTGG
The DNA here is from genome assembly GCA_024226535.1 of Planctomycetota bacterium. GTDB lineage: Bacteria > Planctomycetota > Phycisphaerae > Phycisphaerales > SM1A02 > JAAELP01. The sequence goes on along the minus strand of JAAELP010000251.1, from coordinate 25,233 downwards.
GCGAGCGTCTCCAGCTCGATCTCGCCCGGATCGCGCCCGAGACCGAGGTAGTGGTCGCGAATCGCGTGCATCTCGGAAAGGTTCAGGAACAGGTGCGCGTCGCGCGAGAGGGCCGCGAGTTGCTGATCGTCGAGATCGCGAAGCGGGACCTCGCGCACGGCCCACTCGTGCTCGTGGCCGACCGGGAACGACTCGGGGTGCCACGGTTCACCGGTCAGGCCGTGGATGACGCGGTTGGCGAGGCAGCGCTCCGCGACGGCGAGCGCCGCCGGCGCGTCCACTCCGTGCATGTCGTAGCGCTGGCCGGTACGGACGGTCACGTCCACGCCGAGCATCGCGCGGATCGCCAGCTCGATCGCCTCCGCGTCCGGGTCCATGACGCCGGGCAGCGGATGGACCTCGACGAGCGCGTCGCCCGTGACTTCGGCGGCCCCGACGACCGACTGCTCGGTCACGGCGTCGGTGAGCAGCTCATCGGCGATGCGCCGCACCTGCGGGTCGCCGAGGTCGCCGGCGATCAGAAAGACGCTCGCGGCGTCGATGCGATGCGGCGCCGGCTCCACGCCGACCGACTGCGCCTCGCGGCACGCGGCCGCGCCGCGCGGATCTCCGGCTTCGCGACGGGGGCGCACCTCGATACGATGAACCGTGGACATGGAGCAGAGACTGCCGGTAGAAGCGGAGGTCGGTCGATGGTAGACCAGAACCCTTTCCGGTGTCAGCGAGCCCGATGACGAAGTCCGACGACCAGCGACCCCATGTCGAGTTGTTCACCGACGGCGCCTGCACCGGCAATCCGGGGCCGGGCGGTTGGGCGTTCATTCTGCGCGACCGAGGGACCGGCCGGGAGATCGAGGACTCCGACGGCGAGGCGTCCACGACCAACAACCGGATGGAGTTGCTGGGGGCGATCCGCGGTCTCGAGCGGCTCGACGGCCCGAGCCGGGTGGACCTCTACTCCGACAGCCAGTACGTCGTGAAGGGCCTCGCCGAGTGGATGGACCAGTGGAAGGCCCGGGGCTGGAAGCGGCCGAAGAACGCCCCCGTCAAGAACCTGGAGCTGTGGAAGCGGCTGGATGAGCTTCGGGCGGTCCACCAGGTGACCGCCAGGTGGGTCCGCGGGCACTCCGACCACCCCGAGAACGAGCGGTGTGACCTTCTCGCCGTGGCCGCCGCCGAGCGATTCCACAGTAACGATGGATTGTGACCCGCCCGGGCCGTGTCCCGTATCGTGGGAGACGCTTCATTCCATGCGAGCCATCCTGGTCGTCCTCGTGCTGATCGTCGGTGCCGCCGCCGGTGCCCAGGGCATCGGTCCGTCAGGACCGGCCACCGGGCCGCCGACCGTCATCTCGGCCCTCCCGAGCCAGGCCCAGCCGGCCGACCCGCGACCGGAGCGGGTCATCGACGTCTTCACCGACGCGATCATCGACTGGAACAACACGAAACCGGCGATCACCGAGGCCGACGGCTTCGTCGTCCGCCACCAGGGGCATACGGTCGAGCGGACGGTCAACCTGCCCCGGGCCCCCCGCGAGCACCGGAACGCCCAGCGGATCATCGCCGTGGTGGAGGTCGAGCCGATCTACTCGCGCTCCGAGGGCCGCGAGGTCCCCAACGACAAGTGGACCCGGCTGGGCAACGTCACGGTGCTGTCGCCGTCGGCGGCCGATGACAAGCTCGTGGAGACGGAGCTGGTTCGGTTCATCACCGGATACGGCGCCGCGGGCGTCTTCGAGCAGGACGTCACCCCCCTCGCCCCCCTCCTGTACGGGCGGCAGACGCTGCGGGCGTTCATCAGCAGCTACAGCGCGAACCCGGGCTGGAGGATCTCGGTGAGGCTGCGGTACACCTCCGACGGGGTGGGCCAGCGGCGGCCATCGCTCGCGCGGCACCTGTTCGCCAGCCCCCACGTCACCGCCAAACGGCCCAAGCTCGTCGCGCGGATCATGATCCCCGACGGCACCGAGGCCCCCCGGCTGCGGATCATCACCAGCGGGCACGCCACCGACGGCACGGCCGAGAACGAGTTCGTCACCTGCACCCACCGGCTGCGTGTCGACGGCCGGGAAGTCGCCCGATGGCGGCCCTGGACCGAGTCCGGCGGTGCCCTGCGGGGGCTGAATCCGTGGGCGGCCCGCCAGGTGATCGACGGCCGGGAGCTGCGCGCGAGCGACCTCGATCGCAGCGGCTGGCACCCGGGCCTCGTCGTCGAGCCGCTGACCATCCCCCTCCCCGAGCTGACCCCGGGCCGGCACCTCGTGGAGCTGGAGATCCGCGGCATCCGAGCCGCCGCGGACCTGACGGCGGACGGCAAGCGACACCATGGCTACTGGTTCGTCAGCGCGGCGGTGGTGGCCGACGATCCGTGGCCGGTGAAGTAGCGGTCTTCGGATGCGAACAGGACCCCGGTTCCCACCACGGAATCGGGGTTTTCTTGTGCGGTAGCCTCGTTGGTGCCCGCTCGGTGTCCGCACCGTACCCGCGCCTGCGCCGCTCAAGCTGACGCGCAGGTGACGCGCACGAATCACTCCGCGTCGGCGGCGAGACGCTCGGCAGCTCGATCGACGATCCGAGCGAGCATGCTGGCGAGGGCGAACGCTTCAAGTGCCTCGGTGGGGTCTTCGTACTCGACGTCGCGGTGGCCGGCGGGATTACGGAGGAACAGGAACCCGCCCAGGAAGAGATTGAACAACCCCGTGCGCTCGGCCGATGGGATCTCCGTGTCGGTCAGCTTCCCACCGTCCGGGGCAAACGCTGCCTTCACCAGCTCAGCACCGACGTAGTCCTTGGGAAGTGCTGCCGCCTTCCGAATCCTGATCTCCACCTCACGGAACGCCTCCTTCACCGCGATGTCGTGGTCGCCCGGGATGAAGTGCTTCCATGTTCGGTGCTCGATGGCGGCGTGGAACTGCCCCCTGGGGTACTGGATCTTCTGGTACTCGGCGACGCCGGTCGCATCACCCACCTCTCGACCTCGTCGTGTGACAAAGACCCAGTCACCGCCGACCGATGCAATCAGCCGTTCGTGTTCCAGGTATGCCCACGCCTCCAGGATCGCCTTGCCGATGTCGCTCTTCTTGTCAGGCGAGATGCCAACGAGGTAGTTGTGCTTGTTCGGGTCTCCGCGCCCGGGCTCGTCCTCCCATCGGATGATGTCGGCCAACAGGTAGCCGGCGAGTTCCTCCGGCGCGAGCGCAGCGAATGCGTCCCGGTCCCTCTGCAACAACTCACGTAGCGTCATGCGGCGCGATGCTACGCCGTCGGGGCACGGTGCCATTCCGTGTGACAGGCTGTCCACCCACATACGGGCGATCATGGTCCGGCCACCCCGGGCCCTTCCGGGGGTCGGCAAGGAGGGGGTGTGAGGGGGAACCTCCGCCAGGGGCAGGAGGTGGTTCCCCCTAAGAACAGCCCCGCGCAGCGGATCGCTTCTCGTTCGTTTTACTCGCACGGCTGGACCAGGCGCGCCATCAAATCATCCAGCGAGCGTCGAGAGCGCCACGGTTCGCCCCCCCGCCGGCCCCTGGTTGCCTTCGCCAGTTCTACTCGAAAGGCGATTTTTCTCTGGGAACTCCACCGGGGTTTTGCGAGCCGAAGTGCGAAATGCGCGCTTCACGACGACCGCATTCCCTTGCACACATCTATGCTCGCGAAAGGCACTTCATCTCTGCGCAGTATCGGCAGAGATCTGCCGTAACTACTCATTGGAGCACATCGCAAAGACTCTGCGTTGTGGGAAGCGAGGTTCGTCGTGTCCGCGGCAGCACATCGCGCATGTTCCAGCACATACGGGCGTTCCTTGATCACGCTACTTCTAGCTGTCCTCGCAGCGCACTCACCCGCGCCTGCCGATGACGGCGGGGTCTGTGCGGACCATCAATACGCAGGGCGCGCATGGCCGATCGGCCCCGAGTCGATTGGGTTCGAGACCGGAGATCTCAACGGCGATGGGTATCCCGACCTCGTCACATCGAGTTTGGAGGATGAGACGGTCTCGGTGCTATTGAACCGCGGGGACGGGTTGTTCCACGCGCAGGTCGTGTACTCGATGGGTCTGACCCGGAGACTTCGACTTGGCGACCTCGACGGGGACGGTGACTTGGACATCCTGGCCGCATCGCCAGCTCCGCCGGGTCTCATTCACGTTCGCCTCAACGACGGCAACGGCGCATTCGATAACCTCGTGTCATCCCCATGCTCGACCGCGTATCTCTTCGACATCGGTGACCTCGACGGGGACGGCGACCTCGACTTCGCCGGAACGCGCCCGAGCGAGGATCGCATCTCCGTGTGCATGAACGCTGGTGACGGGACCTTCGTCTTCCACTCCGATGTCGCCACTAGTGTGCAGCCGACTGATGTCGCCATTGCCGATGTCGACGGAGATGAGGACGCGGATCTCCTCGCCGTGCATCTCGTGATCCATCGCCTGACGGTCTGGCTCAACGACGGCGAGAGCTTCGGCCTTGGCGGTGAGTACGACGGCGACCTCGACCACCCTTTGTACCTCATGGTGGCCGACCTTGACGGGGACGGTGACCAAGATGCTGTGGCAACGAACAGCCTGAACCCGTACGGGCGACGGATGTTCTGGAACCAGGGGGACGGGTCGTTCGTGCACCAAAGCAGCTACCCGACTCCAAGTGGTATCGCTTCGATTGCGCCGGCCGATCTTGACGCGGACGGGGATCTCGATCTCGTCATGGCCCGAAGAGACATCGATGTGGCGTGGAACCTCGATGGTTCATCGTTCACCACCAACGTTGCCCAAGGAACCGGTGGGCACCAGCACGCAGTGTCCGTAGATGACTTCGACGGCGACGGTCGCCTGGAGGTCGCCGCGATGGCCAGCGGCGGTCGGGTCGCTCTCTTCGAAGTGGCCGCCGACGGCTCACTCGTGGTCAATCGGCAGTATCCCACCGATTCATCGCCGCGGGATGTTGACGCTGGCGACATGAACAACGACGGCCTGCTCGACCTCGTCACGACCAGTTGGAGTCCCCGCAGAGTGTCGGTGCTCCTCAACACCGGTGAGCCGGGCTTCGCCGAGCCCATCACGCGCGACACCGGACCGAACTCGTGGTGCTCCACGGTCGGCGACTTCGATGGCGACGGGCACCTCGACGTCGCGGTGGCAACGGCCCACGTGGAGATCCTGCTCGGACGGGGCGATGGCATGCTCAGCGACCCGATCGAGTATGACACGGGGCATCGACCTCTCGACATCGTATCGCGCGATTTCGACGGGGATGGGGACCTCGACCTTGCCTGCGCGATGCAGTACGGCAATGCAGTATCGATCCTCTTCAATGACGGGGGCGGCGGTTTCGGAACGCGCGTCGACATGCCGGTCGGCGATTGGCCGCGGTCTCTGACGAGCTTCGACGCTGACGGCGACAGTGACCATGACATACTCGTCGCGAGCTCCACATACCAGTACCTGCGCGTCTTGATCAACGCCGGTGACGGTACGTTCTCACTCCTGCCCCCCATGAACGTGGCACCGGATCTCCCGGAGCATCCGTGCACCGCTGATCTGGACGGGGACGGCATCGAAGATGTCGTCACGGTCCGACGCCAGAATCCCGCATCGATTCTGGTGCGCCGCGGGTTGGGAGGAGGCTTCTTCAGCGATCCGGTCGTCTATCCGGTCGGGCCGGACTTCGGACGCGCCCACGCGCTGGCCATCGGCGACATCGACGGCGATGGCGACCTTGATGCCGCAGTGTCAGAAGGCACCGGGCTTCAGATACGGGTGCTTCACGGCTTCGGCAATGGTGAGTTCGGCACTGGCCACGGATATGTCACGGGTGGAGGCGGCTCCGTGGTTCTCGCGGATCTCGATGGCAACGGTGGACTTGACTTTGCCGTCGCACAAGGAGGTAACGGGCACGTCATCGTCGGCATGAACCAGTGCCCGTCGGTCGTCTGCTTCGGCGACGTCGACGGCAGCGGCTCAGTCGACTTCGCCGATGTCTTGCGCCTCATCGGCGCCTGGGGCCCGTGCCCAGGCACCTGCCACGCTGATCTGAACGACTCCGGGGAGGTGGACGGGGGCGACCTCGTCATGCTGCTTGCCGCCTGGGGTACGTGCAAGTGACCGTACTGTCGTGCAGACAGACCTTGGCCGGGCTCATCGCGGCCGTTTCGCTACACACCGCCGCTCACGCGCAGTGCTACGAGATCGGGACGGTCGAGCAGCCGGAGGATCGCATCCAACTGCTCGCCATGAACGAGAACGGCTTGACTGTCGGCTTCCGCGACAACTGGCCCAATCCAACGGACACGCCCGTGGTCTGGTCGCTTGACCTCGGGCTCGTCCCGATCGAGGTCGCAGATAGCGGAAAGGCCCAGGGTGTCAACGACCTCGGTTACGTTGCGGGCGTCACGGTGTATCCGGCACGGGCATTCCTCTACTACGACGGGGACACCGTCGATCTTGGCGTCGTACCCGGTGGCAATGTGAGCAACGCGAGGGCCATCAACAACGCACAGCAAATCGTGGGGTCGAGCGGCGATTCAGTCCTCGGTCCGATCCATGCCTTCCTTTGGCAGGATGGCGTGATGACGAGCTTGGCGGCCCAGTTGGACACATGCTGTAGCACCGCAAACGACATCAACGGGCAAGGCGTAATCACCGGATACCGGTCCATTCAGTTCCCGAACGACAAACGTGCGTTCATACTGGATGGCACGAGTCTCACCACGCTGGAACCAGTTCCGGGAGGCGTGAACAGCGAGGGGACGCTCATTGACGATGCCGGCAATGTCGTGGGCTGGGGTCAGCGCATCGAGTCGGGCGAGGCGCGGTTCCGCTCGTTTCGCTGGGACGGAGAGCAGATGGTCGATCTCGGCATTTTGCCCGAGATGACCGTGACCGTTGCGTATGGCATGAACAATCATGCCGTCGTGGTCGGAGCGTGCCTCGGTCCATCCCCTTACCCGCGAGCGTTCGTATGGGAGCGAGGCGTCATACGCGACCTCAACGACCTCATGCCTGCCGACACACCGATCACGCTGACCCGTGCTCGTGACGTCAACGACCAAGGCATCATCATCAGTTGGGCGCGCGCCCCCGGAGTGCCCAGTCACAGCGTCGTGCTGACCCCGGTTGCGCCGCCACCCGCCGATCTCACGGAAGACTGCCGGACCGGATTCGCCGACCTTCTCGCCCTTCCGGCTGCATGGGGCACGACGGACTCGGCGGCTGACTACAATGACGATGGGGTGGTCGACGCAGTGGACCTGGTGTTCCTGCTCAGTCACTGGGGCTGAACCTTCTTGGAGACGACGTTCGCTATGCGAAGATACATACTCAGTAGGGTGGCCACGCTGATGGCTCTCGCGGCTGCTGGCCCGCAGTTTGCCTTCGCCGACGACACCGACTGCGCACGGAGCCTGTTTCATGGTCCGGCGGCCGTTGCGGGATACGGGACACGCGACCTTGCCGCCGGCGATGTCAACGGCGACGGACATCCCGATCTTGTTTCGTCGAACTGGAACGCCATGACAGCTTCCGTTCTTCTCAACGACGGCCAAGGTCGATTCGAGCCGGAGGTGAGCTACCCGATGGGTCAGTCCTACGGCCTGCGGCTCGGCGATCTCAACGGCGATGGTGATCTCGACCTGCTCATGCTCGACAACACTGAGTTGTTCACGCTCGACGTGCGCCTGAACCTGGGCGACGGCACGTTCGGCCCGCGAACGAGCTATGCATGCGGCGGTACACCGCGGACTTTCGATCTCGGTGACCTGGATGGAGACGGCGACATCGACGTGGCGGTTACTCGGGCCGACACCTTCGCGACCCTCAGGAACAACGGCGACGGCACGTTCGCGCCACTCGAGACGATTCCGAGCGTCACAAACCTGTGGCCGATCACCATCGCCGACATTGACGGAGACGGCGATGAGGACGTGATCGCGTGCAGGCTGCAGACGTCTGCCACGCTCGCGGTCTTCATGAACGACGGGACGGCCTCGTTCACGCTTCTCACCGAGTACCCTGTCCAGAATGCACCCTTCGACGTCATCACGGCCGACCTCGAGGGCGACGGCGACCGCGATGTCATCGTGTCCAACGGGTTCGGAACGTCACTGCCGGTGTTCCGCAACGACGGGAACGGATCGTTCACTCCGGGTTCGGTGTCGACCTTTGTCCCCGCTGCCGGCGGACTCGGCGTTGCCGACCTGAATAGCGACGGCCTGCTCGACCTGGTGATGGGCGTGGGGGACATTCACATCGCCTTCGCCGCGGACGAGTCCGGGTTCCATCCGGCGCAGGAGCAAGGCGCCGGCATCTTCTATTCCCGGATCGCAACCGCGGACTTCGACAAGGACGGCTCCATCGATGTGGCCGGCGCGACCGGCGCCGGATCGGTTGCCGTGTTCGCCACGAAGGACGACGGCACGCTCGTCGTGAGTGCACGATATGAGCTCGGTGACCTCCTGCTCCGGATCGCAGCCGAGGACATGAACGGTGACGGGTACAACGATCTGGTTGTCGTTGGCGGTTTCGACGATGCCATCAACGTCATGCTCAACACCGGCGCCGGCACGTTTGCAGACCCCCTGGTCCATGTGATCGAGCCGAGCCTCGACCGGGAGCTTGTGCTCGGTGACTTCAATCAGGACGGCGTCATGGACGCCGCCGTGGATGGTCCGAGTGTCGCGGACGTCGCGGTAACGTTCGGCAACGGAGATGGCACCTTCGACCAGGCCATCTCATACGACGTCGACGGCGTCACGGCAATGATCGGCGTGGACCTCGACGGCGACGACGCACTCGAACTGGTCACGAGCAGCTCCTACCTGAGCACCGCGACCGTGCTGATGAATGCAGGAGACGGCACATTCACCGTCGCTCCTGCGTTGCCAGTTCGCGACAGCCCGAGAGGCCTGGCTGCCGCCGATGCCGACGGCGACGGTGACACCGACGTGATCATCGCCAGCTACGAGAGGAAGCACCTTCAGTGGCTGATCAACGACGGCAACGGTGAGTTCACCGTGATACCGCACCAGAACGCCGCCGACAAACCGCGTCTCCCCGTGTTCGCCGATCTCGATGGCGACGGCGTCGCCGACCTCGTCACCGCCAACTACGAAGAGGCGGCACTGACCGTGCGCCGCGGCGACGGGAGCGGCGGTTGGACGGCTACGCACACGCTCGCCGTCCCGGGGATTCAGTTCAATGAGCTCGCGATTGCGGACATCGATCATGACCGGCACCTCGACATCGTCATCGTCGATGGCGCAGGACAGGTCATTGTGATCCCCGGACGAGGCGACGGCACGTTCGGCGTATCGCACGGGTATGCGGCGATCCCGGGGGTCAGTCTCGTGGTCGCCGACCTGGATGGTCAGGACGGGCTCGACTTCGCAACCGCCAACTGGGACGACGGGACCCTTACCGTCGGTCTCAATCGCTGCCCTGGCGTCGCATGCGACGCCGACCTCGATCGAGACGGTCGGGTCGGATTCGCCGACGTGCTGGCCCTGCTCTGCGTCTGGGGAGAATGTGTCGACGCGTGCTCCGCTGATCTCGATGACAGCGGCACCGTCGACGGTGGCGACCTCTTCTTGCTCCTCGGCGCCTGGGGAGAGTGCGAGTAAAGCCACCGCCGCATGAGGAGACCGGATGGTCCCTGCCGCCCGACGACGTCAGGGGCAGCTCCTGCACAAGCGCCGCCGATAGCCCGCCGTGCTCAGCGCGGGGGGCGGCGCCCCGGGGTCGTGTTGCGCATCTCCGTGTTCATAGGTGCGCGACCGCATACTCTACAGGGATGAACCACACGCCCCATGAGTCGACCGAACAGACCGCGGACCTCTTGCACGCCCTCGCGGTAGCCGGTTGGAATGTGAACACGGAGGTCACGACGCTCGTCACCCTTGCCCGATCCGGGGATCCGACCGTGTCGTTGAGGGCCATGGGCGCCCTTCGCCATGTGGTGCACCATGTGCTGGACCCGGATGTCCAGGAGCGGGTGCGCGAACGGTGGAGGCCGCGCGGAGGCCGGAGAGGCCCATAGATCAAGGTCCTTGCACCGCGGTGGGCGCCTTCGAGAAAACGAACTGGATGCCAATGATGGCTACCGAGAGGCAGATCAAGGCCAACCGACGGAACGCCCGAAAACGTGGCACGCTATCCAAAGAGGCCCGCCAGCAGCTCCGGGAGGCTGCCCTGCGCAATCGACCGTGGGAGCGCGCCACCGGGCCGCGCCGCGTGGGCCGACCCTTCATTGGTCGGACGATGAACTCGGCGTGGTCTGCCAGGCCAAGGTCGTCCCTCCGTCCGCGCCAGAGCCCGTGCCCTTCCTCGGTCACCACGAGGACACGTCCGGCCCGGACGGTCCCCACGACGTGACCTCCGCGCGGTCGAGTGGCCGATGGGCACCCCCCACGACCTCCGACGCACGTACGCGACGGAGATGGCCTCTCACGTGGATCTCATAACCCTCACGCGGTGGCTCGGGCACGCCGATCCGAAGACTACCCAGGAGTTCTACCACCGCGTCCGCCCGGAGACGGAGCAGGCGGCGCGGGCCGCGCTGGACGCGCTGCACGGTCCCGTGCGGGCCGAAACTGACGCGCAGGTGACGCGCAACGGCGATCCGGGGGAAATCGGCGCCGCCGACGGGAACGGAAACCGCGTTCCCGATACCATGACGGCCCAGTGCGCCCGTAGCTCAATTGGATAGAGCATCGGTCTTCGGAATCGCCTCTCCAGTCCCGTTTGCCCGCCGGGGTGCATTTCGATACACTCCCCGGCTTCCCTTTTTGCCAGAGATCCCCATGCCGACGATCAACCAGCTGGTTCGCAAGCCCCGCCGCGCTCCCCAGGAGAAATCCAAGGTGCGCGATCTCAACGCGTGCCCGCAGAAGCGCGGCGTGTGCTTGCACGTGCGGACCGTCACGCCCAAGAAGCCGAACTCGGCGCTTCGGAAGGTGGCCCGCGTCCGGCTGTCCAACGGCAAGGAAGTGACCGCCTACATCGGCGGCGAGGGCCACAACCTGCAGGAGCACTCGATCGTGCTCGTTCGTGGCGGCCGTGTCCGCGACCTGCCCGGCGTGCGGTACCACGTCGTCCGCGGCTCGCTCGACACGCTCGGCGTCGATGACCGCAAGAAGGGCCGCTCCAAGTACGGAACCAAGCGGGGCAAGTAAGACCCCGTACACATTTTCACCGGCAAGTAATCGCGACCCACGCCTTCCGAGATTCCGTGGTCGCGGTGAACGAAGACCCCGCCAGAGCGGGGAGATGAGCCGAAGGAGGCAGCCATATGGCTGGACGTATCACGAAGTCCGAACAACAGCTCCGTCCCGACCCTCGGTACGGCGACAAGATCCTCGCGAAGTTCATCAACTGCGTGATGCTCGAAGGCAAGAAGTCGACCGCGCAGCGCGTGGTGTACGACGCGCTGGACAAGATCCAGGCCCGCATCGACCGCGACAAGCCGGAAGAGATCCCGCACGAGGCGATCGAGGTCTTCCACCGGGCGCTCTCGAACGTGCGCCCGGACGTCGAGGTCCGCTCGAAGCGCGTCGGTGGTGCCAACTACCAGGTGCCGATGCAGGTCTCGCACCGCCGCCGACAGAGCCTCTGCTTCCGCTGGATCATCACCGCGGCCCGCGGCGAGAAGGGCAAGCCGATGTCCGACCGCCTGGCCCGCGAGCTCTACGACGCCGCCCGCGGCGAGGGCAAGGCGATGAACACCCGCGACCAGACGCACCGCATGGCCGAGGCGAACAAGGCCTTCGCGCACTTCGCCTGGTAAGCCGAGAACGAATCAAGAACCCCAAAAACCCGGGACGCTTACGGTTTTTCCAGAAAACCCGTAAGCGTCCCGGGTTTTCTGTCTCGCACCTACGATCTTGTGTGTCCGAAGCCGATTCCCTCGCCAACCTCGACCGCTATCACCGCCAGACGCTCCTGCCCGGGATCGGTGAGGCAGGGCAGCAGCGGCTGCGCTCCGCCCACGGGCTGGTCGTGGGCTGTGGCGCCCTGGGGACGGTGATCGCCGACGCCCTCGCCCGCGCCGGGATCGGGACGCTGACGATCGTGGACCGCGACGTGGTGGAGGCGACGAACCTCCAGCGGCAGGTGCTCTTCGACGAGCGCGACGTCGAGAACCACGTGCCCAAGGCGGAGGCGGCTCGGAACAAGCTCGCCCGGATCAACCGGCAGGTGACGGTGCACGCTCGCGTCGAGGACTTCGGTCATCGGCATGCCGAGTCCTTCCTCGACGGCGTCGACGTGATCCTCGACGGGCTGGACAACTTCGAGACGCGGTACCTGCTCAACGATCTCGCCGTGAAACACGGGCTGCCGTACGTCTACGGGGGGGCGGTCGCGGCGACGGGCGTCTCGCTCACGGTTCTGCCGCATCCCCGGCACCGCGTCGAACGCGCCGGCCGCGAGCCGGCGGTGACGTGGAGCGCCGAGGAAGCGACGCCATGCCTGCGCTGTGTGTTCCCGGAGGCCCCCCCGCCCGGCACCGCGCCGACCTGCGACACCGCCGGCGTGCTCGGGCCGGTCGTCGCGATGGTCGCCGCTCACCAGGCGACCCAGGCGCTCAAGCTCCTGACCGGCAACCTCGATGCCGTGGACCGGTCGCTGCTCTCGATCGACGCCTGGACGAACGAGGTGCGGCGCTTCGACGTCTCGGGCGCCCGCGACGCCGGGGACTGCCCGTGCTGCGGCCGCGGCGTCTTCGAATCCCTTGCCGGCGGCGGAAGCGAAACGACGTCGTTGTGCGGACGGAACGCCGTGCAGATCACGCCCGCTGCATCCGCGGCGCCATCACCGTCGAACCTCGATCTCGGCGAGACCGCGCGGCGCCTCGAGCCGCACGGCAGCTTCACCCGCAACGAGTACCTGCTCCGCGGGGCCTTCCGGGCGGAAATGGGATCCGGCGGCGATCCGATCGAGCTCACGCTCTTCCCCGACGGGCGTGCGATCATCAAGGGGACCGCCGAGCCGGAGGTGGCACGGTCGATCTACGCTCGGTACGTGGGAGCGTGACCGCGCCCAGGTTCGTGAAGGAGGACGCTTCGATGCGACCGCTGATCTTCATGCTCATTGCCCTCGCGGCCGCGCCGGCCCCGGCCGCGTTCGCCCAGGGCACCGGCAACACGCTCCCGGACCCGATCACCGGAGCGAACCTGACCATCTACGCGCAACGGCTGGAGCTGAGCCCGCAGCAGCGGCTCGCCATCGACGCCCCGCACGAGACCTACCTCGCGGCGTTCGCGGAGCTGCGCGAGCGCGAGATCGAGAAGTTCCTCGGCGACTCGTCCAACCTCATGCGTCGCTTCTGGTCGTCGCCGGACAGCCGCGAGGTGCGCTCGGCGCTCAACGACTACGACCGGCTGCGGGGACGCATCAAGGCCCTCGACGAGCAGCTCTTCGGCGAGATCCAGGTGTTCCTCAGCGAGGACCAGATCGAGCTGATGCCGATCGTGCGTCAGCGCCGCGAGCGGACGCGGATGCGCAGCGGCCTCTCCCGCGCGGCGACCTCGGCGAACGCGGCGTCGCGCACGGACCTCAGCGTGATCCTCGACGGTATCGAGGTACCCCCGCCGGCGCGCCGGGCGGTCGAGCCGCTCGTCAACGAGTACGAGCGCCGTCTCACCGCGGGCATGCGCAAGGTGACGACCGAGGCGCGGCGGATGATCATCGACGTCGTCAAGCAGTTGGAGGACCACATGGCCGAGGAGTCCAACTCCCGCCGCCGCCAGTGGTCCTTCATCGCGGAGATCTGGTCGGAGGAGGCCAAGGACGTGAACGATGCGGCCGCGGACATCTCCGATCTCAACTGGCGTTCGCTGCGCGACATCGCCCAACTGCTCCCCGCGGAGCCCGCGGTCCTCGTCCGCCGCGCGTACCTGGCGCGCGCCTACTCCGAGCTCGGCGTGTCCAAGACCCAGGCACTGGATCGGTACGACCTCGCCCTGCGCACGCGTCTGGACGACGACCTGCGCGGCAGCATCCTCGCGGCCCGGACCGACTTCCGCGGACGCAACGATCGCATCGTCGACGAGATGGTCGAGATCACGCGCCGGCAGCGGCGCGAGTCGACGCTCGGGGGCTTCGGAGGCCGGCGTCAGGCCTCCCCCGAGACGAAGGAACGGCTGGGAGCGCTCGGCACGCGTCGCAGCGAGGTGATGGCGGAGGCCGCCGCGCTGCTGGTCGCGCTGCTCGGCGAGGAGCGGGTGGCGGCGCTCGGTGACGACAGCGCGGCACCGGCCGACGGCGCCGGCACCGCGGGCGCCGCGATCGGATCCGGCGTCGCGGCCGGAGCCCGCGCGACCGCGGCGAATGCCGCCCCGCACCTGCTGGGGACGAAGGCGCCGCCCGATCCCGGCGAGCGTTACGTCGGTCCCGACCCGTTCCTGCCGGGACCGATCACCGCCGAGGAGATGAAGTGGTACGCGACGCTGGCAACGATGGACGGCGGTGACGTCGCCGTGCTCGAGACCCTGCACGACGGGTACCTCGAGCGTTGGGAGGAGCTGAGCGCCGGCACCGTGGAAGCGGTGACGGAAGCGGCAAGCCGGATCGCTCGGCGCTCGCGGCGCGACCCGGAGGCCACGCCGACCACCACGGACGACGTGGACCGCGCGTACGACCTGCGCCGCCGCGCGATGTCGAGCATCCGCTCGCTCGACGACGCCTTCTTCGCGGATGTCGAGATCGCGATCCTGGGCGACGACGCTTCCGAAGACTCGCTCCGCCTGCGGCGGGCGCGCGATCGCATCGTCTACCGCCACGGCAGCACGAGCTCCGGGCGGATGCAACGGTGGCGCTCCACCCAGCGTTCGCGGACCGGGCGCGAGGCGCAGATCGATCTCGTGCTCCTCGCGATCGACGGGCTTCTCGACACCGCCGGCCGTGCCAAGGCCGCACCCGCCCTGTCGGAGTACGAGCGCGATCTCGCAGAGACGCTGAAGGAGCGGTACGAGCTGCGTGTCGAGCGGGCGCGCACCTCGGATCGCCTGCGCGTGGAGTACGCCGGCCAGCGCGGCGGTCGCGCCCGGAGCGCGTACAGCACGGCCCTCGCGGACGCGTCGGCCCAGATCTCCAAGCGGCTCGCGGCCGTCGACGAGCGACTCACCGACCTGAACCGCGCGGGCCTGGCGGCGCTCGCCGAGGCCCTTTCCCCCGCCGACAGCGAGCGCGTGCGGGCGCGATACCGCGCCGCCGTGCACCCGGAGGTCTACGACGATCCCCGCGCCGTGGAGCCCGCCTTCCTCGCCGTGTTCGACCTCGCGGATCTCTCCGACGAGCAACGCGTCACCGTCGGCGAGATCTTCGCCGAGTACCGCGGCACCTACGGCAGCGTGTGTTCGTCGATGACCGACGTGCTCGACGAGGAGCAGATCCGGGGCCAGGGCCCGGAACGCTGGCAACGCCAGGCCGAGCGACGCAACCGCTTCGACAAGCTCCGTTTCGATCGCGACGAGCTGAACGACAAGACCCTGCGACGCCTGCGGGCCGCGTTGACCGAGGAGCAGTTGCAGCGGCTGGGCCTGGGGACCGGGTGACCGGATCGCCGACTCCTGGTGGGTACGAACATCCCCCATCACCCCAATCCCCGCCATCGCTCCATCGCAAGTGTCCTCGGGCCATTCGATCCGGACACCGGAGGCTCATGCGGCGGAGCCTACAATCGCCTGCTCGCCAGGAGATTCTCCCATGCGCATGACGCCCCGCCACCGGTTCGCCCTCCTCGCCGGTCTCCTCACGGTCCTCCTGCTGCTGCCGGTCGCTCCGGCGGCGGGACAGGGTACGGACGGCGCGTTCGCCGACCCGGTCTCGACCCACGAGCTGATGAAGTACGCGGACCGGATGGAGCTGAGCGGCCAGCAGCGGGCGGCCCTGGAATCGATCCACGACCGGTACAAGGACGACTTCCGCGCGTTGCGTGACGGCGAGATCGCCCGGTTCCTGAAGGAGACCCGCTCGATGCAGTCGGCGGGCATGATGCCCGAGCGGAAGGCCCTCCAGGAGATGTTCGACGGGATGGAGAAGCTCCAGACGAAGATCCGGTCCCTCGACGACCGGCTCTTCGACCAGCTTCAGCCGATGCTCACCGACGACCAGTCCTCCATGCTGCCGCGGGTGAGGCTCCAGCGGGAGCGTCACCGCTACGAGGGCCAGCAGATGATGTGGTTCATGGGCCGCCCGCCCACCGACATCAGCACCATCCTGCCGGACCTGGATCTGGAGGGCGAGGTCTTCGAGGTGGTCGACGCGACGATGTCCTCCTACGAGCGGCGCCTCACCTCGGAGGTTCGGAAGCTGAGCAAATCCTCGCAGCGCATGTTCCTCGACGTCTTCGATCGCCTGGAGGCCCTGGGCTACAGCGACATGACGAACGAGGAGATGATGGAGAACCCCGAGCGCATGCAGGAGATGATGAAGGCGATGGAGGGCATCTGGCAGGACGTAACCGCCAAGGCTCAGGGGATCGCCGCCGGCATCACGACGCTCAACGACAACACCTACTCGAGCATCGCCGCGGTCCTGCCCACCGACGACCGGCGCGCGTTTCGCAACGAGTACTACACGAAGTCCTACCCCGAGCTTGCCGGCATCATGATGTCGATCAAGCAGCCGTGGATCGAGCGCGTGCTTTCGATCAAGGACCTGACGGACGAGGAGCGGCAGGGGCTCGAGGGCGTGCTCGACGAGCATCACCGCAAGCTCGACCGCATGATCGACGAAGGCGTGAAGCTCGTGCGCGAGCACCGTGAGAACCGAAGCCCGTTCACCATGGCCGAGGGGTGGCAGGAGTTCAGCGAGGAGATCCAGAAGATCAACCTCGAGGCGAGCCAACTGCTCGCGCTGAGCATGGCGAACGTCCGCGACATCGTCGGCGCCGAGCGCTTCGCGCGGCTTCAGCAGTCCACGATCGAGGAGGCAAAGGCCGCCGTCGCCGCCGCGGGAGGGATGCCGGTGGAGGCCGTGGACGCCGACGCCGCCGAAATCGCCGAGCAGGAGGCGATGGTGCCGGAGTACACGGACCACCTCGTGCCCAAGCGCATCACGCGAACGGATCTTCGCTGGTACGCCCGCCGGCTCGGCCTCGACGAGGGAGGGCGTGCCGTCCTCGATGAGCTGTATCTCGGCTACCTCGAGAAGATGAAGGATCTCAAGGCGCTGGAGCGGACCCGCAACGCCGCGCAGACGATGTGGAAGTACGACGCGGAGACCGGCGTGTCCACGCCACCGGAAGCGAGCGACATCGAGCGTGTCTACCAGCTCCGGCGCGAGGCGTTCGAGGCGATCGCCGCCCTCGACGACGCCTTCTTCGCCGACGTCGCGCTCGCGGTCGCCACGGAGGAGCAGGCCCCGATCATCGAGCGATTGCGTGGCGATCGCGCGCGGTCGCGCTACTCAGTCGACCAGCAGCCGTGGGGCTGGGGCAACCAATCCGCCGAGGGCAACGTCGATCTCGTGCGCTTCCTGTCGCGACAGAAGCTCAGCGACGACGAACTGGCCGCGGTCGACGGCGCGCTCCGCAACTACGAGGCGGCGGCGGCGCAGGCCTTCGCGGATCGCTTCGAGGCCGCCATCGCCATGCAGAAGACGCAGGAGCTGATGAGCGCGGAGATGACCCGCGCGCAGGCCGAGAACGAGACCAGCGCGATGGAATACGGCATGCGCTACCAGGCCACCATCCAGCCGCTGACGAAGAGGCTCTCGGAAACGAAGACCGTGGTCATCGAGCTGAACCAGAAGACGCTGGCCGAGGTGCTGGAGGTTCTGAGCGCCAACGCGGACGGGGCATCGAACACGGGTCGCTCGATCCGGCTGGAGTACAATCGTCTCGCGTTCCCGCAGATCTACAAGGACCCCGTGTCGGTGGAGCGGCACCTCGCGACGAGCCTCACGTTCGAGGATCTCACGGCCGAGCAGCGTCAGCTCCTCAACGAGCTCGCCGCGGCGTACCGGCCGGAATACGAGACGTTCTGCCGCGAGATGGTCGAGATCAGCGGGGGGCCGAGCTTCGATCCGTTCTCGATGGAGTCGGCGGACTGGTCGGAGTACCAGGCCCGGGAGTCGAAGATGCAGAAGCTGCGTTTCGATCGAAACGAGCTCAACTATCGGGCGATCGGACGGCTCCGCGAAGTGCTCACGGAACCGCAGGTCACGCGGATCGGCGGGCTGCCCGAGATGAAGGAGGAACGCTCGGTCACCTACTGGTGAACCGGCGCATCCACCCATGTCCATCAAGACCAGGAAACCGTCCACGGAGGTCCGGAGAACCGTCGCCGTCGAGGCGCCGACCTCCGAGGATCCCGACGAGCCGGACCGCCGGCCGGTCACGCTGCGCACCCTCGTGCGCATGGTGGACCGCGGCGAGAAGTTCGCGTGCCTCACGTGCTACGACGCGACCACCGCGCGATGGCTCCAGCGCGCCGGCATCCCCGTGCTGCTCGTCGGGGACACGGCGGCGGAGATGATCCTCGGTCACCCGTCGACCATCCACGCGCCGCTGGATTTTCTCATCACGCTCACGGCGGCGGTCAAGCGCGGCGCGCCGAACACGCACGTCATGGCGGACATGCCGTTCATGAGCTACCAGGCGGATCCCGCCGAAGGCGTCCACAACGCCGGACGGTTCATGACCGAGGGACGCGCCGATTCGGTGAAGATCGAGGTGGACGGGTCGTTCCGCGGCCTCGTCGAGCGGATGTCGCGGGCGGGCATCCCCGTCGTCGCGCACATCGGCTGCCGCCCGCAGCAGGTGAAGCGTAGCGGCGGGTACTCGGTGGCGGGACGTACGGCGACCGAAGCGCGGCAGATGGTCGCCGACGCGGCGGCGTTCGAGGACGCGGGCGCGGTGATGCTGCTCGTCGAGGCGGCGCCGAACGAGGTCTCCGAACGCATCACCGAGAAGGTCGGCATTCCCGTGATCGGGTGCGGGGCGGGTGCGGCGTGCCACGGCCAGATCGTCGTGCTCCAGGACCTGCTCGGGCTGACCGAGTGGCAGCCCTCGTTCGCACGCCCCGTCGCGTCGTTCGGCGACGAGATCATGAAGGCGGCGGGCTGCTGGAGCGAGCAGGTTCGCACGTCCGATCTCGGGGAGCACCCGTACAAGATGCGGGATGGTGAATCCGGGAAGATCTGAACGGGGTCGACGCACGAATGCGTGGGGGAATCGAAGGGACTCTCAGGAGTTGTCAGATGCGCAAACTGAGTGGCTACGGCCCCAGCTTGATCGTGCTCGCGACCGCGATGCTCGTGCTGTTCCTCGGCCCCAGCGCCGTGCGTCAGCTCACGTTCAAGCAGACCGAAGCGAGGATCATCCAGGCCCAGCACCGGCTCGACGGCGAGAACATCCTCGCCCAGCTCAACGCGGCGTACCGCGACATCGCCATGCTCGTGGAGCCGTCGGTCGTGCACATCAGCGCGCAACAGGACGCCTGGAACCGGCGGGCGTCGGTCTCGTCGGGCTCGGGCTGGATCTACGACGACGACGGCCACGTGGTGACGAACCACCACGTCGTGCGTGACGCGGAACGCATCGACGTGCAGCTCGCGTCGGGTGAGAACCGGCCGGCGACCATCGTCGGCTTCGACCGATCGACCGACATCGCCGTCCTCCGCATCGAGCCGGGCCACCTGCACCCCGCCGTGCGGTCCCAGACCGATCGGGGCGTGCACCAGGGCGACCTCGTCTTCGCGTTCGGCTCGCCGTTCGACTTCCGCTTCTCGATGTCGTCCGGTGTCATCTCGGGCATGGGCCGCTCCGTGGACGTGCTCGGGCCCACCGGGTACGAGAACTTCATCCAGGTGGACGCCGCCATCAACCCGGGGAACTCCGGCGGGCCGCTCACCGATTACCGCGGGCGCGTGATCGGGATGAACACCGCGATCGCCACCGGCGGCCGGCAGTCATCGCTCGAGGAGGGCCAGTTCGCGGGCGTCGGGCTGGCGATCCCCATGGGCATGATCGAGCCCGTCGTCGAGCAGATCATCAACAACGGCGGCGTCGTCGAGAAGGGTCTGCTCGGCGTCTCGCCCACGCGTCTGGTCATCAACGACGCGCGACGTCTCGGGTTCACCGGCACCGGCGTGCGCATCACCGACGTGCAACCCGGACTGCCCGCCGACCGCGCCGGCGTGCGTGTCAACGACATCGTGACCGCGGTGAACGGACTCGCCGTCGAGAGCCCCGACCAGCTCCGGTCGATCGTCTCCTCGATGCTCCCCGGCGAAATCGCGATGCTCTCGATCTGGCGCCCGAACCCCGATCGCCGCGGGGGCGAGACGATGGAGGTGCGCGTGCAGCTCGTGCGTCTCGACCCCCTTCTCCACAACGGCATGCTGCCCGAGGACCAGCCCCGCGACCGGATCCCGGAGCTGGGCATCGCCCGGATGGCCGACTCGACACCCGACCGCGCCGGCGAGTTGGGTATCGAGCATCTCCCCGGCGTGCTGATCGAAGGTCTCGTGCCCGGCTCGCCTCTCGCCGACCTCGTCGCCCCGGGCACGATCATCGTGAACGTCATGGGCCACTCCGTGCGCGACGTGGACGACTTCCTCACGATCCTCCGCGAGAACAACCTCCGCCGCGGGGTCCGCGTCGGCGTGATCCTCCCCGACGGCAGCGTCCGCTCGGTCGTGCTGGCGGTTGGGCCGTAAGGACTCTGGTTCTCCCTGCCCTCCGTGACAAACCGGAGTCCTTGTGCCCGGCGCGGTAGGATTCGCCCGTGGTGGTCGAGACCCGGACGAACGACGACGGCGCGCTGCTGCAGGTCCGTGACCTGCGGACATGGTTTGCGATTCGCAGCGGCGTGCTCCAGCGCGTGACCGGGTACGTGCGGGCGGTGGACGGCGTGTCGTTCGACATCGCCGCGGGCGAGACGCTCGGGCTCGTGGGCGAATCGGGGTGCGGCAAGACCACGGTGGGGCGCACCGTCCTGCGTCTGATCCCGGCCACGGACGGGACCGTGGCGTTCAACGGCAAGCCCGTGTTCGACCAGCATCGCCGTTCGATGAAACAGCTTCGGCGCGAGATGCAGATCATCTTCCAGGACCCCGCCGGGTCGATGAACCCGCGGCTGCGTGTCGGGCGCATCGTCGGCGAGCCGCTCCTGGTCCACGGGCTTGCCCGCGGCGACAAGCTTCGCGCCCGGGTCGGGGACCTGCTCGAGCGCTGCGGGCTCTGGGCGGGCGCCGCCGATCGGTACCCTCACGAGTTCTCCGGCGGCCAGCGCCAGCGCATCGCGGTCGCCCGCGCCCTGGCGCTGCGGCCGCGTCTCATCGTGTGCGACGAGCCGACCTCGGCGCTGGACGTGTCGATCCAGTCGCAGGTCCTCAACCTGCTCCAGGACCTCCAGGACGAGTTCGGCATTGCGTACCTGTTCATCAGCCACGACATGGCCGTCGTGCACCACATCTGTGACCGGATCGCGGTGATGCGCGACGGCCAGATCGTCGAGATGGGCGACCGGGCCCGGCTGATCAGCGATCCGCAGCACCCCTACACCCGCGCGCTGCTCGCCGCTGTCCCCGAGATCAACCCGCGGCGGTCCACCGCGGTCGCGGCGGAGACCCCGGCATGATCCACGAGGCGGTACGATGACCGGAGACGCGATCATGACCGACGTCACGTACATGGTTCGGCTTCCCGACGAGCGGCGTTTCGGGCCGGCACCGCTGCCGGCGATCCTCGAGTGGGCGCGGGAGGGACGCGTGCCCGCCGACGCGCTGCTGGAGCCGACCGACGACTCCCCCGTCCAGTCGGTGCTCACGGTGCCGGAGTTGGCGCGCATCCTCGGCGCGCCGCCGACCGTTTCGCCCGGTCCGGCGCCCCCGACCCCCGGCCCGGCCCTCATCCCCACGAAGAACCCGACGGCGCTGATCGGCTACTACACGGCCGTCTTCTCGATCATCTTCTTCTTCCTCGCGCCGATCGCGGTCATCCTCGGACTCGCCGGGCTCGTGCGCGTCCGGCGCCATCCCGAGTCGCGCGGCACCGTGCATGCGTGGATCGCGGTGATCGGCGGGCTGCTGGTCATCGCGTTCTGGGCGTTCATCTTCACGCTTGGTTGACGAGGCACGCCATGAGCGACGTCACCGAGAGCTTCGATCCCCGCACGATCACGCGTCCCGACCACTCGCTGCTGTCGTACTACACGGTGATCTCGGCGCTGACGCTCATCGCGTTCCCGTTCGTCTTCCTGCCGCTGTACTTCAAGTACCACACGCTGCGCTACGCCTTCGACGACAAGGGCGTGGCGATGTCGTGGGGAATCCTGTTTCGGCGGGAGATCTACCTCACCTACCGGCGCATCCAGGACATCCACGTCTCGCGCGGGATCATCCAGCGCTGGTTCGGGCTCGCGTCGGTGGCGATCCAGACCGCGTCCGGGTCGGCGGGGGCGGAGATGACGGTCGTCGGCGTGCTCCAGCCCGAGATGCTGCGCGACTTCCTGTATTCGAAGATGCGCGGCGGTCAGGAGCGCGGCGATGACACGGCGGACGGCGTCGAGGACGCAACGGATGCCGACGAGGCGCTCGCCCTGCTCCGCGAGATCCGCGACGAGCTGAAGCACCTCGGCCGCGACGGTGGGGAGACGGCGCCGTGACCGGCACGGGAGCGTCCGCGTCGCGGGAGGCGGCCCGCTGGATCTACGGCGGCGTCTGGCGCATCGTCGTCGGTTGGCTTCGCGTTCCCGAGACGCCACCGGAACTCCCCGTCGGGCCGCGCGAACAGGCGGATGCGTTCGGCCCCGCCGACGCGTTCCTGCGCTATCTCAAGCTCTGGTTCTGGATCGTGGCCCTGATCGTCGACGTCGCCCTGGTCGTGCTCTGGTTCGTGCTGCTGATCGTCGAGTGGTGGGTCGCGCTGCTCGTGCTGCCGCTCGCGGTGCTGCTCATCGTGGTGCCGGACGTGATCA
Organism: Planctomycetota bacterium; assembly: GCA_024226535.1. Taxonomy (GTDB): domain Bacteria; phylum Planctomycetota; class Phycisphaerae; order Phycisphaerales; family SM1A02; genus JAAELP01. Next base: position 2,316 of record JAAELP010000251.1, on the reverse strand, counting down.
TCTACGTCGCGCTGCACCTGCGCTTCGACACGACGTGGTACGTGATGACCGAGCGCAGCCTGCGTATCCGCCGCGGGGTCTGGATCATCCGCGAGATGACCGTCACCTTCGAGAACGTGCAGAACCTCAAGGTCCACCAGGGCCCGGTGCAGCGGCTCTACGGCGTCTCCAGCCTGCTCGTCGAGACCGCCGGCGGAAGCAGTTCCACCGAGGGCCACAGCAAGGGGCTCGACGTCGGCAACCAGGCGGTCATCGAGGGGATCGCGAACGCGCGGGAGCTGCGCGACCGCATCCTGGGGCGGCTGCGCATGGTGCAGAGCGCGGGGCTCGGGGACGAGGCCGAGGACGCCGCCGCGGGCTGGTCGCCGGAGCACGTCGCGGCGTTGCGGGAGATCCGCGACGCAGTGCGCGGGTTGCCGGGGCGGGTATCCTGACGGTTCACCGACACGCTTCCGCTGCGCTTCTAGCATGGATGCTCGAACGAGGTGAATGGAGTCACGCGTCCCCATGCAGCAGTATCTCGAGCTCCTCCGGCACGTCCACGACCACGGCACCGAGAAGTCCGATCGCACCGGCACCGGAACGAAGAGCGTCTTCGGCTGCCAGATGCGCTTCGACCTCGCCGACGGCTTCCCGCTGCTGACCACGAAGAAGCTGCACGTGCGCTCGATCATCCACGAGCTGCTCTGGTTCCTGCGCGGCGAAACGAACGTCGCCTCCCTGAACGAGCAACGCGTGACGATCTGGGACGAATGGGCGGACCACGCGGGCGACCTCGGTCCCGTCTACGGCCGTCAGTGGCGCGCGTGGCCGACGGCCGATGGTGGCACGATCGACCAGATCGCGTCCGTCGTCGACGAGATCCGCGACAACCCCGACTCGCGCCGGCTCGTCGTGAGCGCGTGGAACGTCGCCGACCTGCCGAAGATGGCGCTTTCCCCGTGCCACGCGCTGTTCCAGTTCTACGTCGCCGACGACCGGCTCTCCTGCCAGCTCTACCAGCGCAGCGCCGACGTGTTCCTCGGCGTGCCGTTCAACATCGCCAGCTACGCGTTGCTGACGATGATGATCGCGCAGGTCACCGGGCTCGCCCCGGGCGACTTCGTGCACACGTTCGGCGACGCCCACCTGTACTCCAACCACCTCGAGCAGGCCCGCGAGCAGCTCACCCGCACGCCCGGCGCGCTGCCGCGAATGCGGCTCAACGCCGACGTCCGCTCGATCTTCGACTTCCGCTACGAGGACTTCCAGCTCCTCGACTACGCGCCCCAGCCGCACATCGCGGCTCCCGTCGCCGTCTAGCTGTGATTCCCAGACACGTTATTCGAGCGCCTCTGAGACAATCGGCTGAGTAACCACACTCACCAACGTCTCAAAGGGCACCGGACTAACGCCAGGACCGCGCCGCACAGCAGGTCTCTTCTCGTTCGCCCGCGAGCTTCTCGGTATGGTCGAGATTGAGCTGGCGCCGCGCGTTCTCACGCTGCAGCCGAGCGAGCTCGTCCTTGAGCTGGCTCCCCGTCGCGGGCTTCTGCGACTCGGGATGCTCGAGGTGAGTGCGACGTGGCCACTGGCGCCACTCGGCCAAGTGCGAGGAGTAGAGGCCCTCGCGCCGCAGCAGCGGCCCAACTCGCCGGGCTTCCGGCAACGGTCGGCCTCGTCGAGGACGCGGAGCTTGTACTCGGCGGAGACTCGCCGCCGCTTCGGCTTTGGGGGCGTGTCGTTCACGATTTGCTCGGGACGGTTGAGAGCCGTTTCCACGATAGGCAACCTCGTCGCCCTCGCTGTGCACGGGACAGAATCGAGGCCCCTCATTCAAATTCGAACGGATGGCATCGCGTCGGCAGAGATCATCGGTGTACCCGGAACCAGGTTCACTCTTGCCATTGGTTTCCTGAAAGACAGGAAGCAGATGCCCATCGGCGAGCTGCGCCGAGCGGCCTGAGTGAGCCCTGAGCAAGAGCACGTGGCACGGGTGGCCTGCGGAAACGATGCGCGCTCATCGCGGTTTTGCTGCCATCTGGCGCGATCGGAAACTCGCAGTCCGACTCATCTCATCAGAATCGCGCTAGCCGACGGACATTGCCAGGCCTCGGAATGGCTCCTGAACTCGATGGACCGGCACAGCATCTGACGGCCACGTTACAACTGCCGTCCACCGGACTGCATCGATCCACCGTAAGCGTTCACGGGTCCTGACGGATCTACGTCAGGAGCACGGGCGCTTCCGCCTTTCGGAGGTGTGCATCCAGTGCGCGGGCGAGGAATGCGAAGACGGGCACGTTCTGCTGGCGAGCGGTCTCGATCACGCTCCAG
>JAAELP010000250.1 GCA_024226535.1 Planctomycetota bacterium | reverse complement strand
TCGAGTGGAAGACCTCGTGCTCGTCGCCTGTGCGTCGGTCATGGATACGAGGTCTGACGAGCCCCATATCGCCGATGCCGGTCTGGATCGACCGCGTGGGCTGGTGCCCGTTGCGGACGACGAGCCTGCGGCCGTTCTCATCACGCAGGGAGGCGCGCTCCTCGAGCCACGCATGGGCCTCGAGTTCGATCGCCGTCGCGAGCATCTTCTGGGCTCCCTCCCGCAAAATCGGCGTGAGCAGGTCTCGGGCGTCGTCCGATGGAAACGCGATCACGTCGGTGGTAGGCTTTGTCTCAGACATGGGTGGTGTACTCCTGAAGGGTTAGGCTTCTTCAAGGTACGCCACCTTTTTCATGTCGTCACCATCCACAACTTTCGGTTATAGCTCCATGAAGTGGGCGGCCTGGCTGGGTGTGATGGATGACAGCGGAGAGATCTGCACGTACGAAGGCGCCGGCGGTGCCACGCAGTGCAAGTTCCGTCCGTCTCCCAGCTCGATCATGAGGACGTTCGGCTCCGGCCAGAGTTTCAACGTCGTCTCGGCGGAAGCTCTGTTGATCGAGGCCTACAAGCGCGTGGATCCGATCGACCTCTCCACGCCGCCGGGTGGCACCGCGTGCGCGCAGGAGATACTCACGATCGATCCGGTGCTCGCCATTCCGCAGATCGGAGTCTGTTTCTCCCCGACCTGGCGACTCAACGGCTCGCCCGTGCTAGCAACTCCCCCGCTGTGCGACTCGCTGAACCTGGCGCCGTTCGATCTCGGCCCCGGCACGCACACCGTCAACGTGACGCTCACCGATGACACCACCGCGGTTCGCGACGAGGCCGCCCGCGCCGCCCACATGACCGGGACCCGAACGTGGACGATCGAAGTGGGCAACCCTGACCTCAACGGCGACGGGAGCGTGAACTTCGGTGACCTGTTGCGGCTGATCGCGGCATGGGGACCGTGCCCGGAGCCGCCGCAGTGCTGCCCGGCGGACCTGGACGCGGATGGGAACGTCACGCCGAACGATCTGGTGATTCTGTTGACCGCGATCGATTAGACGAGGCAACCGTTGGATCAGCTCGGCGCAGGAGCGGACGGAGGATGCGGCGCCGGCGGTGGCGGCGCGGCGACGGTGCGGGACGAACTCCTCCAGTAGAGGAACACCCCGAACCCCCAGATCGCGCCGACGACGATGCCGTAGAGCGACTCCAGCAGGTTCGGCTTCGCCCCCTGCTCAAGGATCACGAACCCGTCGTCCAGCGCCCAGTCCGCGTCGTCGAGCGCCTTGCGGAGCTTGCGGTTGCTGTCGAGCCCGTGCTGCACGAGTCCGGTGACGGTCTGCGTGACTTCGTCGCGGCGATGATGCGGGCGCTCAGTCCTTGTCCCCGCTGTGGCAAGCCATGTCGATGACGACGGTGGAGGCGAGCAGGAGGATGTCGTCCTCGTCCGGGGCGATGTCCACGCCATAGGTGTCCGCCCATGTGAACCAGCGCTTGGACACTGCGGCGATGACGTCTCTCCCGCGGCGGAAGGTGTACTCATGGTGCATGAAGTCGCCTTCTGCGACGGGATCGTTGGGCCCGGGCACGTCGATGGTGAACTCGCATTTGAAGAACGTGAACAGCGCCTTCTTGATCACCGCCGCAAGCCGCCCCTCCCGGTACACCTCATACGTCGGCCCCCAGCTCAGGAGCTTCTGCTCGATGTACGCAAGCTCATCACCATTCATGTCCTGGAATGAGAGCTTGGCGCCAAGGCTGAATGCCCTGCCATCCACCAGGAACACATCGCGGCCGGCGGCATCCTGGATCGCGAAGTCGTCGCCCCAGGCGAACAGCTTCTGTTTCATGATGTAACGCACGGTCGACACCTCTTTCGCAAGATCACGGCGAGCCACAGGGGCGCAACTTCGTGAGTAGTCAGCCCCGACGGTAACCGGCCGGCACCAACGTCACGTGGAGCAGGATGAGGGTGGGCCGGAGGATCGCGGTGGTGGCCCGGATGCCGGCGGGATCGGTGGCGGCGGCGGCGGCGGCGGCATCGGAATCCCGAGCACGTACGAACCACACTCGGGACAGCGGCGGCTGCGCAGGCGTTCCAGCGCATACCCGCACACCGGGCACTGCCCGGGTGGGTAGCGGGGATACGTGATCGGCAATCGACGGTGCGCCAGCAGGGCGATCACCGGAATCACGAAGACTCCGCCGGTCGCGCCAAGCTGCACGCCGGTCAGGAATCCGAGGATCGCCGCGATCCCACATGCCGGCAACGTGACCGCGCCCCAACCGGCGATCAGCGAACGATGCCACAACGGTGCGATGGCGAGGCCACCCCAGCCGAGTCCCCAGAAGCCCCCCATCGCGATCAACTCCAACGGGAGGATGAGCTTCCCCCCGAGCAGGCTGGAGGCGATGGACGCAATGACGGCCACGAGCACGCCGCTCGCCCCGAGCAGCAGCAGGTACAGCACGATGCGGCCCAACTCACGAGGCACGCTCTGGGTATACGGTCTGTCAGACGGGGCCATCACGGTGATCGGAGTGCTGTTCGCGGCGTGAACGCATGGATCTTAGGGGGTACGCGCGGCCCGGGCTCAGTCCCGCGCCGCGTTCCAGATGCGCACGGTGGAGTCGCGGCTCGTCGACGCGATGCGCGTGCCATCGGGGCTGAACGCAACCGACTTCACCAGACCGCGGTGGTCCTTGTCTTCGTGTCCCACCAGCAGTTGAAGCTGCGCGCCCGTCTCGGGGTCGAAGACGCGGATGACCCCGTTGGCGGCGCCGGAGATCAACCGCCCGTCGGGGCTTACGGCTGCGAGCACGGCCCCCAGGACGCGATCACCGCCAGGATGTCGGCGAAATCCACGACGTCGTTGCCGCTCAGGTCCTCCGGGCAGCCGGGGCACGGGCCCCACGCGCCGATGATGGCGAGGATGTCGCCGAAGCCGACGCTCAGGTCGCCGTCGAGGTCGGCCGGGCAGATCGCGGCATCGGGAATCGCACTTCCGCTGATGACGTGCCCCGACCGGGCGATGCCCACCTCGATCTCGAACGCGCTCAGGACGGTGTCGATCGTCGAAGGGCGATCGAGCGAAAGAGGCTCGAGAAAGCGCAGCGTCACGTCGACCCCGAGGTCGTGGTACTTGCCGGGCATCGTGATCTCGAGTGCCGACGTCTCGATGGTCCAGGCCAGCGGGGGGAGCGTCTCGCTCCACCAGGGCAGAGACAGTTCGACGAACTCGCCGGTGCCGTTCTCGAAATCGCCTTCCACGTAGGTCCATTCGATGGTGCCGGTCATCTGCCGCGGCGGCGCTCCGGGATGGCTGTCGTCGGGAAACAGCCAGACGTCGTCCAGGACATAGGTGACGGTGGAGGTCCCGGCAAACGCGGCCGACGTGACGGTCGCCATGCAAGCGAGGGCGATGGCGGGGAGTGCCCGGCGCGTGACTGCGTGCGATCTTCTCATGGTGTGTTCCTGTTGTTTCACGGGCACGGTCCCCACGCGGCGATCACCGCGAGGATGTCGGCGAAGTCGACTTGCCGGTTGCCGCTGAGGTCCTGCTCGCATGGGCCGGGCGCGCAGGGACCCCACGCGCCGATGATGGCGAGGATGTCGCCGAAGCCGACGTCCCCGGAGCCGTCGAGGTCGGCCGGACAGGCGACCGGGAGGGCCCGCTCGTACGCGCCCATGTCCACCAGCGGATGGACGCCGTCGGGATTGCCGGTGTCGACGACGCCGGGATCATCGACGAAGCGCGGGCTGCCATCGAGATCCTGCGTCGTCCCGGCGGGAACGACCGTGTTGTCGCCGGCGTCGATGCAGGGTGATCCCGCGCCGGGCCGAAGGTCGCCGAACGGTGACGGATCCACGAAGAGCGGGTCGGCATCGATGACGCCGGGAAGATCCTCCGGATCGATCGGATCCTCGCCCGGACCATGCGGCTCGAAGATGTGGGCGACGTTGCTGTAGCTGATCTCGTTGAACCCCGCCGTCTGTTCCTTCCAGGTGCCGGTCGTCTCGGGATGCGTGCCGGTGTTGCCGCGAACGACGCTGTTCATGATGTTGAGCTGCGCATCCCAGAACGCAACGGCCCCCACGTACTTCTTCCCGGTGTTGTAGGCGATCGTGCAGTTGATGACGTTCACGACATCGGGGCTGGCGGAGTACGCCACGACGGCAGCGCCATTACCGCCCTGCTCCGGGTACGGGTCGTTCGGCTGGACGACGGCGTGGTTGTTCCGGAACAGACAGTTCACGACGGTGGCCGGTCCCCAACTGATGAGCCCGCCGCCGAGGTTGGCCGTGTTGTTCTCGAACACGCAGTTCTTCACGGTGGCGCCGCCGTTCCAGATCCACAGGCCACCGCCGTATCCAAGCGCGTCGCCGATGGAATAGAACGGCCGCGCGAGATTGCCCGAGAACCGACAATCGGAGATGGTGACCGAGTGATCGGAATATATGGCGACACCGGCGCCGTCGCCGTTGAGATTCGAGATCTGGGTGGCGACGGCGATGTTGCCGAGGAACTCGCACCTCGCGATCTCCGGGACACTGTCGCCGACGACGAAGATCGCGCCCCCGCCGCCACTGTGCGCGTAGTTCTGTTCGAACGTGCAGTCCTCGATGAGCGGGCTTCCGTCCAGACAGTACACCCCGCCCCCCATGCCGAACCCCGCGAGGTTGTGTGTGAACGTGCAGTTCCTGATCGTCGGGCTGCCCCCGACGATGTACACGCCGCTGCCGAACTTGAGCGGATGGCCCGCGGGCGTTCCGGACGGACCGCCGCTTCCGTCGGCGACGGTGAATCCGTCGAGCACCGAGGCTCGCGTGGTGCCGCTTGCGACGATGACATGGCCGGCGTTCGACGTGTTGATGTTCCAGCCGCTCGGCCACGGGTTCACGACGTCATCTCGGCCGACGTCTCCGGAGAGCGTGGTCTCGTGAGCGATCCAGTCGCGCTCGCCGCGCTCGGTCTCGACTCCGGCGAACCCACCGTAGAGCGCGACCCCCGCGGTGAGGACGAAGCTGGCGGTGGCATCGGTGTCGGACGGGGTATAGACGCCCGAGGCAACCCAGATCTCGTCATCCGGCACGGCCACCGCGAGCGCATCCTGCAGATCGGCGATGGCCGTCTCCCAGCTCGAGCCATCGCCGCCGGGTGACGCCGCGTTCACGTGGATTACGGCGCCAGCGGCCGGTTGCGACGCAAGCATGCCGCAGGCGGCTGCCACGAGCCCCGTGACCAGCGATCGGGAGATTCCATGGGACATGGTCCTACTCCTTGTGCACGATCCACCCGAGCCCAACCACAAAGGCAGAGGCGGCACCATCCCAAAGTGCCCCGTTCGTCCGCCCAGATACACGATTTCGCTCCCGCCCCGGAGAATCCGGGTAAATGGATGGGATACCCTGTATCTGCGCGGCGACACGCTGCACATTTTGCATGGGGGCAGGAGACACACGATGACCTACCCATATCGCCTCGCCGTACTGGCGCTGACCGCTGCCTTGTCGCAGTCCCCGATCGTCCACGCGGGGCAGATCGAGACACGCGGGGCGCTCGACGCCATCCTCTCCGGAAGCGAGGAATACCTCGAGGACTTCGAGCACGTGAGCTTCCACGCCGGCACGTCCATCCCGGTGCCGAACCCGTTCAACCACATCACCGGCGCGCCGCTCTGGGCGGATCTCCTGCCGGGCGCGACCTACTCGTCCAGCGGTGACCTCTTCATGCTCGCCGGGTACCTCCACGGCGACGACAGCAATATCCTCCGCGGCGAGGGCGACGTGACGATCGCGTTCGACGAGCCTCAGCTCGCCATCGGGTTCGACATCGACGGCGGCAACGTCGAGCTCCACCAGGTGCTGACCTTCTACCGAGACGGCACCGTGATCGACACGTGGGAGTTCGACATGGCGCCGTCGGCCACGGTGTTCGCCGGCTGGCAGAACCCGGTCGGGATCACCTCCGTGCTGATCACGACGACCCCCGGTAACAACCTCACCGAGATCGACAACATCGGATGGGGCGTCGTCGTCCTGAACCCCTGTCCCGCGGATGTCAACGACAGCGGCGCGGTCGACTTCGCGGACATCCTCGAGCTGATCGGCAACTGGGGTCGGTGCGAGAAATGCGCCGCCGACATCAACGCCGACGGCACGGTGAACTTCGGCGACATCCTCGCCGTCATCGCCGCGTGGGGCCCGTGCGCGTTCTGAGCGAGCTCGCCAGGGCTTTGTCTCCTAAAATGCTTGACGGTTGAAAGGCCGTCCGGTTCTACTGGCTCTCGACGAGCAAGCCGCGTGGTCGCCCACGCCGGACCGCTCGACGAAGCCACGAGGAGACACGCATGAACCACCCACTCACAACTGACACGCGGCGCGGATTCGAAACAGCATTCGCGGCGGCCTGCGCGGTCTGCCTGCTCATCGCGGAGACGGCGGTGGCCGGCGGAGTCGGCGCGGTGCTCTCGCACCAGAAGATCAGCGCGACGGCCGGAGGCTTCAACGGGGTGCTCGAAAGCGGCGACGCCTTCGGCCGGTCCGCGGTGGCGATCGGCGATCTCGACGGCAACGGGGGGACCGAGCTCGCCATCGGCGCCGAACGGGACGACGACGGCGGCAACGCGCGTGGCGCCGTCTGGCTCGCGTACCTCGCCGCCGACGGCACGGTGCTCTCGGAGAAGTCAGCTCCACGCAGGGCTTCTTCACGGGTCCGCTGGACGACAACGACTTCTTCGGGTGCGCGGTCGCGCCGCTGGGCGATCTCGACAACGACGGCGTGCCCGACCTGGCGGTGGGCGCGCGCAACGACGACGACGGCGTGACCGACGGCGGGGCGATCTGGATCCTCCTGCTCAACGCCGACGGCACCGTCAAGTCGGAGCAGAAGATCAGCGACACGGCCGGCGGCTTCACGGGCACCCTCGGCCCGGTCGATCGCTTCGGCGTTTCGATCGCGAACCTCGGCGATCTCGACAATGACGGCGTCGTCGACCTGGCCGTCGGTGCCCTGAACGATGACGACGGCGGAAGCAGCATCTCCAACCGAGGCGCCGTGTGGATCCTCCGGCTCAACGCCAACGGGACGGTCAAGGCGAGCTCGAAGATCAGCGACACGACCGGCGGCTTCGCGACGGCGCTCGACGATCAGGATCACTTCGGCGCGTCCGTCGCGGGGCTGGGGGATGTCGACGGCGACGGCGTCGAGGACCTGGCCGTGGGAGCGAACTTCGACGATGACGGCATCAACGGGGCGGGAGCGGTGTACGTGCTGCGGCTGAACACGAGCGGAGCGGTCGTCGCCGAGCAGAAGATCAGCGCGAGCGCCGGCGGCTTCACCGGCAGCCTCGACGAGTTCGACGGCTTCGGCTACTCCTTGGCCGCGCCGGGCGACATCGACGGGGATGGCGTGCCCGATCTCGCCGTCGGCACCCTCGGCGACGACGACGGCGGCCCCGGTCGCGGCGCGGCATGGGTGCTGTTCCTGGAGGCAGACGGCACGGTCGCCGCCCATCAGAAGATCAGCGACACCCTCGGCGGCCTGGCCGCCCCGTTGAGCAACGACGACCAGTTCGGCACGTCCGTGGGAGCGCTCGGCGACATCGACGGCAACGGCGCGCCCGATCTCCTGGTCGGCGCCGGGCTCGACAACGACGGCAGCTTCAACACCGGCGCCGTGTACGTGCTGCGGCTCATCGGGGCCGCCCCGTGCTTCGGCGACCTGGACGCGAGCGACGACGTCGGCTTCGGCGACATCCTCGCCGTCATCGGCGCATGGGGACCGTGCGTCGGCTGCCCGGAGGACCTTGACGGCAGCGGCGACGTCGGCTTCGGCGACATCCTCGCGATCATCGGTGCGTGGGGGCCGTGCCCCTGAGCCGAATGTCACTGACTTCGCCCCAGGTCACCCCCGCGCGTCCATCACCATGCACACCTGCATTCCGTGCATCGGGTACTGGATCCGGCAGCGGTATCCGCGGAACCGCTCCAGGTCCCACCCCAGGGTCTCGGCGGCGAACACGACCATCTCGCGGTAGCGCGGCATCTCGTCGACCTGAAGCCGGGTCGTGCCGCGACCGAGCACGGTGACCGACTCGTGCAGGTCGAGGCGGTCGGCGTCGCGCGCCGGGTCGTTGACGCTCGCCATGCCGTTGACCGACGTGTCGTACAGCATCAGCGACGGCTCGGAGCCCGCGTACGCGTCCTCGTGCAGCAGCATGTCGAAGACGAGCCACTTCACGGGCACGCAGGGCGAGACGAACAGGCTCTTGAGATTGCGCGGCCGGTCGGCCGGCTTGCTCGCCATCGCGCGCGGGCGAACCTCCGCGAGCAGCTTGTCCACTGCGGAGCGCGGCCCGACGTCGCGGCCGGCCAACGCGTACACGGCGCCGTCGTCCACATCGGTGCGGTCCAGCGGCGCCGGGGGCAGCGCGCAGAACCGGTCGAGCTCGGTCCCGCCCTCCGCCGCGGGCTTCCCGTCGAGCGTGCGCGCCGGCTGCTCCGGCGTGCCGAACTGTCGGTAGGTGAACTTGACGACCGTGTTCGGCCGGATGCGGCGCAGCCCGAGCGTGCCGTAGAGGTGCGCGACGTCGAGGTGCCCGTCCGCACCCGCCGCGGGGTGCACGAGCGCCGCGTGGAGCCAGAGGTCCGCGTACGCGCCCTTGAGCAGGCTCGCCCCGCGGAACATCGTGTGCTTCGCGCCGAGTTCGAACCGCCCGCGCGCCGGTGGCAGCAACGAGGAGATGATCGCGTCGAGGGCGGGCCGGTCGCCGGCGATCTCGCGAATGAGCGTCTCGAAGGCGCGAATCGAGACCTCCGCTTCGGCGATGAGGGCTCCGGACACGCCGCGCCGCTGGGCCGCGCGTAGCAGCTTCCGCAGCGGCTCCGGACCGGGAATCACGTGGGCCACCGCCAGCGGGTCGGCGTCGGCGGTCGCGGTGAGCACCCGGCCGGAGATGTTCCGGTTCAGCCCCAGAACCTCCGCGAGGTGCCCCGGGCGGTCGGGACGTCCGGGAAGCTCGCCGAGGACACGCTGGAAGCTGCCGGCGAGGGCGGTGCCCACCTCCCGGATGCGACTCTCCAGGGCGTCGTCGCCGAGGGCCTCGGTGCCGTTTGCGGGGTCCGGATCAGCCATCGGGCCCATCGTACGCCGGGAAGGGCCGGAAGCCACCCCATTGCACGAAGTTTGCACAATATTTCAAATAAATCTCTGGTGTCGCCGTGGCGGCGCCGTATCATGGCGCGCACCCTCGGAGTCGATCCTGCTCCGGCCCTCCGATCCAAGGAGAACACCCATGAACGGCCGCCTCCCCACTTCGCTTCTCGCCGCCGCGGCAACCATCGCCCTCGGCTCGACCGCCCTCGGTCAATCGTTCAACATCGACTTCGGCGACGACCTCGGCACGCCTGACGCGAGCTACGGCGCCGCCGGCGCGCCCGGCGTCTGGAACACCGTGGTCGAGCCGGGCGTCCCTCACCCGCTGGTCGGGCTGGACGGGCGCTCTCTCCAGGCGACGGTGACGACGCAGAACGAAGCCGGCGGCGTGGACGACGAGGCCACCGGTGGCAGCGACGAGCAACTCTTCGACGATGGGCTGTTCGGGCTCGGCGACGTCGTCAGCTTCGTGACCTTCGAGAACCTCGCCCCGGGCAGGTACGCGATCACCGCCTATGCGTGGACGCCGATCACCCCGGCGGCCGTGACCACGGTCATGGTCGACGACAACGTGGACAACTGGGGCCTCGTGGGCGGGGCATGGCCGGGCGCGCTGGAAGAGGGCATCACGCACGCCACGATCACCGGCGAGACCGTCGACGGCACGCTGGTCGTTCAGTTCCTCGGCAGCATCATCGCCACCGAGGGGTTCCTCAACGGAATCCAGCTCGTACGCGTCGATCCCGTCGGCTTCGATCCCGCCGACCTCGACAAGGACGGCTTCGTCGGGTTCGCCGACCTGCTGATCCTGCTCTCCAACTGGACGACGCCCGGCCACGGATGCAACGGCGACCTCGAGTGCATCGGTGACCTGGACGGGGACACGTTCATCGACTTCGCCGACGTACTGCTGCTGATCGGGGCGTGGACGCCGTGATCGGCGGACGACCGACCCCCTCCTTCTTGCGCGGGCGCTGCGCCAGCTCATCCGGGACCTCGTCGTCCGCATGCGGTACGACATCGGGGGTCCGGTCAGTGCGGCCAATGGTGCTCGAGTTCGAGCCCGGAACCGGTGGCTGCTTCACGTGACGAGGGAATCAAGAGCAACACAGACGGGCGCGATGACTGAGGTGTGACCTTCCCTCGTGTTTCGAGCGCAGACTACCAAGGTCAGGTCTACGCCAACTCGCACGAGACTCACGTGGCCACCTCAACTTCGACCGTATTGCCGCCAGACGAGCCCTGTGGTTTTCGCGCGATGCTCACGGGCAGGCCCCCCAGCGGGCGAGGAGCGTCAGCAGATCCCGGAAGTCGACGCCGCCGTCGCGGTTGACGTCGGCGACGCCGAGGGCTGCTTTCCGTGTACGCTCACGGACAAGGAGCAACCCCACATGAACCGTACGATCCCCGCGGCGGCTCTCACCGCCGCCGCGTCGCTATGGCCGACCGCCCTCGCCGACAGCCCCCTGCTGTACGGAAACCCGCAGTACCAGATGGGCCGCGCCCCGAACATGGTCCTGCTGGAGGACCTCGACGGCGACGGCGATCTCGACGTCGCCACGCCGAACCGGCACAGCGACTCGATCTCGGTCCGCCTCAACCACGGCGACGGCTCCTACGGGCCGGAGATCGAGCTGATCCTCGAGGCCGTCGATGATGGCGGCGTCGCGAGCACGCCGTGGGACGTGGCCGCCGCCGACGTCGGAGGCGACGCGGGGCTGGACCTCGTCGCGGCCTGCGTCGACGACCACTCGATCTGGGTGATGATCAACACCGGTCCGGGGACCTACGACGTCCAGGGGCCGTATCCCGCCGGGACCTCGCCGGCCTCGGTCGCGCTCGGCGACCTCGACGGCGACGGGGACGCCGACGCGGTCGTGACCAACGGCAGCACGGACGAGTTCACCGTGCTGCTGAACGACGGCAACGGCGCGTTCGCGATCGACTTCTCCACCGAGGTCACGAACGCGCCGGGCTCGGCACGGCTCGCCGACTTCGACCTCGACGGCGACCTCGACCTCGCGCTCATCGTCGTGAGCGACGTGAGCCCGTCCGGCCTGCCCGGGAGGCTCCGCGTGTTCTACAACGAGGGCTACACGGCTCCGGGCGACGCGAACGACGGGGGCGGGCCGGGCGACGGCTGGGTCGGGTTCAACGGCGACACCACGACGGAGCTCGACGTGCTGCCCGCGCACGTCATCGTCGCGGACATCGACGGCGCCGGCGGCCCGGACCTCGTCGCGTGCAGCCGGGGACCGTTCGTGAACCCGCCGCAGGGGCGGTTCTCGATCCTCATCAATCAGGACGGCCTCTTTCCGTTCGACGTGCGCTACGCGGTGAACAGCGAGCCGCTGGAGGTTGCCCACGGCGACTTCGACGGCGACGGCATCAACGACCTCGCGTGCGCGAACTTCGTGAACGAGGACCTCGTGTCGGTCCTGCCCGGCCTCGCCAGTGGCGGGTTCGGCCCGCCGCAGGAGTTCAACACGAACGAGCTGCCCGTCGCGTGTGCGGCCGGCGACCTCGACGGCGACGGAGACGACGACCTCGCGGTGACCGGCATCGGCGGCGAGTTCGTCTCGTTCCTGCTCGGCCTCGAGAACGAGATCTTCCGGCCCGATGCGGTCGTGCCCACCGGCGATGCGCCGACCGCCGTGGTCGTGGAGGACTTCGACGGCGACGCGGTCCTCGACGTCGCCACCGTCAACGTCAACGCCGGGGACGTTTCCATGCACCTGGGCAACGGCGACGGGACGTTCGCTCCGCACGTGAACTATCCCGCCAGCCAGGGCGTGCACATGACGTCCGCCGACGTCGACGGCGACGGTGACCTCGACGTCGTGCTCGCGAACCAGGGACCGCAGACCGTCTCGATCCTGCTCAACGATGGGACCGGAGCGCTCGGGCCCGAGACCTCCATCGGGTTCGGCGCCTGGGTGTACGGCGTGACCGCCGCCGACCTCGACGGCGACGGGGACGCGGACCTCGCGGCGACGGCGGTCGTGCAGGCCGGGAACCAGCGGCGTATCGCCGTGCTCCTCAACGACGGAACCGGGTCGTTCGTGCTCGACAACCTGTACCCGGTCGGCAGCTTCAATCCGCGCGAACTCGTGGCCGGCGACTTCGACGGCGACGGCGACTTCGACCTCGCGTGCGCGAACGCGTTCACGCCCGGCACCGTGGCGGTCATCCTCAACAACGGCGACGCGACGTTCGGCCCGTCCACGCACTACCCGCCCGCCGACAACCCGTGGGGCATCGCCGCCGGCGACCTCGACGGCGATCTCGACCTCGATCTCGTGGTCACCGAAACCCGGGAAGAGCGGATCTCCGTGCTCCACGGAAACGGCGACGGGACGTTCGCGCCGGCCGTCCACTACCCCAACCTCCCCGGCCCCCAGCGCGTCGCCCTCCACGACCTCGACGGCGACGGCGACCTCGACGCCGCGGTGACGTGTCGCCAGAACAACTCGCTCGACACGAACGTCTTCTACGCCGTCGCCATGTTGCCCAACAACGGCGACGGCACGTTTGCCGACGCGGTGCCGTACGGAACGGCGATCGGCCCGTCGGGGCTCGACACCGGCGACCTGAACGGCGACGGCGCGCCGGACATCGTCGTCGGCGTCAACAGCGAGGACGTGCTGTCGATCTTCATCGGGCTCTGCGTACCGGAGGCGCCGTGCCCGTCCGACCTCGACGGCAGCGGTGACGTCGGCTTCGGGGATATCCTGCAGGTGATCGGGGCGTGGGGCCCGTGCGGCCCGGACTGCCCGCAGGACCTGAGCGGCAACGGCAGCGTGGACTTCGCGGATATCCTCGTCGTGATCGGAGCATGGGGCCCCTGCTGATGAACCGTCCGTGGACGGCCGAGCGAGACGTCTCCGCGGACCTGGCGCAAGCGCTCATCGAGACGCAGTTCCCGTCGCTTGCGCCGGCGCGGCTCGCTTCGTTCGGCATCGGCTGGGACAACACCGCGTTCCTCGTCAACGACGCGTGGGTCTTCCGATTTCCACGTCGCGAGATCGCCGTCGAGCTGATCGAGACCGAGGCGAGGCTGCTCCCGGTGATCGCCCGGCGTCTGCCGCTGCCCGTCCCGGTGCCGACCTTCGTCGGCGCGCCGGGGGAGCGCTTCCCGTGGCCGTTCGCCGGCTACGAGGTGATCGCCGGACGAACGGCATGCGTGGCGGATCTCGACGATCGGCAACGTCACGCCGCGGCCCCGGTGCTGGCGGAGTTCCTCGCGCGGCTCCACGCCGTCGGCGCCGACGAAGCGCGGACCCTCGGCGCGCCGCCGGACACGATCCGCCGGATGGACGTCGCCTACCGGGCGCCGCGGATCGCCGAGCGTCTCGCGCAGTGCGTCGAGCTCGGGCTCGTCGATGATCCGGGTCCGTTGGGCGCGATCTTCGACGAGGTCCCCGCGTCCTGGACGCCCGCCGGCAACACGCTCGTCCACGGCGACCTCTACGCGCGGCACCTGCTCGTGGACGACGGCGGCCGTCCTTCGGGCATCATCGACTGGGGCGATGTGCATCTCGGTGACCGGTCGGAGGACGTGTCGATCGCGGCGGGCTTCCTGCCGCCGTCGGCGCACGACGCGTTCTTCAACGTCTACGGCGAGGTCGACGAGGACACGTGGCGGATGGCGCGCTTCCGCGCGCTCCACGCCGCGGTGCTCGTGCTCGTCTACGGGCACGACATCGGAGACACCGATCTCCAGCGCGAGGCGCGCGCGTCTTTGCGCTTCCTGATCACCCCGTAGCCCGCCCGGCCCATGTAATTGGCCCCGAATCTCACCCCGATCTGTCTCGACGCGGCCCAGCGGGGTGGACGGCGGACCGATGGCAGTATCGAATTTTGCATGCGGGGAGCCGCGAAAGGAGCGGCGGCATGGGCACGGCATTCGAAGCATCGCTGTTCGACGAGCTGGTCACGGTCCGGCGCGACCTGCACCAGCACCCGGAGTTGAGCTGGGACGAGGTCCGCACCGCCGAGCGCGTGTGCGCGTTCCTCGACCGGTACGGCGTCTCCTACCGCAACGCAATCGGGCGCACCGGCGTGATCGCGGAGATCCCGGGCGCGACCGACGCTCCGTTCGTCGCCCTCCGCGCCGACATGGACGCCCTGCCGATCACCGAGGAGACCGGCCTGCCGTTCGCATCGATTCATGACGGCCGCATGCACGCGTGCGGCCACGACGCCCACACGAGCATGCTGCTCGGAGCCGCGGCGCTGCTCGTGCGCGAGCGGAATCTGCCCGCGCCCGTGCGCCTGATCTTCCAGCCCGCCGAGGAGGTCGGCGAAGGCGCCCAGGAGATGATCCGCAACGGTGCCCTCACCGACGTCGCCATGATCTTCGGCGGCCATGTGGACCGGCATTTCACGACGGGCAAGATCGCCGTCACCGACGGCCCCGTGAACGCGTCGACCGACAGCTTCCGCATCACGATCCACGGCGAGGGCGCGCACGCGGCGCGTCCGCACGAGGGCATCGATGCGGTCGTGGTCGGCACGCTCATCGTCTCCGCCATCCAGACGATCGTCTCGCGCGAGGTCAACCCCGCGCATCCGTCGGTGGTGACCATCGGTCGCTTCGATGCCGGAACCGCGCCGAACGTGATCGCCGGCACCGCGGTGCTGGAGGGCACCGTCCGCGCGCAGGAGGCGGATGTTCGCAACCACCTCATCGCGTCCGTCGATCGCATGGCCCTCGCCGCGGGCCATCTCCACGGCGCACATGTCACGTTCGAGGTGTTGAGCTCCACGCCACCGGTCAGCAACCCGGTCGACGTCGCGGACATTGCCCGCGTCGCCGCGAAGGAGATCGCCGGCGACGACAACGTCTGCCCGATGGAGATCGCGAACATGGGCGCGGAGGACTTCGGGAACTACATGCAGCTCGTACCCGGATGCTACGTGCGTTTCGGCTCGCGGGTAGCCGGCAAGGAAGGCTACCCCGCGCACTCGAGCCGGTTCGACGTGGACGAAGACGTCCTGCGCATCGGGGCCGCCTACTACCATGCCGTCGCACGGCACGCGGGCGCGGTCGTCGCCCCGCGTGCGGGAGTGGAATGATGAACCACCCCTGCCCTGACTCGATCACGATTCGCGAGGCGACGATCGATGACGCGGACGGCGTGCGCGACGTCTTCGTTGCCTCCTACGGGTCGGGGTACACCTACCCTGAGTTCTACGAACTCGACGAGCTGCGCAAGATGATCCTCGGCGAGGGCACGCTCATGCTCGTCGCGGTGGACAAGGCGACGAACGAGATCGTGGGCACGGGCTCGGTCCTGTTGGAGATCGGCGCCTACTCGGATCTGCTCGGCGAGTTCGGTCGCCTCGCGGTGCGCCCCGAGTTCCGCGGGCAGGGCGTGGGGAACTCGCTCATGCGGGAGCGTCTCGACCGTGTCCGTCCGCGGCTGCACGTTGGCCTCGTCGACGCCCGCGTGACCCACCCGCATTCGCTCAGCATCGCGCAGAACAACGGGTTCGCGGCCGTCGGATTCAGCCCGCTCAAGGACCGCTTCGCGACGACGCGCGAGAGCTGCGGCCAGCTCGTGCAGTTCTTCGGCAGCGCGCTGGCCCTGCGGCGCAACAACCCGCACATCATCCCCGAGGTGCACGCCCTCGCGGCGCTCGCCATGGCGAACTCCGGGCTTCGTCTCGACGCGATCGTCGAGGACGAAGCGGACCCCTTCCCCCACGATCACGACTTCGAGCTGGAGGAGTTGACGACCGAGGGGTACGCGCCGCTGCTCCGCATCCAGCGTGGCCGGACGCGCCACCGCAAGGTCTACGGACCGATGCGTCTGCACTACGGCAAGTTCATGCTCGAGGCGCACCACGCCCAGTACATCATCGCCCGCCGCGGCGACCGCATCGCGGGCGGTGTGGGGTATCTCCAGAACGAAATGGAGCAGGCGGTGCGCATCTTCGAGCTGATCACTTCCGACGACGCGGCGGTCCAGTACCTGCTCAGCGAAGTCGAGCGCCGATGCCGCGAGGGGGGCGAGACCGCCTACATCGAGATCGACGTGCTCGCCGATGCCCCGCGGATGCAGCGCACGCTGCTGGAGCTTGGCTTCGTGCCGTCGGCGTACGTGCCCGCGATGGTGTTCGAGAAGGTCGAGCGCCTGGACATCGTGCGCATGGTGCGCGTGCTCGTGCCGATGGAGCTTGGCGAGATCCAGCTCACGCCGGAGATGCGCGAGGTGGCCCGGCTCATTGTCGCGCCGCTGGAGCTCCAGCAGAACCTGCCGCGGATCCGCCCCGCCGTGCGCGGCTGCGGCATGTTCGCCGGCCTCACCGAGGAGCAGCTCGCGCACGTGGCTCGTCTCTGCACCGTGCGTCGCTTCGTGACCGACGAGGTCGTCTTCGGCGCGGGGGCGGCCCCCGACGCTCTCTACCTCGTTCTCGACGGCGTGGTCGAGATCGACGTCGACGGAGGCGGGCAGAGCGTGGGGTTCGTCGGAGCCGGCGAGGCACTGGGCGAGATCGGCCTGCTCGCGGACACGCCGCACTCGGCCACGGCAACGGCGCGCTCGGACGTCGAGGCCGTGCGCATGGACGCGAAGGACTTCACGCGGCTCGTGCGTCGGCGTCCCGACATCGGGCTGGTGATCTACCGGAACCTCGCCAGCGGCCTGGGGCGGAAGCTCGCGCGAACGGCCATCGCACAGCAATCCTGACCGGCACCGGTCTTCGCGGCCTGCTCGCCCGGAGACTGGAGGTCGAGCGCAAGAACGGCCGATGACGGGCGAAGAGCCATGGAAGGCGCCCGATGCCCCGCCGACTCCGAACCCCACCCATCCCGCTCGCCGGTGTGATCCCCTACCGTCATCGGAACGGTGTCGTGGAGATCGCCCTGATCACGACGCGCAACGGCAATCGCTGGATCGTGCCCAAGGGACGGATCGGGACCGGCGAGACCGCCCGTGATGCCGCGGTTCGCGAGGCTCACGAGGAAGCCGGCCTTGCCGGTGTCCTCGATCCGGATCCGATCGGCACGTTCGAGCAACGCAAGAACGGCACGCGCCACGCCACCGAGCTGTACGCGCTCGCGGTGCTCCGGTCGCTCAAGGTCTGGCCGGAGCGTTCGTGGCGAAAGCGGCGCTGGTTCGAGGCGAGCGAGGCCGCCAAGCTCGTCCACCACGACGATCTGGCCCGGTGCATCCGGGATCTCATCGACCGCCTGCGCCGAGATCGCTCCCACGAGGCCACCGCCTGACGATCCGGCGACGTCCACGCGTCGAAGCAGCGGTCTACCTCTCTATAATGCCTCCGTCGAGAGGAGGTCGGAATGAAGGCGTTGGTCAACGCATCGGTCGCGGTGGTTCTCGCGGTATCGACGACGGGCGGCACGCACGCGGTCTTCGGGCCTGGCGCCGCGGGCGACACCTGCGCCGACGCCGTTTCCATCGGCGCCGGCGACACCGCATTCGACACGAGCGGCAACACCGACAGCGGCGTGCCGATCGAGGGCCATTGCGGCGCGATGGGGGCGATGAGCCGGGACATTTGGTTCTCGTACGTCCCGCCGGTGGACGGCATCGTGACCGCCTCGACCTGCGCCGCCGGGTCCTTCGACACGAGCGTCCTCGTCTACCGCGGCGGGACAGAGACGTGCGACGCGCCGGCGTACGTCGCGTGCAGCGGCGACGCCGAGGCGAACGGCGCGTGCCAGGTGTATCACTCCGAGGCGCGGTTCGTCGTGGCCGCCGGCGTCGAGCACCTGATCCGGGTCGGAGGCTACTCCGGCGGTGAGGGGGGCGCGGGGAACCTGAACCTCATGGTGGTCGAGCACGTCAACCCGTGTCATTGCCCGGCCGATCTCGACGCCTCCGGCGACATCGGTTTCAGCGACATCCTCACGATCATCGGCGCCTGGGGACCGTGCGGCGTCCCCTGCCCGGAGGACCTCAGCGGTAACGGGAGCGTCGACTTCGCGGACATCCTCGCGCTGATCGCGACCTGGGGACCGTGTCCCGCGGAGTACGTGCTCAGCAACCCGTTCGAGCTACCGGTTCCGCCCGAGGTGGCCACCGACGGGATCTTCGCGATCTGGTGGGCTCCCCAGTTCGACCACGCCGGTGACACGCCGGTGATGTTCGCCCAACTGAACGCCATCCGGCAGGACTGTCTCGAGAACCTGGGGATGCAGGATCCTCCGAACCCGGACGCGTGCTTCGCCTACAACGTGTACATCCACCACGGCGCGAATGACGGCTTCCCCAACGGGTGGAGCAACGGGCAGGGAACGGACGGGTTCGGCATGCCGTACCTGACGCTCCCGAACGGTCTTCAGACGGACGCGTCGAACCTCTACCACGAGGGGTTCCACATCTTCCAGTACAGCTCGGCCTCGCCGGGATTCGGGCTCCCCGATTCGGGCTGGTACGTCGAGTCCTCCGCCCAGTGGTACATGGCGGAGAACCTGCCGAACGACGAGCGCGCGTTCGTCGAGGCGGGCGCGATCGTGGCCAACCCGCAGCTTGCCCTCTGGCACGGTTTCGGCAACGAGGCGCCGGGCGATCCGACGGACTGGCTCTACCAGGTGCGCCAGTACGGCATGCACACGCTGCTTTTCTACCTGACCGGCGTCGCCGGCGTGGATCCCGACATCATTACCGGCGGGTTCTATTCCGGGACCGACCTGAGGCCCCAGGAGCACCTGCATGCGCAGATCGGCGGCACCGCCCTGCGCGGTCACTTCGCCGACTGGGCGGCGCGGAACACCGGTGGCCTGGACTACCTCACCCCGGTTCAGGTCGAACGTGCGCGGCAGGAGGCGGAGACCTACGGGGATCCCGACAACTTCCACCCCTACGTCGCGAGTACCTCCGGTCTCGAGATCGGCACCGCGTGGTCATTCGAGTCGTGTCCCGGAGTGCCCGGCGCGTCACCGTGCTTCGAGCCGCGGGGCTGGGCGTACAACGTGATCCGGATCGAGAACGCGCAGGCCGCCGAGTACACCTTCCTTCTCGAGGGCGATGGAACCGGCAGCGAAGGCGCCGCCGCGCACTTCGAGGGTCGGATCGTGGTCACGGGTGCGTCGGGCTCGACCTACTCGAGCCTGGCGATGGAAGACGACGTGACCGGCACCGGCACCGTCCAGGCGCCCGCGGGCACCGAGGTCTTCCTCGTCGTGGTGTCGGTGCCGGAGCACTTCACCGGCAACCAGAAGTACGGCTACCACGTTGACGTCGAACGGAATCCGCTCGCATCTCCAGTCGGTTCGCCGGTCGGAGCGCCGCCGGGCTCGGATGAGCGTCGCTGAGGCATGACTTCGGGGGAAGGTCACACGGAGACTGGAGGTCGGTCATGAGGTTGGCGAGACATGCGGGTTGGGTTTCCTCGCGCGCGGCGATGGTGTTGCTGGTCCTCTGTCTCACGTCCTCGCTGGCCGCATTCGACATCCGATCGGCGGTCAGCCCGGAGATCACCGCGAACCCGATCCAGGTAGTGTTCTGGGTGAAGCCGGGCGTGACGCCGGAGGACGAGACGCGGGTCCTCGCCGACATTCAGACCGGGATTCAACTGTTGGAGGATGTCGCGACGTCGCACATCGCGTTCGAGGTCGTCGATGTCGTGCACTCTCAAACGCTACCGCCGGTTCTCTTGAGCCAGATCCTCATCATCGTCGGCAATGCGGCGGACCTGACGTCCGGGGGCGCGAGCTTTCCCGTTAGTGGCAATCCGGGCCGGTGGTTCGGCGCGGTAGCGGACAACGAGGACATCCTGATGGTGAACGTTGCCGCGCACGAGATCGGACACACGATCGGCCTCATGCACTCGACGATCGCTTTTCCGACCTTCAGCACCGATCTCCCGGTCATGCACTTCGCGATCGCGGGACAGTCCGTCGGACAACTCCAACCTGACGACGTCGCTGCCCTCTCCGTGGCGTACCCGGACCCGGTTCTTCCTCCCGGCGCCGTGTTCGGATCGATTCGAGGACGCATCGTCGAGTCGCTCGGCAACGAGGTGTCGGGCGTCAACATCATCGCGGTCGATACCACGACCGGACTCCCCGTCGTCGCGCGGCTCTCAGGCTCGCACCAGCCACCCGGGACCTACGAAATCCCCGGCTTGCCCCCGGGCTCGTACGACGTGATGTTCCTGGACGGCCACAGCTACGTCGGCAGCTTCGTGGGGTTCAACGTGGCCCTTGGTCTGGGCGGTGGGTTCCAGGCGGACAACTTCGACACCTTCACGATCGACGCCGTTCCGGTCGTCGTCGGTGAGGCAACAGACCTTGGCGATGCGACGATCGAGATCCACGCGGTGTCGATCGATGCCGTGCACGAAGGGCCGCTGAGTACGTTCCTTCCCCTCGATCTCCAACCGATCGGCGCCCGGCCGCCGGACGCACTGCAGTTCGAGACGTACGAGGTCTGGCTCAACATCCTCGGTGGCCTGCGCGATCTGACGGCTGACTTCAGTGGCCTGCCCGCCGGAATGTCGAGCCAGATCGCCGTCGATCCCCGATCGGCCAACGGCGGCGTGCACGGGAAGCACTTCGCACGTCTCCACGGCGTGCCGACGGAGACGGGCGTCTTCGACGTGCAGATCAGCGTCGAGGATGCGCGCGGCGTCGTCGAGACGGTCGCCGTGGACCTGAAGGTCTCGGCGTGCCTGGGCGATGCGAACTTCGACGCGACCGTCGACTTCGCGGATCTCCTGACGATCATCGGTCAGTGGGGCAGCGACGATGTCGCCGCGGACATCGACGGAGACGGTGTCGTCACGTTCGGTGATGTGCTCGTCGTGTTCGGCGTCTGGGGCGCGTGCCCGCCGCCGGGCGGCGCTTGACGAGACCGTTGCGCGCGAGAAGAGTGGTAGCCTTGACCCCCCGTGACCCGAGGAGGAAGTCCATGTTCCGAGCGATGACCGTGCTCATCGCAGCCGTGCTGACGCTGGCCCCGACCATCGGGGCCGCGGGCGAAGAGGCCGGCTGGCGGAAACCTCCTGCGGAGGTCATGGAGGTCCTCCACGCTCCCCCGCTGCCAAGGGTGTGGACCTCACCTACCGGAGAGCACCTGCTGAGCCGAGCAGCTTGGCGACCTCGCGCCGGCCGCGATCGTCAGGGCTCGTAGTCGAAGGCGTCGGCATCGGCGTCGGCATACTCGCCGAACTCCGCGTAGTCCGCGTACCCCTCCGCCTCCTCCATGGCGCGCCGCATCTCGGCCATGCGCTGCCGGTTCATCGCCTGGGCCTCGTGCGCCATGTCGATGGCCTCCCGCATCAGACGGTTCTGCTCCGTCATCACGTTCGTGGCCCCGTCGGCCCTGGCGTTCGCGGACTTGTCCACCGATGCGAAGATGAGGCTCAGGCCGAGAATGGTCGCGGCGAGGATCGCCAACGCGATGATGCCCAGCTTGAGGTTCGGGTCGTCAATCCCGATGTGCTCCCCTTCGGGAACCTGGCCGAAGTACGTCGGCTCCTCGTCGCCGACGGGTGTGTCCTGCTCCGGCTGCGAAACGCTGTCTTCCTGGTCGCCCATCTGCTCGCGGTTCATCTCGGTGTCCACGGCTGCATCCTCTTGCAAGGGTCTCCGCCGCCCGCATCGGCCGATCCGCCCTGTCCAGGCGAGCCGGAACCCGACAACCCCCCGCCGCGGCGATCGCCTGCACCGGCTGGGCAAGGCGACTTGCGGATACCGGCCGCTCGCGTGCGATCGACATGGCGGCTCTCGGACGGTCGACGCCGCTGGCCCTAGACTCACCCAGGTCGGTAACCTAGACATTGGAGGGGCTCCCGGGGCTGTGGCTGGAGGTGCCCCCATGAGCGACGCCGACGACTGGAAAGAGCATTTCGCCGACCGCATCAAGTC
>JAAELP010000249.1 GCA_024226535.1 Planctomycetota bacterium | reverse complement strand
GTCGTCGAAGCCTACCACGCCGCCCCGTGGAGTCCCGTACACTTTCCGGTGATGCGCGGACCCGCTCCGATCCTCCGGATCCTGATCGTCCTCGCCCTCGGCATGCTCACGGGCATCGCCCCGCCGCCCGACGACCGCGCCGAGTTCGTCCGCCTGATGAACATCGGCAAGGCGCAGATCGAGAACCGCGCGGCGACGAAGGCGATCGAGACCCTGACCGCGGCGCTCGCCATCGACCCCGCGTCCCCCGCCGCGCGGAGGAACCTCGGGCGGGCGTACCTCCTGACCGGCCGGCCGGCGGACGCGCAGCGGGCGATCGACGTGCTCACCGATCATGCCGATGCATCCTCGCGGTACCTCGCGGGCATCGCCAGCCTCCGGCTCTCTCGATTCGACGTCGCGGCCACGGCGCTCGAGCAGGCGGCCCGCCTCGATCCCCGGACGCCGACCGTGCGATTCCAGCTCGGCGGCGCGCTCCAGGCTTCCGGGCGCCACGACGAGGCGATCACGCAACTCCAGGAGACGATCCGGCTGGACCCCTTCCACGCCAGCGCCCACTACAAGCTCTCCGGCTACGCGCGCCGCGCCGGGCGCACCGCCGAAGCCAACCGGCACCTGCGCGAGTTCACGCGTCTGCGCCGGTTGCTCGGGGAGACGATGCGCACGGCCCGGGCGCTCGAGACGTGCGTCCACACGCAGCCGGAAGCGGCCCCGCCCCCGGATCCCGAGCCGGATGGCGCCGGCCCGCTCGAAATCCGCTTCGTCGACGTCACCGCGACCGTCCTCGCGGAGGACGCGGGCGCGAGCATCGCCGCCGCCGCCGTGATCGACGTGGACGACCGGGGACGCAGCCGGATCTTCGCCGTCGACGGCGACGGCGGGTTGGCGCTGCTCACGCTCGCCGAGGAAGGACGCTTCGTGCGCGAGCCCATGGGGAGCGTGCCGCCGCCGGCCGGCGAGGTGTACTGCCGTGCCGGCGACTTCCACGATGTCGTGCCCGCCGGCGAACGTTACGATCCGGCCAAGCACGCGCGCAACGACATGGTGGTGGCCGCGGACGACGCGGTCCACCTGCTCCGTCGGCGCGACGATGCGGCGTTCGAGCCCGTCACGGAGCAGGCCGGGCTCGCCGGGGCGCGCGGTGGCCCCGTGCGCTGGGTGGACTGGGATCACGACGGCGACCTCGACCTCGCCGTGGGCGGCGCGGCCGGCCTCCGCGCCTGGCAGAACAACGGCGACGGCACCTTCGCCGACGTGACGACCGAGACCGGCCTCGCCGGCGCGGGACCGGTGATGGACTTCGCGGCCGCGGATCTCGACGAGAACACCGCGATCGATCTCGTGCTGGCGCGCGGCGACGAGCCGTCGCTCGTCTTCGAGAACCGGCGCGCCGGCCGCTTCGCCCGCGCGCCGGAGCCGCCGGGGCCGTGGCCGGCGGCGCGGCAGGTCCTGCTCGATGACGTGGACGACGACGGGACCGTCGACGCCGTCCTCGTGCACCCGGACGGCGCGCTGGTCATCCCCGCGGGCCGGAGCGGGCGCACCAGGGTGCCGAGCCCCGGGCTCCGGGTGACGGCCGCCACGCTCGTGGATGTCGACAACGACGGCCGGCTCGACCTCGTCCTCGCCGGCCGCGCTCCCGACGGCGCGGGCGGGCTCCGCCTGCAGCGAAACGGGGGGCGCGGCGGGTGGTCGGACGCGAGCGGCGCGGCCGGACTGGCCGATCTCACCCTGCCCGTGCCGCGGTCGCTCATCCCCGCCGACTTCGACGGTGACGGCGACAGCGATCTCCTCGTCGTCACCGCGACGAAGGGGCTGTGCGTGCTCCGCAACGACGGCGGCCATGCGAATGGTCAGCTCAAGGTGCGGCTCCGCACGCTCAAGACGAACCCGAGCGGGCTCGGGGCGCGCGTCGAGGTGCGCACAGGCCTTCACCGCGTCACGCGCACGGTCTCCCGCATCCCGATCG
The DNA here is from genome assembly GCA_024226535.1 of Planctomycetota bacterium. GTDB lineage: Bacteria > Planctomycetota > Phycisphaerae > Phycisphaerales > SM1A02 > JAAELP01. Next base: position 339 of record JAAELP010000249.1, on the reverse strand, counting down.
AGATCGGGCTGGATGGCCGGAGCCGGCTCGACTCGATCCAGACCGTCTGGACCAACGGCGTCGTGGACAACACGATCGACGTCGAGGCCCCGGCGGGGCCCTTGGTCGTCGAGGAGAAGAACGTCGCCGCGGGCTCGTGCCCGTTCCTCTACGCATGGGACGGCACGACGTATCGCTTCGTCACGGACATCCTCGGCAACGCGCCGCTGGGACTGTCGCTGCGGCGCGACGTCATCCTGCCCGCGGACCCCGACGAGATCGTGCACGTGGGCGACGCGGCGGCGCTCCCACCGGTAGCGGGGCGCTTCCGGCTGGCGATCACCGACGAGTACCGCGAGC
>JAAELP010000248.1 GCA_024226535.1 Planctomycetota bacterium | reverse complement strand
TCGTGGCCCACGCCCTTGAAGCCAAAGGTCACGAACTCGCCGTACCACTCGTCGAACAGTGCCGGGTCGGCGTGATCGGGGCGGGGAACGAAGACGTAGTCGGGGTCGTCGATGTCGCAGCGCGGCAGACCGATGTACGCGTAGAGATCGATGCCGTTCGCCTCGGCGAAGCCGGCGAGAATCGTGTAGTCCACGAGCTGGGGGAAACGCTCCCGCGCGACCGACATCTGCTCGAAGAGCGTGTACGTTTCGTGCGCATCGGTGAGCTGAAGGGGGACGAGATCGTCCCAGACGCCCCCCGGGTTGCTCCGCCACAGGTCGAACCGGTCGGGGCCGAGGTGTTCCACGAGCGGCCCGAGGGTGTGGTCGAGGTAGTCCTGCCACCCTTCGGTCGGTGAGACCACCAGCGGCGACACCCGACCCAGGGCGTCGTTGTTCGAGAACCCGACCGTCTGGTAGTTCAGCAGCCGCTTGGGGGCGTCCTCCGGTTCCGGCGGGGGCCCCTGGCCATCGGCGACCGCGACGGCGGCCGGCAGGGTTCCGGTCAGGCAGAGGGCAACGAGTCGCGCGCGGGTCGTTGCGTAGAGAATGATCCTGCTCCTGTTCGACGGGTGCGCAGCACACCCCGAGCGAACGTACGAAACACGCGCGTGCGGACAAGCGGCCGCGCGCGTCCACCGGGTCGTCACGTGGTTATCGGGTCGTCACAGGTGCGCGGCTCGACGCCAGACCGGACAACCGCGAGCGAGGCCCACTCAGCGGCTGTCGGCCGTCACCGGTCGGTTCGCCGGCTTCTTTTGGAACGTGATCGGCAGAGACGGGAGCTCGACCGGGTCCTCGGCGGGAAGGCCCTCGGCGAGGTTGGCAAGCTGCTCGATCGGATGCCCCGCCAGCAGCAGGGGCTTGAGCGGCACCGCGATGGTCTTCCCTTCCTCGAGCAGCTGCTTCGCCTTGAGGAAGCGCCACTGCTGGAGGTTGTGCACGGGAAAGCTCGGGTGCGGCCGGAGCACGAGGTGGATCGAGCGGCCTCCCGCGTCGAGGATCGTCTGCTCCTGCATGTGGTTCTCGGGAAACTGCTCGGCGTTCTCCCAGAGCCACTCCTCGGCGACGACGCCGAGCCCGAGGAACTGCGAGCTCGACCACCACGGAACCGACTCGACGTAGACGTCGATGCCCTCCGCCTGCACCATCGGAAAGTTGACGGCGAACGCGTCGGACGTCGCCGCGAGCGTCGCCGAGAAGTCGTGACCGATGCCCTTGAAGCCGTAGGTCACGAAATCGCCGTACCAGTGGTCGAACATCGCTGCGTTGCAGTGATCCGGTTGCGGGTCGAAGACGAAGTCGGGGTCGTCGTCGTCGCACCGGGGCAGCCCGATGTATGCGAACAGGTCGACCCCGTTGGCGTGCGCGTACGTCGCGAGGGGACCGTACTCGGCGAGCTGCGGGAACCGGTCCCGCGCGATGGCCATCTGCTCGAAGAGCGTGTACGTCTCCTTCGTCGCGGTGAGCTGGAGGGGGACGAGGTCATCCCACACGCCCCCCGGGTTGCTGAGCCACATGTCGAAGCGACCGGGGCCGAGGTACTCGACGAGCGGGGCGAGCGTGTTGTCGACGTACGCCTGCCACCCGTCGATCTCGGAGACCACGTGCGGCGACACGCGGCCGAGCCCGTCGTTGTCGGAGAACCCGACCGACAGGAAGTTGATGAGCCTCTTGGGCTCGGTGGCGACGCCGTCCGCGGGATCGGCGCGCGGGGTGCGCGGAGCGGGGGGGCCGGGATCGGCGGCCCGCGCCGCGCCGGACGCAACGATCAACACGCCGAGAAGCGCCGCGGGAACGTACCCGTCAGGGGACCAAGCCATCGTTTTCCTCCTCCAGGAAGCGCCCCCGACCCGGCCATCGTAGCCCGGCGGGGGGGTATGGTCAAATTGTGTGGATGAGCGTGTCGCATGATCAGGCGGCGACCTTGCGTTCTCCGTCGATGAACTGCACGCCATGGATGACGTGCGTGAGTTGCTCGTGACCGTTGAGCTTGCGCCATGACCGCTCGGCGGCCTGGGCGAGCTTGAAGACCATCGCCAGACACGCCGCCCGGCTCCCGTTGCCTTTCGTTCGTCGGTGGCGATGCCGGATCGTGGCGAACATCGACTCGATCGGGTTCGTCGTTCGCAGGTGTCGCCAGTGCTCGGCCGGGAAGTCGTTGCCGAAGTCGATGCACGCGAAGGCGAAGGCACGGCTGCACGCGATCTGGCAGGCGGCGACGCGGAACAACATCTGGTCATACCCCCCCGGCGGGCGCGCCGGGGACGAGGGTACCCAAGTCGTCCATTCATCATGTTAAGTTAGGGAATCTGGTGGTCCACCACCTGCGCGTCGGAGCCGGTCACAGTCATCGTCACGTAGCTCGCTGCGACGCCGCCGTCGCCGAGCCGCGCCGTGAGCGGCACTTTCTTCGCGCCGCTGCGATCGGCGGTGGGCGTGATGCGCAGGCGAACGAGCCGCGCCGCCCCCGGCGCCACGTCCGTCGGCTCGAATCCGATGAACCTGGTGCAGCCGCCGTCGGCCTTGATCTCGTCGACGCGGGTGGTGGTGGGGCCGTCGTTGATCAGCCACGCGCTGACGTCGACGTGCTGGCCGGCGATGATCTCCCCGAGGTCGGTCCGGGTGGGAACGAGCCTCACGCTCGCCGGGGGCGTCGGCGGCGCGGGCTCGGGCGCGGTCTCGACGGTGCGCATGCGGAGCCACGTCGTGACCGGGGCCCCCCACTCGGGGATGAAGGTCATCGAGACACTCTTCTCGGAGCCGGGTTTCTTGGGAGCTTCGATCACGAGATCGACCGCGTACGCCTCGCCGGGGCCGAGCACCCGCGGGGCGAACTGGAGTACGCGCGTACACCCGCAACTTCCGCTCGCCGACTTCACGCCGATCGTCTCCAGGCTCGCGTTGACGAGCCAGACACGCCGCGTGGAAAGGGAGCCGGCGACGAGTTCGCCGAGGTCCGTGAACGCCGGGACGGTGATGATCCCCGACGGCGGCGGCTCAGCGTTGGCGTGCGCGGCGGTCGCGACCAGGAGGGCCAGCGTGGCCGGAACGGCGTGGGGGCGGCTCATCGGGTCCTCCTTCGATCAGGGGGCTGTGCGGGGGGCACAGGCTACCCGAGAATGCCTCGGATCGGCCGAGGGCCTCATGCTTGACACGGACCGGGTCGATGATCTATTATGTATGTGAACACATACAAAACTCCACCTCCCCACTGACTCGCCATGCCCCGACCCAACCGTACCAACGAGCAACGCAAGGAGCTGATCCCGGTGGTCGCCATGGCGTTCGCGGAGCTTGGCTACCGGCGGGCGACGACGGCCGAGCTCGCCCGACGCTGTGGCGTCCAGGAGAACATCCTCTACCGGCTTTGGCCGAACAAGAAGGGGATGTTCATCGTCGCCATCGAGCACATCTACGACCGATCGACGGGCTTCTGGGAGCGTGTGCTGATCGACCCCGGCGACGGTCGCAGCGCCGCCGAGCGGCTGCTCGAGTACGAAGCCGATTACGAGGGAGAGCACGGGATCGCGCGGATCGTGTTCACCGGTCTCAGCGAGGCCGACGATCCCGAGGTGCGATCGGCCCTCGCGCGGATGTACAGCCGCTACCTGAGCTTCATCTCCCGCCGTCTCCTCGAGCACCGGTCCGGCGGCGACGCTACCGACGGCGCCGAGAGCGACGCCTGGGCCATCATCGGGATCGGCACCATCGCCGAGATCGGACGCGAGCTTGGCCTGCTCGCCGACGCGGACCGCAAGCGGCTGTGGCGTCAGTCCGGGGCGCTGCTGATGAACGGTGCCTCGGAGTGATTTTTTTGTGCATGTTGTGTAAGTATAGACTTACGAATCCGAAGATACACGAGACCCCCATCCAAGGAGTACACAGATGAGAGCCACCGCACTGAGCCTGATCCTGGCGGCGACCGCCGTCTTCCTCGCGGGCTGTGCCCAAACCACCAGGGCCGGGACCGACCCCGTGGCCGTGCGGCCGTCGATCACCATCTTCCCGGTCCAGATGGCCGGCCAGGGGCGTGACGACGTGGCAAAGGTGGTCGCCCTGGCGCTGGAGCAGCGGGGCATGGAGTCCATCGAGGTGGACGAGACCGTCTTCACCCCGGAGGCCGGCGCGTCGTTCGACTCCGCCGCCGCCGCCTTCGGCGCGTTCGTCGCGAAGCGCGATCTCGCGACCGACTACGCGTTGTTCGCCGCGATCGTCGGCGCGCCGCAGCGCGGGGTGGATGAGATCCACGCGGTGCTCGTGGATCGCCGCGGAAACGTGGCCTGGTCGGACCGCCAGACCCGTGAGAGCCGCGCCATGAAGAAGGCGAGGCCGTCGAACCCGATGGAGTGCACGATGTTCCTGGTTGAGCGTCTGCACGATCCGCTGGACCTCGGGGAACCGAACGAGGACACCGAGGGCCGGTGGGCGCGGCACTGGCGATCCGATTCGCTGGCGCCGACCGATGCGGAGCGCGACGCGATCGACGCGCGGGCGAAGCGTCTGCGCCGCGCGGGCTCGTCGGCGACCGTGCTCGTCTACCCCGCGCGGGTCGGCGACACGTACAGCCGCGAGTGCGCGACGCGGCTCGCCGACGAGATCAACCGCCGCGGTCTCCTGGACGCCTCCATCGCCGAGGTGCCGATCGAGTTCGAGGTCGAGATGGCGCGGAACCAGCAGAAGGTGCTCTGGAGCGGCGCGCGGTCCATCCAGGAACACGTTCGCGCGAGCCACCCGCAGACCGACTACGTGCTCGTCGCCGACTACCTGTTCCCCGGCGGCGCCGACCGGGTCTGGGCGGTGCACACGTTCCTGCTCGAGTCCGACGGCGACTGGGTCATGGTGGACTTCCAGAACTCCCACCACGACGACTTCAACCGCATCGGTCCGAAGTCGCCCGGCGACTGCTGCGATCTGTCGGTGAAGCGTTTGAGCCGGCACCTGAGGAGCTGAGCGGCGCCCGGCGACAGCCGGTCGTGATTCCGCTTATCGTGAGGTGACACAGGAGACCTCACGGTGAGTTCAGCGAACGACAAGCCTCGGCGTTCGTTCCCGCGCGTCTTGGACGGGCGCTCGCCCCGCTCGCCTTCGTGCTGGTGCTGGCGGGCATGTGGGCGTGGTGCATCCTGGCGATCTTCTTCGCCGGTCTTCCCGGCGCGGTTCTGCCGATCGTGGCCGCCGGGTTGTTCGGGCTCGGCTTCCTGCTCGCGTTCGTGTTCCTGCGCCGGCGAAAGCTCGTCGTGCTCTGCTTTCTCGTGGCGTTCGTGGTCGTCCTTGTCGGGTGGTCGATCCTCCCGGCGTCGAACGCCCGCAACTGGCAGCCAGAGCACGGGAAGATGCCCTACGCCGAGGTCGCCGGCGACCGCGTGACCGTTCGCAACGTCCGCAACTTCGACTACCGCTCGACGACCGACTTCGATGTCCGGTACGAGGACTGGACGTTCGATCTCGATGACGTCCGAAGCGTGGACTTCGTCGCCTCGGACTGGGGGCTCG
>JAAELP010000247.1 GCA_024226535.1 Planctomycetota bacterium | reverse complement strand
TCGTGGCCCGGGTCATGAAACGCGATGCCGGCTTCGGGCCCGACGACTTCGTCGCCATCGTGGTCGACCCGTTCTTCGATCGCCGCAACGGCTACTACTTCGAGATGAGCGCGACGGGCGCGATCGGCGACGCCGCCGTGGAAGACAACGACCGTCTCCGGCGGGACTGGGACGGCATCTGGTACGGCAAGGCGACGATCGACGAGAAGGGCTGGGTCGCGGAGATGTCGATCCCGTTCAAGACGATCTCGTTCAACCCCGAGACATCGCGGTGGAGCTTCAACGCCTCCCGGCGGATCCGGCGGCGCAACGAGTCGATCCGGTGGGCGTCGCCCTCGCGGGACAAGCCGTTCATCTCGATGGCGGACGCGGCCGTCATCGAGGGTATCGAGGACATCGACCAGGGCATCGGGCTGGACATCAAGCCCTACGGTCTCGCCCGGGCTCGCCGCGACCACGATCTCGACGAGGATCAACTCGACCTCGACGGGGGCTTCGACGCCTTCTACAAGCTCACGCCCGGCCTGACGCTCGCGGTCACCGTCAACACCGACTTCGCCGAAACCGAGGTCGACGATCGCCGCGTCAACCTGACCCGCTTCCCGCTGTTCTTCCCGGAGAAGCGCGACTTCTTCCTCCAGGACGCGGGGATCTTCAACTTCGGCGGGATCAACGTGAACCCGCTGCCGTTCTTCTCGCGTCGCATCGGGCTCGACGCCAGCGGCCGGACCGTGGACATCCTCGCCGGGGCCAAGGTGACCGGGCGCGTCGAGGATCTCAACCTCGGCATGCTCAACGTCGTGATGAAGGACGACGAGACCCTCGGCGACAAGAACTACTTCGTCGGGCGCGCGAGCGTGAACGTGCTCGAACAGTCCACGGTCGGCGCGATCTTCACCCACGGCGACGCGTCTTCGCCCGACGACGCCTTCCTCGGCGGCGTGGACTTCAACTACCGCGACAACATCTTCGACGGGCAGCGCGTACTCGAGGGCAACGCGTTCTACCAGGTCAGCGACACGCC
>JAAELP010000246.1 GCA_024226535.1 Planctomycetota bacterium | reverse complement strand
CCGCGCCGCGGTCCGACGATCGGGTGCGAGCGCCGCGAGGGCCAGCGCCGCCGACGCCCCGAGCCCTTCTCGGTCGATCCGACCCGCGATGCCGAAGAGCCGACGCGCGAGTTCACGAGACTCGGGCGACGTCGCGGCGTCCGCGATCTCCTCGCCGAGTTCGAAGTAGGCCATCGGTCGACGCGGGTCGAGCCCCTCGAGCCGCGGCTCCCAGTCGACCTCGACCGGCATCGCCGCCGCCAGAAGCACCGACGTCGCGAGCGCGAGCAGGATCCCGAGTGGAACGCGATGCATCATCCGGATTCTCCCAGAGGATCGGTGTCACGAGCGATGAAACGCAATCGGTCCATGCCGGCGATCGCGATCGCCTCCGACGCCGCCTGCTCGAGAACGCTCGGGGTGAGGCTGCGAGCGAGGGCCGCGGACGCGAGCACGGCCGCGACCTCCGACCGTTTCGAGGGCACCTCGGCCTCGACCACGAAGCCGAGGAATTCGAGTTCGGCGACGTGTTCGGCGACCAGCCCCTGGATCTCGTTGCGCACCAGTCCTCGACGCGCGATGCGACGGCGATCGATCTCCTCGATCCGCATGGTGGGCGACGCGGCGAGGAAGAGCCCGGTGGCGATCGTGCGGGCGGCGTCGGCGGTCACCGCGGCCGGAGGCCCGTTCACGGGTGCCTCGGCATCGCCGCTTCTGATCCTCGCACGCTCCGCGATCGACTTCAGCACGACGTCGGTCAGCCGGTCGATCGGCTCGCGATCGGGGTCGAGCAGGGCGATCGCATGCGTGGCGAGCGCCGATCGGATCCTCGATTCGGCCTCCGCCATCCCCCGGCCGGGAAGCGAGACGCCGGTGTAGGCCTCGATGAAGGCAAGCGTCGCTTCGTTGCGGGAGGCGCGGTCCGAGGTGTCGAGCAGTTCGACGGCGACCACCGGACCACGATTGAAGAGTTCGATCGCCGCGGCCTGAGCCGCCTCGCGGATCGCAAGCGGGCCGCGCCACACCGCTTCGACGAACACCGCGGCGTCCTCGGGACCGAGGTCCCCGGCCACGACGTTTCTTCGAAGGGCCGCGATCAGGTCGCGCCGCGCCTGCTGATCGGAACCGGCGCGTCGCCAGGCGTCCGCCCACTCCCCGTCGTTCCCCATCCGTCGCGGACGCGGGATCGGATCGAGATCGACACCGGGCTCGTCGGAACCCATTCGTCCGAGCAGCGCCCGCGCCTCTTCCGGTCGTTCGGCCGCGAGCAGCGCCCCGGCCATCGCCAGTCGCTCCGCCGCGACCAGGGCGAGCAGGCGTTCCACGGGCGACGTCGCCCGTTCGATCATCGATTCCACCTCGACGAAGGCGAGGTCGTACGACGCGAGCAGCCCGGGCTCGATCAACAGCAGGTTGCCGCGTGGCGACGATCCGGTCGCGTCCGGCCAGACGTCGTCGGCCAGCATCCGGACCCGTCGTCGATCCGGCATTCCACGTTCGGGGTCGGGAACGAACTCGGGCCGGAACCAACCGGCGCGACCGGCGCCTTCGAGCAGGCTGCCCAACACCCAGAGATTGCCCGCGGAAATCGAAGGATCGAGCATCCATCTTCCGTAGGCGTCCCGGACGCCCTCCGGATCGGGCCCCGCCGCGGTCCAGTCGAGTTCGAGGAGCAGTCGCCCCAGAAGATCCGAGGACATGCCCTGTTCCGCGAGCCCCGTGCTCCGCCGGAGCACGGTCTCGACCGCGAGCAGGATTCCCGCCTGACGTCGCGCGTCGTTTCGAATCGCGTCGATCGCGTCGAACCAGCGTTCCCAGGCGTCGCGGACCACCTCGTCGTCGACGGTGCCGATCATCCCGGCGAGGGGGACCGTCGTTCGATCGAGCGCCCGGCCGGCGAGCGCGGCGAACGGACCGCCGCGGACGTTCCGCCCCGTCGATCCGGCGAGAATCGCATCGAGCCGCGCCCGGGCCGGGTCACGGATCGTCTCGGGCAGACTCGGATTCGAGGCGGCCAGTCCGAGCAGGCCGGCGTGGAACCCGCGGGGCCACACGTCGATCGAGTCGTCGATGGCCGCGTCGGGGTCGACCGCGAACGACGACGAGAGCCGGTCCGCCACCGTCGCATCGACGGCCTGTTCGAGGACTTCGAGAATCGCGGTCAGGTAGACGCGACGATCGTCGGGCCTCATGAGCGGCCAGGTCCCCGCCGCGGTGGCGATGACGTCGTCCCAGGCGGATGCCCGTCGCGCGGAGAGCGTGGATGGATCGAGTTCGAGCTGGCGGGCGAGCTGCGACGCCTCTTCCAGCATCACCGGAACACGTTCGAGCTGGAACACCGCGGCGTCGGGCCGACGCTCCCCTCGGAACATCGGCGGCCGGGCGAACCGGGCGGGGCGGACCACGCCCTCCCGGACGCTGGGGATCACCCGATGCTCGGGATCCAGCTCGGCCGCGGCGTCCGCCGCTTCACGCTCCGCGATCGCCTGCTCCGCGGCGAGTCGCCGCTGTTCGATGTCGCGGATCCCCGGCGAGGGCGCGGTCAGGACGATGACCAGAACCGCGCCGAAGAACGCCGCGAGTCCACCGAAGATGAAGGCCAGACGGATGCGTGATCCCGCGGACTCCCCCCGGAACTCCCGGGTGATCCCGTCGCTGACCCGCACCATCGCGGCCTCCACGCGGCCGGGCGCGGCGGGCCTGGGGGTCGCCACCATCGCCGTCTCCCCGATCGTGTCGGCGGAACCGTGATCCCGCATGAAACCCGCAAGCCCTTCGACCACCCGACCGAGCTTGTCCGCATCGAGTCCGACCTGTGCCGCCAGTCCCGCGATGATGGTCCGGGTTCGCGCGTTCCATCCACCGCCCGCCACCAGGACCGAGAGGACGAGCCGATCGAACGATGTGAGATTCGCTTCCGAGATCCGGGCGGTCGGCTTCACCGGCATCCGCCGCCGGGTGTTGGACGCCCCGTTCCCCTCGGTTCCCTTCGGTCGGGTCGCGATCGGTCCGTCCGGCTTCGACGCCGGTGCGACCGGCGCCTCGGACCGGACCGGTGGCAGCTTCGCGTCCGCGTCGCCGACCTCCCGCAGCGCCGCCGCCGCGAAGTCCAGGGCTTGACACGCCTCCTCGACCGCCTTCGCGGGAAATCGATCGGCCTTTCCGCGGACCGCTCGCTTGCGGGTTCGCAACGCCGCCTCCAGAACGTCGGCATCGATCGAACCCGACCCCAGACCGAGCAGGCTCCGCGGTCCGGCGGCTCGACTCGCGCCCAGCAGTTCGGCGACCGGATCCGATCCGGGACGTCTCGGGTGGATCGGGGTCAAGGCGTCGCCTCCCCTTCGGTGCCCTCGTCTTCGACCTCGGCATCGGCTTCGGACGCATCGCCATCGAGTCGGATGGCGATGTCCACGTCGAGCGCCTGGAGCCGCGATCGCCATGGCTCCGGGCCGAGGTCGGGATGCAGGACACGGACCTGCTCCAGCACCTGCGCCGCCCGGTCGGGATCGGTTTCGGCGAGCATGCCGATCAATCCGCATCGCGCCCGCCACCAGATCTCCGATCCCTTCGGTGCGGCGCTCCCCAGTCGTCTCCAGCACGACAACGCGAACTCGGCGTCACCGAGACTCGTCGCCAGTTCCGCGGAAGCCTCGAGGATCGACCCGTCGCGGGGACGCTTCTCGAGGATCGCTCGATACAGTTCGAACGCCTCGCGGCCGACGGCCTCGTCGTCGTCGGCGCGATAGATCGCCTGTCGTCCCGCCGCCACGCTGGCCGCGACCGGAAGCAGCGTCGGGATCTCGAGCGCTTCGGCGATCGGGGTGTCCGCACCGGCGACGATCTCGATGAAGCGATCGCCCGCCATGACCGCCGCACGGACCACCTGCATCGAAGCCTCGCCGCTTCGCATCTCCTGGAACGCCGCCCGGTGAAGCCGCTGCGCCGACAGCCTCGACCATCGGGTCGCTTCCGGTGCGTCCGGCACCACCGGCACGTCCTGAAGGATCATCGCGGCGCCGAGGAAGTCGCCGTCGGCGATCGACATGCCCATCCGTCGGTAGGCCAGTTCGTTCGGAAGATCGGGGTGGTCCTCGAATCCGCCGCGCTCCATCGCGAGTTCGAGCCTCGAGATGTAGCCGGCGGCGCGGGTCCGGTCTCCGACCGCCTCGTGCGACGCGACTTCGGCGGCCTGCCGCAACAACACCCCGTCCGCCCCCCGGAGATCGACGAACACGCCGTCGGCGTCCCGGTCCCGAAGCAGCAGTTCATCCGCGACGTCGAGGAAGCGGGTTCCGAATCCACCACGCTGCGCCGCCTCCGCCTCGCGGAAGTCGCGGTAGATCGCCTGGGCCGCCCGTCGCCGCGCGATCTCCCAGGTCGGATGACCCGGCGGGATCGCGAGCAGGGT
>JAAELP010000245.1 GCA_024226535.1 Planctomycetota bacterium | reverse complement strand
GCGCTGATCTCAGGTTACCGCGGCGCTCGAGCTCGCCGCGGCGGCGGCTGCGGCTGCGGCCGCGGCGGCGTTCTGTGACGACGTCGCACCGTTCACCGACGCGAGGCTCGTCACCCCCAGGCCGAAGCCCTTCATCGGGTTGCTCCAGACCACCTGTCCGAAGATCGGGTCCAGGCAGTAGACGTAGCCGTTGACGGCGGCGACGAGACGGTCCCCGTCGAGGAAGATCGTCACGTAGCCGGACCCCTGCGGGCTCTTCCAGTCCCAGACCATCTCCCCCGAGAATCGGTCCAGCGCGGCGACGCGGCTGTTGAATCCGACGAAGACAAGATCGCCGAGCTTGCGCTCGTTGGTGGCTTCGGTCATGGCGTCCTCCGGTGATTCCGGAGGATTCTAGCCCCCGCGGCGTCAAGCGTTCGCCGCAAGCGCCGCGGCGAGCGGGGCGAGGTGGGACTCGTACTTCTTCCACCGTTGCACGGCGGTCTTGTAGATCGGGCGGCGCACCTGGTCGTAGCTGAGCGTCGCCACGTCGCGCGAGGCTTCGTGGGAGCGGAGACACCGGTCGTCCCAGGGCAGGCCGCAGAAGTCGATGATGCGCCGGATCCACGTCTCCGGGTCGGCGACGACCTCCTCGTACGGCACGTCGAGGATGGGAAGGTCGAGCACGTCGCGCCAGTGGTCCATGAGACGCTGGTGCTGCCGGTAGGCGAGACCGATGTGCTCGAGGTTCCCCGCCCACGGGTACTTTTCCGGGTTCATGGCCGCCATGAAGATCGAGAGCCCGTTGTCCATCGGATGGCGATGGCAGTGGATGATCCGCGCGCCGGGGCAGGTGAGCGCGATCATGCCGAGGTGCAGGTCGTTGTCGAGGTGCTTGTTGACGACGCGCTTCGCGCGCCGGTCGTACCGATCCAGCTCGCGAAGGTACCACCCGCCGCACGCGTCGGCCTGCTCCTGCGTCCAGTCGCCGAGACAGGCGGGGTACGCGTTCAACGACTCCAGACGGTTCGGCAGCCCGAGCACCAGCTCCTCGATCTCGGTGATCTCCCCCGCCCCGAACGCGGCGGGATGAGCGTGGACGATCTGCTCGCAGAGCGTGCTGCCCGAGCGCGGCATGCAGGCGACGAACACCGGCCGGTCGGAGCGCGTCTGCGCCCGCGGGAGCTGGGCGAGGTTCGCCGCGGAGAACGTGGACATGAGGTCGTCGATGTGCGCGACGTATTCGTCGGGGTCGAACGGGCGCTCGATCACGCGGTTGCTCGCCTCGAAGGCCGCGAATGCCCGGTCGTGCTCGCCGGACTTCGCAAAGGCCTTGGCGGCGAGCTGGCAGAGCGTGCGGCGCGGCGTCAGCGGCGTGCGGGGTGAACGCAGGTGCTTCAGCAGCAGGTCGACGGTCCCGTCGTACCGTCCCGCGGACTGCTCGATCGTGGCCCAGATCGCGGCCATCGTCGCGTCTTCGGCGCCGGACTCTACGAACGGCCGCAGGATCCGTCGCGCGTCGTCGTGCTCGCCGCGGCGATCGAGCACCATCGCCTTGCCGACGGCGGCCGGCCGCGAACCGGGGTCGTCGCGCAGCACTCGCTCGTAACCTTCGAGGGCCGCGTCGAGCTTGCCGAGCAACGCCGACGCGTCGGCGAGGCCGAGACGCGCGGTCGCGCGGGCGGGCTCGGCCTTGACGACCTTGCGCAGCAGCTTCTCGGCGGGCTCGCCGAGACCGAGCTGCACCGCGGCGAGCCCGACCATCTCGGCGACGCCGTGATCGCGCGGAGTCTTGCGGAGGACGTCGGAGCCGAGCCGGAACGCGCGGCGAACGTCACCGCGCTGGAACGCCTCGATCGCCTGCGTGCGTTGCACGCGCAGGTTGAACGCGTCGGTGGTTTGACGGGGGGCCGATGCCATGAGCGTGTTCATGATACGAGTCCCCGAAGGAGAAACGGTCGCCCGACCCCGCAACGCAGTTGGGGCCGGGCGACCTGGAGCGAATCCGAAACGAGGGTCAGGACCAGTTGGCGATCACCTCGAGGATGTCGGCGAAGTCAGCGTTGCCGTTCCCGTTGAGGTCCTCGGGGCAACCCGGGCACGAGCCCCAGGCCCCGATGATCGCGAGGATGTCGGCGAAGTTGGCCAGGCCGTCACCGTTCGCGTCGCCGGGAGCGGCACCGCCGGCGTGCCAGCCCTGCACGTTGTCGACGTACTCCTGCGTGTCGAGACCGAAGCGCGAGCCGCGGATCTCGATCGAGCCCATCGGCGCGTCGGACACGACGCCCATGAAGCTGCCGGTCTCCGCGTCGGGAGTCGGGAACACGCCGGTGCTCATCACCTCGTCGGTCGGGCTGAGGATCGTGTACTCGACCTGTTCGGGAATGTTCGTCGTGAACGTGGAGATGCCGAGAACCTCGAAGGCGACGGCGTCCACGCCACCACCACCGAACTCGATGATGACGGTGCCGAACTCGCTGTTGGTGCCGACGCCCGCCGAGGGGATGCCCGGCCAGCCGCCGTAGGGCAGAATGCCGAACAGGTTCGAGCCGGTGCCGACGATCGCCAGGTCGGGCGCGTCGAGGCCCGAGGGGAAGCCGGGGCCGGGAACGCCGGACTCGAGCGGGTTCGAGACGAACCCGCCGTAGCCGGTCATGTCGTTCTCTTCGAACGTCTCGACGTAGGTCTGGGTGTAGCCGAGGCCGGAGGCGTCGGTCGTGAAGTCGGCATCGTTGGTGTACAGAACCACGGCACCGCTGGCGATGCCGGGGAGCGCCGCACTGGCTACCGACGCGAGAAGCGCCGAACGAACGAGGCTGCGAGACTGGACGGACATGGTCGTATCTCCAAACAAAGTCTTGCGGGGTGGCCCGGGCAACCCGCCCGACGCCGGATGAGGAGGAAAGGCAGGGCGAACGCCGCCCTGCCGGGAAGTGTGGTCAGGGACAGTTCACGCTGAAGCAGCTCGTGCCGGCGCCCTGCCAGGTGCCGCCGAAGAACTGCTCGCAGTCCCACTCCGTCTGGCCGCTCGCGCACGAGCCGCCGGGGAGGCAGCACGCGCCGGTGGGAAGGTCGGGGCAGGTGATGGTGTTGCACGATTCGCCGGCGAACCAGACGGCGTCCGCCTGCGACAGGCAGATGTCCTCGGACTGGTCGAGACAGTCGCCGCTGGGCAGGCAGCAGGCGCCGGCGCTGACGACGTCGATGTCGAGCGTGAAGAAGCCGCTCCAGCCGTGCCAGCCGTCGACGACGATGTAGTACGTCTCGCCGGCGAAGAGCTGGAGCGCGTCGATCCGCGAGACGAACGGGTCGGGGAAGGCCGGCGTCGAACACGCGTCGTCGTTGCACGCGGCGACGTCGGTCTCGTCACCCTCGTAGACGTAGAGCTTCGTGTCGTAATCGGAGCCCTCGCAGAGCGAGATGTTCACGACGAGGTCGGTGACCGGCGTGTACGCGAAGACCACCTCCGGCGACGCCGCGGAGAAGTCGCAGACCTCGTCGTACCAGTCGCCGTAGCCGGTGGTGACGCCGATCGTGCTGTACGGCAACGCGTCGATGACGAACGCGCGCTCGATCGTGTCGCCTTCGGGGGCTGGCGGGCAGTCGATCTCGGTGCAATCCGTGAACGAGCCGGCCCAGGTGCCGCCGGCGATCCCGCAGTGGAACTCGTTGACCTCCGTGCACGAGGCGGACGGGTAGAAGCAGCAGGCGCCGGACGGGGGCTGCGGGCAGGAGATCGTGCCGCACGAGACGCCGGCCGTGAACGTGCCGCCCATGAACGTGCACTCGGACTGGGTCAGCTCCTGGCAGTCGCCGGTGAACGCGAAGCAGCAGGCGCCGGTCTGGTTCGACACGCAGGGTCCCCACGCGTCGAAAGCCTGGAACAGGTCCGCCGCGTCGATAACGCCGTTGCCGTCGACGTCACGCGAGGGGCACGCCGTGCACCCCCACGCCGAGATGATCTCGAGGATGTCGCTGAAACCGATGTCGCCGGAGGCGTCGACGTCCCCGCTGCACGAGCCGGCGGTCACCGGCGTGAGCCGGAAGCCGCGGGCCTCGCCGTCCTTCCAGCCCCAGCCGACGATCTGGCCGTCGTCGTTGATGTCGGTCGCGCTGCCGAACCACCAGTGAAGCTGGTCCTCGGCGGGGATCGCCTCGATGAGGTCGAACCACTCGCCCTGGCGCCAGACCATCGCGCGCCAGTCGCCGAGCAGCGACTCCGGGTCGATGTTCGCGCGGAACACCGCCTCGCCGCGATTGTTGATGTCCTGACTGAACGCGGTGGCTTCGATGCCCCACGCTCCTCCGAGGTCGTTCATCCCCGCCGGCAGCCCGTACGTCGGCTCGGGCAGCCACAGCCAGAACGCGGTGTAGTACTGGTGGTGGTTGATGATGTTCGAGCCCCAGCTCACGATCTGGCCGCGGTCGTTGATCCCGTGGGCGGAGCTGATCTGCCACGTCTCGACGCTGATGTCATCGAGGTCGTGGAGACCCGCGGGCAGCCCGTACGCCGGCTCGTGCAGCCAGAGCGCCGAGTGGAGCAGGCCGTTGTCCGGGTTCTCCGGGGGGCCGACGTACTGGGAGAACCCGACGACGTGTCCGGCCTCGTTGATGTCCTTGGCCCGGGACGAGAAGGCCCCTTCCTCGAACGCGCCGAGGTCGATGGTCTCGGTGCCGTTCCAGAGGAACGCGCGGCGGAAGGTGTCGTCGCTCCCGTCGGACTCGCCCACGACCCATCCGCGCTTGTTCACGGCGCGGCCGATGCCGTGGGTGCCCCCGAGCGTGGGGATCATGGTCATCCCTCCGATCGGGTCCCAGACGAACGGCTGCGCCCATCCGGGGCCGCCGATGCCGGTATCGACAAATCCGGTGACGTGGCGGGCGTCGCTGATGCCGTAGGCAACGGCACCGCCGACCTCGTAGGGGCCCGTGGGGATCCCGTGGGTCGGCTCCGTGACCCACAACGTCCCCTTGCCGTCTCCGCCGGCGCTCGCCGAGTTGCCGGCGGCGTCACCGTGGTTGTTGATCGACTCGCCCCGGGAGTTCCCCCCGGGCTGGATCGGCCCGAGGTCCTCGAGAGAAACTCCCCCGACACCTCAAAAGGGTAGACGGCCACCCCCCGCGTTCGCGGTGAGGAGTCCGATCGCTGTTCTGAGATGTCGGGGGCCCGCCCCTACGACCCGGCGGGCTCGGCCTCCCGGCGCCACTCGACCGTGGCCGCGTCAGACCACAACCCCTCGAGGTCGTAGTACGCGCGCTGGCCCGGCTCGAAGATGTGGGTGACGAGATCGACGAAATCGTTGACGATCCACGTCGAGGCGACGTCGCGGCTCTTGCGGAAGCAGGCGTGGCCGCGCTCGCTGCCGATGTCCTCCAGCTCGTCGGCGACCGACTTCATCTGGCGGTCGCTCGTCCCCGATCCGAGCAGGACATAGTCGCAGACCTGGCTCAGGTCCCGAACGTCGAGAAGGATGATGTCCTCGCAGTTGCGGTCGTGCAGCAGGCGCGCGGACTCGATGGCGAAATCGCGCAGGCTCGCGGCACCGTCGCGTTGGGTCGGGGTCTCGGTCATCCGATCAGCTCCGGTCAACCCAGCCCGATCGCAGCCGAGATCGCCGGCGAGAACTTCACGATGAGCCCGGCGAACACGACGGAGACGATTGCGATCAGCTTGATCAGGATGTTCAGCGACGGGCCCGAGGTGTCCTTGAACGGATCGCCCACGGTGTCACCGGTGACGCCCGCCTTGTGTGCGTCGGAGCCCTTCCCGCCGTGGTGGCCCTTCTCGATGTACTTCTTCGCGTTGTCCCACGCGCCGCCGGCGTTGGCCATGTAGATCGCCACCGCGAAGCCGCTGGTGAGTCCGCCCACGAGCAGGCCCATCACGCCGCTCACGCCGAGGACGAGCCCCACCGCGATCGGCACGATGATGGCCATCAGCGACGGAACGACCATCTCCTTCTGCGCGCCGGCGGTCGAGATCGCCACGCACTCCGCGTAGTCGGGGAACTGCTTCCCATCCACCATGACCTTCTTCGGCCACTTCATGGGGTCGGCGACGTCCTCATCGCTCATCCCGTCCTTCTTGAACGCCCCCTTCATGATGCCGAACTGGCGGCGGCACTCGCCCATCATCCGGTAGGCGGCGCGGCCGACGGCGTTCATCGTCATGGCGCAGAACACGAACGCGAGCAGCACGCCCAGGAACACGCCGCCAAGCACACGCGGGTTCATGAGCGAGACGTCGTAGAAGGAGAGGATCTGCTTGATGGTGGCCGTGTTGGTGGGAACGATCCCGAACGGAACCTGCTCCGGCTGGTCGCCGGCGATCTCCGCGAAGGTGTGGTAGACGCCTTCGCCGTCCATGTCGCCGTGGATCGCCACGCTGTCTCCGACCGAGAGCGCCCGCTCCACCCGCTTCATCGTGGCGGTGCCGGCGAGCGTGAGGCCGCCGGTGACCACCGGCTCGCCCCCGGGAACCAGCGACGCGATCGAGAACTGACCATGCCCGCGGTACTCCGCCATGTGCGGGCTGTTCGCGTTGGCGAGGATCTCGGCGGCGACCACGCCGTCGGTCAACTGCTTGTTCAGGCTCGTCTGCACGACGGAGACGTACGCGGCGAGCAGGGCCAGCGCGGTGAGCGCCGCCGAGCCGATCGCGAAGCCCTTGCCGGTCGCGGCGGTGGTGTTGCCGAGCGAGTCGAGCATGTCGGTGCGCTCGCGGACGATCGGCGGCTGGCCGGTCATCTCCGCGTTGCCGCCGGCGTTGTCGGCGATCGGGCCGTACGCGTCGGTCGCGAGCGTGATGCCCAGCGTCGAGAGCATGCCGACGGCGGCGATGCCCACGCCGTAGAGACCGAGCAGGAAGTTGTCGCCTCCGCCGGCGAAGTTGAAGGCGAGCACGATGGCGGCCACGATGACGCCGATCGGGACCCACGTGGAGATCATGCCCACGGAGATGCCGGCGATGATGACCGTCGCCGCCCCGGTCTCCGCCTGCTCGGCGATTCCCTGCGTCGGCTTATGCTCGTAGCTCGTGTAGTACTCGGTCGCGAACGCGATGATCAGTCCGGACACGAGGCCGGTGGCGATCGCCCCCCAGACGCCGAGGCTGCTGACCTCGACGATTCCGCCGAACAGCACGCGGAGAAGCACGAACGCCGCGACGACGATGATCGCCGACGCCGCCCAGACGCCCATGTGCAGGCTCTTGAGAAGCTGGCTGAAGCTCGCGTTCTCCTTGGCCCGCACGACGAACACGCCGATCAGCGACGCGAAGATGCCGAGACCCGCGAGGGCGATCGGCGCGACCGCGAGCTTGATCGCCGCCTCCGCGGACTGGCTGCCGAGGCTCAGCGCCGCCGCGGCCCCGAGGGCCATCGTCGCGAGGATCGAGCCGTAGTAGGACTCGTAGAGGTCGGCGCCCATGCCCGCGACGTCACCGACGTTGTCGCCGACGTTGTCAGCGATCGTGGCCGGGTTGCGGGCGTCATCTTCGGGGATCCCCGCCTCCACCTTGCCCACGAGGTCAGCCCCGACGTCGGCGGCCTTCGTGTAGATGCCGCCACCGACACGGGCGAACAGAGCCTGGGTCGACGCGCCCATGCCGTAGCTGAGCATGATCGTCGTGATCTGGACCAGGTCTTCACCCGGGAGGACCGAGTTCCACAGGAAGAACCAGGCGGACACGTCGAGCAGGGCGAAGCCCACGACGACGAGGCCCATCACCGCGCCGGCGCGGAACGCCACGCGGAGGCCGTCGTTCAGCGAATGCTTCGCCGCGAAGGTCGTTCGCGCCGAGGCATTCGTCGCCATCTTCATGCCGAACCAGCCGCAGAGGCCGGAGAACAGGCCCGCGATCGGAACGCCGAGCGCCGTCCACGTCTCCTGGATCCCGACGACGCCGAGCAGCGCAAGCACGATGACGAGCACCACGAACACGCCCGCGACGACCTTGTACTGGCGTGTCAGGTACGCCATCGCGCCGTCGCGGACCGCCTGGGCGATCTCGACCATGTCGTCGTCGCCTTCGGACTTCGACATCACCGATCGACTGAAGAGGAATGCCGCGACGAGCGCGGAGATCGCACCAACCGGCCCGAAGACGTAGGGCCAGGCGTTGCTCATGACGTCGGACATGTTCGCGAGGGTGAGCGGGTTCACGGCGTGCTTCTCCGGTGGCGCGAGCCGGCTTCGAAATCCGGCTTCAGGTCGCGTGCTCGGGGACGGTGTTGACGGACTCTGCGGTCGCCACCGCGACCGCGAGGAGGAAGACGTATCTTGGAAGACGAACCGGACCACGACGCGTTTCGTCGAGCACCGCGAGCCGGAACGGGTTCAGCATCGGGATCATGGGCGGACCGGCGCCGGATCGAGGATCCGACGCAGCTTGGTCAGGCGTTCCACCAACGACGTTCAGGCAGTACGTTCACGGTGTTCATCAGCGGCCGCGGCCGCCACCACCACCGCCACCACCACCACCACTGCGACCACCACCACGATTCGGGCCGCTCGCGGGACCGCCGGTCGGCTTGCCGCCACCGCGTCCACCGCTGGCCTTCATGATCTGCACCCGGGCGAGACGCGAGACAGCCTTGCGGGCCGCGCGGCGCCGGCGCTCCGACGGCTTCTCGAAGTACTGCTTGCGCTTGATGTCGCGCGTGAGACCTTCCTTCTCGCAGAGCTTCTTGAAGCGGCGCAGCATCTGGCCGATGTTCTCGCCGTGCCGGGCCTTGATCCGAATCGCCATGAGCTTGGGGCCTTATTCCTGCACTATCAAACAATTGAGCCCAACGGCCTGTGAGGCCAGAGGCCGACCAGAGGGGTAACCGGGCTCCCCGAAGGGGCCCTCCCGCTGGATCGAGCCGGGCATTAGAGCGGATAGGATCCCCTTTGGCAAACCCGGGTCGGGCACGCCCGACCCCACGCTCACGGAGGGGCCCACCGCGGATGCCGCTGATCGTAGACACCTACAACGTCCTCCACGTCGTTGGCGTCCTGCCACCTGAACTCGCCGGGCCGACCCTGCCGCGTCTCATCGACCTCATCGCCACCAGCCGCTACCGGACGGAGCAGACCCTGCTGGTGTGCGACGGCCGACCGCCGCCGGGTCGCGGGCACGGGGCCGAGGGCCACCAGGGCCTGGTCACGGTCCGCTACGCCGGTGGAGGCGTGACGGCCGACGATCTCATCGCCGCCCTCATCCGAACGTCGAGCCACCCGCGCCGGATTACCGTTGTCTCCTCCGACAACGCCGTACTCCGATCGGCTCGCCGCCGCCGCTGCCGTTGCCTGGAGTCGCCGCGGTTCCTTCGCCAACTCGCCGACGATCAGGGGCGACCGTCGGGGGGAAGCGGTGGAGGGAAGTCCGGCGGGCGACCGCCCGGTGGGTTGAGCGATGAGGATGTCATGCGGTGGGTGAGGGTGTTTGGGGTTGATGCGGACACGTTCGCGGTCGCGGACACGGAAACGGACGCGGGCACGGACGCGGACGCGGGCACGGACACGGACGCGGGCACGGACACGGACGCGGGCACGGACACGGACGCGGACGCGGACGCGCCGCGCAAGGCGGAGACTCCCCTGCCGCCGTCCATCCTCGCCGAGGCCGAGGAGATCTGGCGGCGCGGGCTAGGATGACGCCCATGATCCGCCGCTGCGTCTCACTCGTCGTCCTGGCCATGCTCGCGGTCGGCTGCGATCTCGAGCCGCCGTCGGCGCGGGAAGCGTCGACCGATGACGTCGCCACGAACGCGCCAGCCCCGACATGGGCACAGCGCGACGGCTCCGACCAGGTCGCGGTGCGGGCCGGGGACACCGAGCTTGCCGATGCCATCGCCGAGGCGCGACGTACCGCCGAGGGAGCGCGCCGGCGCTGGGACGAAGCGTCGTCGCACGAGCGATCGCTCTGGGCGGTCAAATGGCGGGCCCCGACGGCGGACGGACACCACGAGTTCGTCTGGGTCGAACCGCTGCACTGGTCGCTCTTTCGGATCGAGGGCCGGCTCGCCAGCCCGCCGCGACGCGATCTCGCCTGCGGTCGCGGCCGCGACGAGCTCGTGTCGTTTCCGAGCGACGAACTGACCGACTGGATCTACCGCCCCCCGACCGGCCCCGACGAGGGCGGCTTCACCGTGAACGTCCTCGAGCGTCGATACGGTGGCAGCGCCCCCACCGGCCCGTGAATGTCGTCCTCGATCACCGTCCCGCCAGACGAACGAAGACCTACGGATAGAGCCGTTCGATCGTCCAGTCGCCGGCGCCGTCGGCGGTGTACCGCACGCGGTCGTGAAGCCGGAATGCGCGCGCCTGCCAGAACACGATCGACTCCAGCGCGACGCGGTATCCGCCCCAGTTCGGCGGTCGCGGCACCGGCCCGCCCTCGAAGCGTCGCTCCGCCTCCGTGTACGCCTCCTCGAGGACGTCGCGCGACGCGACCGGCTCCGACTGCCGGCTCGCCCAGGCGCTGACCTGGCTTCCCCGCGGCCGGGACGCGAAGTACGCGTCTGACTCGTCGGCACCGGCGCGCGTGGCCGAGCCCTCCATGACGACCTGGCGGTGCAGCAGATCCCAGTGGATCACCATGGACACCGCGGGGTTCACCTCGATCGCCCGGCCCTTGCGGCTCTCGTAGTTCGTGAAGAAGACGCCCCCTCGCTCGTCGAGTCCGCGCAGCAGCACGACACGCGCCGACGGGCGTCCGTCTGGATCGATCGTGGCGACCACCATCGACTCGGGATTGGGGAGTTCGAGCTGCCGGGCGTCGTCGAGCCAGGCCCGAAGCTGCTCCACGGGGTCGCGCGGCGGGTGATCGAAATCCATGGGGGCCTCTCGCGTGGCGGTCACCGGGCGTCATGCGCGGCGGAAACCGATTACTATAGTGGGAGAGTCCGGTCGAACCGACCCGCGACGAGGGTCGGGAGGAACCCCGGCCATGCACGAGAAGCGCAACTTCGTGATCGTGCTCCTGCTGGTCGTCGCACTGGCGTGGGCGATCCTTGCGTGGTTCGTCCTCAACCCCGAAACCACGGTGCTCCTGTGGCTCCAGCGCGTGGTCGCGTTCGCGGCGCTTGTGGCGTTGGCAGGATGGCTGTTCTACGCCCTGAAGGTCGAGGACAAGCTCCCCGACCACCTGTGCGAGACGGTCGGCGAGATGTACTACGACGTCGGGGGCCTCTCGTTCATGGCCACCGTGCGCAACCGCGAGGGCCGGGCCTACCTGTGCGTCTTCTACCAGAACCAGTACGAGAACCCGGTGCAGGCCGTCGTCCACCTCCGGCCCCCCGACGACAGCTTCATCATCCGTCCCGGCATGCGTGACGTGCACATCGCGTTCCAGGCCGGCGGGGGCGACTTCGGTGTGATCAACCAGCCGATCGCGGTGCCCGAGCACCTCCAGGGCGAGGTGATCGAGGTCATGCTGGGCGCCGCGAGCTTCTATCCGCGGAGCCAGGGCGCGCGTCTCCGGCGGCACGCGGGCATGCGGTGCGGCGCGATGCTCGTGGACTGGGGCGGCTCCGCGTTCAAGAGCGGCGTGCACGAAGTCTCCGGCGAGATCGAACTCCAGCAGCCCGCGCGGCTGCACCTGTCGATGCCGAAGGACGTGGAGCCGTTCGCGACGGGCAACGAGACGTGGCGGCAGGAGTTGATCGTGGCGGGGGTTCGGAGTTGAGCGCGTCCCCCCTCAACCCGTAAACGCCAGGAACTTCCGCAGATCGCGTAGCTCCTGGCCGATTCCCTCGGTGTCGACGACCGTCTCCGCGACCACGGCGCGGAGTTCGCGATCGAGCTTGCGCTTGACGGTCTGGATCATGCTGTAGATCTCCTGCGCCTCGGAGATGCCGAGTCGCACGAGGAGTTCCTCGATCGCCGTGGGCTCACAGTCGTGGCGCGCGGGCCGGAGCACGCGCGCGTCGAACGCCGTCCACTGGCGCTCCATCCCGTCGTTGCGACATGCGTCCTCGACGCGGCGCAGCGCCTCGTTGAGCACTGCCGTCGCCCACTGGCGGTCGAAGGCGTTGGCCGGATCGTCCGCCTCGCTCGGCTCGGCCGCCTCGAACGCGCGGGGATCATCGGGGATGAACGTCGGCGCGCGGGTGCCGTCGCGACCGCGCACGTGCCGGTACTCGTCGATGACGAAGTTCTTCAGCGCGGAGATGAGGTACGTGCGGAAGCGCCCCCGGGCCGGATCCGCCTGGCTGATGAGCTTCCGGTCGAGCACGATCTTCGCGAGGAAGGCCTGTGTGAGATCCTCCGCGTCCGCGGGGCGTTCCCCCCGGCGCCGAAGGAACGCGTAGACCGGGCTCCAGTACTGCGCCAGCAACTGCTCGAGATCGGAGCGGTTGTCTCGCGCGTCACCGATGAGCGTCCAGCTCGTCGTCTTGAAACGCATCGCCGACTTGTCGGACATGCCTGGGCCCCCCATTCACGACCACCGCCCCGAGTATAGCGCCACCGCCTACAGATCAGGCGAAACGTGCCCTTGTGCGTGGACTCCCGAGCACGCGCGAAGATCCTCCGACCCTCCGATCCCCGCCATCGTCCCATCGCAAGTGTCCTCCGACTCCCTACGCCCCATCCGCCCATCCTCGATCGCCCATCCGGCCTCGTCGGAAGGCATGTGGATGGGGCGATAGGGCATGGGCCGCTGGGAGTCGGAGGACACCGTCGATGGGACGATGGCGGGGATCGGAGGGTCGGAGGATCTTCGCGCGGGGCCGGCCTGTCACAAAAATGAAAACGGCGGGCACGGGCCCGCCGATCATCGATCTCGGGGGAGGGACCGACTACAGGTCCGACACGTAGATCCGGTTCAGCGCCTTGTCGACGCGCTCCTTGAGGTCGTCGAAGTGCGCAATCGTGTAGTCGTCGATCTGGCCCGTGTCGCGATGCTCGAGGACCGCGTCGATCCGCTCGGAGAGCCGGCGGAGGTGCGCCGTCGACATCGTGCGAATCGGCCTCGGCAGACGCTTGTCGCGCGAGGTGAGGTACACGAGCCGGTCGGTGAGCGCCGACTGGAGATTGCGTCGCAGGCTCGAGATCATCGGCTTGCGGTTGGTGAACGTCGCGCCGTTGAGGTCGGTGTCCAGCTCCGAATAGACCGCGTCAGTGATCGCCACGAGCACCTCGGGAAGCGTGAGCGCGTCCTCGTCGGCGGGGGTCCTCAGCTCGTTGTCGTACACGCGGCGGAGGGTGCCGAGGTTCAGGATCATCGTGAGGGCCGAGGCCTGGGTCATCATGACCCGGTCGTGCACCTCCCACGTGGGGTCGCCGCGATCACCGGGGCTCTGGTCGGACCACTTGTCCACGGTCATGTGCGTGAGCAGGTCCGGGTTGATCCCGAAGGCCTCGTCGTGGAAGGCGTTGTCGATCACGAACTTCATCGCGGCCCGCTGCTTCTCGGGATCCACCACCACGAGCGGCGGGCGGTCGCCCGGATCGCCCTTGCGATCGCGGTTGACGTGCGCACCACCGATCCAGTTCGCCGCCATGCTGAGCATGCTCGTCTGCGTGCCGAGCGTGATCTGGTAGCCGCGCCGCGCCTTCGACCAGCTCTGACCGTCCTTGACGAACTCGTCGAGGATCCGGTCGCGGTGGTAGCGCACGATCCGCATCTGGTTCTCGGCGAACGCGAGCGGATCCGACGTGGCGTCGCGACGCCGCGCGTACGGATCGGGCCCGCGGGTGTCGTCGTCGGTGAGATACGCAAGCTCCGGCTCCGAGACGCGCTCGAGGACCTTCTCGAGGTCGCCGAACGTGTACCCGTACTCGATTGCCCAGTGGTCGTAGGGCCCGATCTTGATCATCGCGATGTCGCCCTGGACCTCACCGCTGTCCATGTTGAAGTTCGGCGCGAGATAGTCCATGACCGAACCCGCCAGCGCCTTCTGGCCTCGCCACCCCTCGCTGTTGATCTCTTCGATCGAGTAGATGCTCGACGCCTTGAAGTTGTGACGCAAGCCGAGCGTGTGGCCGACCTCGTGGGCCACCAGCTCCGCGAGCAGCGGACCGATGAACCACTCCGGGATGCCGTCGAGCCGCTCGACGTCGGCGCCGGTGTCGGTGTCGGTGTCGGTGTCGGTGTCGGTGTCGGTGTCGGTGTCGCCGGCGATTGTGTCCATGAGACCGGTCTCGAGCCCGAGCCGCGCGAACGCCATGTCGAACGCGAGCGCGTGGGCTGCCGTGCAGTGCTGGTGCTCGGAGCCGAGCCATTTGCCGACCTCGGCGAGTTCGGCGTTGTGGGCGAGGGCGGGGTCGGACGGCGGAGCCGCGACGGACTCACCGGCCTCGATCCGACGCCGGCGCTCGGCGCGCTGGGCGAGGATCCGCTCCTTCTGCTCGGGCGTGGACAGCAGAATCCTCGGATCCCACTCGGGGTGGTCCTCCAGCCACTCGAGGGTATCGGCGCTGAAGCTCTCGACAGCAAGCTCCGGGGCAAGCTCGTTGTACCAATGCCAGTAAGCGCGGATCCAACCGTCGGTGAGCACCACGTCGGCATCGAGGATCTGGCCGGTCAGCGGGTGCGCCCGGTGCGGGCCGATCGCCATCGCGACGTCATTGTTGAGCCACCGGATGAAGTTGTACCGGACGTCCTCCGGGTCCTTCTCCATGTGGGCCTTGCTGTTCTTGTCCTGGAAGCGCACCTCGATCGCGTTGTCGAGCCCGATCTTCCGGAACGCGTCGTTCCAATGCTCGAGACCACGGCGCACATACCGGCGATACCGGACGGGCACCGTGTGCTCGACGTAGAAGATGATGGGCTCCTTCGGCGGGCTCAGGCGCAGCTTGGGATCGCGCTTCTCCAGGTGAAACCGGTCGATGTAGCGGACCCACTTCTTCTCCTGGTCGTACTCACCTAGGTTCCGGTACACCGTCGTGAAGTACCCGATGCGCTCGTCGGCGACGCGCGGCTTGTACCCCGTGTTGCTCGGGATCTTGCTGATCGAGTAATGAACGGTGGAGAGCTGTCCGCCGCGCATCGGCGCCTCGATGGCGATCTCGATGTTCTGCGGGAAGACCTTCGTCTTGACCACGCGGGCGAGGCGGGTGTTCATGCCCGTCACGCGGCCGCGCGTGAACGTGCCGGCCTTGCCGAGCAGCAGATCGTCGAGATCGATGACGGGCTGCCCGCCCGGCCCCATGGTCACGATCGGAACGTCCACGAGCACGCGGTCGGTGAACAGGCGGTTGACCGAGCTCTTCGACTCCGCCTCACCGTCGCTCCGCGTCCTCGTCTCGGGGCTCAGCAGCGCGATGCGCTTGTCGTAGCGCTTCCAGTAGACGTAGCTCGCCGGGCCCTGGAGACCGGCGAACACGGCGCCGCTCGCCTGCGTCGCCGCTATGTAATGCTTCTGCGACGCCCAGCCGCTGGGAAGCTCGGCGAGGAGCTGGTTCGTCTTCTTGTTGATCCACACGTTGTAGAACGCGCGTTCGCCGGTTGGCGGGTTGACCTTGGAGTAGCCCTTGGCCACTTCGTCGAAGGGCTTGAAGTCCTTGTCGGCGAGGGCCGGTGACGTGGACAGGGACAGCGCGGCCAGGATCGCCGCGCCGGACAGGATGCGAGCCGTCCTGGCGCTCCTCGTCGTCGTTCGTACGTGCAGCATGGAAAACCTCTCGTGAGATCCGGACATAGACCGATCCGCCCGCTCCCCGCGGGCGCATGAGGACCGCCCCGCCCTTCGTCCCCTGATACTGATCGGACGTAGAGATGATGCACTTCGTCCGAGAATCGGGAAAGGGGGATGATAGTGGTGTGGGGAGCTGTCAATTTCCCAGGCGAGTGGGGACTGGTGGATTGTGGATCAAGGATCGGGGGTTGCGGATTGCGGATTGCGGATTGCGGAATCCGAATTCCCGATTCGGGCGGGGGACGTTCGGGGGGTTAATCGAGCGAATGAACCGCCTCGGACTGCTTTCTCCGGAACTCCAGGAGGCGGTCCCGGACGCCCTCGTCGGTGCCGGCGAGGATCGCGGCCGCGAAGAGGGCCGCGTTGACGGCGCCCGCGGAACCGATGGCGAAGGTCGCCACGGGGATCCCCTTCGGCATCTGCACCATCGACAGGAGCGAGTCGAGCCCGTCGAGGGACCACCCCTGCATCGGGCAGGCGAGGACGGGCAGGTGGGTCAGGGCGGCCGCCACGCCGCCGAGGTGCGCGGCGCCGCCGGCGGCGCAGATGAGCACCCGGAGCCCTCGCTCCTCGGCCCCGGCGCAGTACGCCTCCAGCCGCCGCGGGGCGCGGTGCGCCGAGATCACGTTGCACTCGTGCGCGATGTCGAGATCGGCCAGCATCTCGCTGGTCTTCTTCATCGTCGGCCAGTCGCTCGCGCTGCCCATGAGAACACCGACGAGCGCGCCCTCCACCGTCTTGTACTCGCTGCTCATGACGTGCTCCCGTGGTCTCGGAAGCGTGAATGGTACACTGGCGCCATGGGTCTGCCCGAACGCCCCCGGATCGCGATCGTCGGCGCCACCGGTGCCGTGGGACGCGAGCTTCTCTCGCTCCTCGAAGAGCGCCGCTTTCCCTGCGCCGCGATCCGGCTGCTCGCTTCCAGCCGCTCCGCCGGCACCGCGATCCGGCATGGCGGCGAGTCGATCGTCGTCGAGGAGCTGACCGAACGGAGCTTCGAGGGGATCGATCTCGCCCTGTTCTCGGCCGGGGGCTCGATCAGCCGGCGGTTCGCCCCGGCCGCCGTCGCCGCCGGGGCGACGGTGATCGACAACAGCAGTTGCTTCCGGATGAACGACGACGTTCCCCTCGTCGTGCCCGAGATCAACGGCGACGAGCTCGCGTCGAACCGGTTCGCGGTCGGACGCGGCGAGGCGGGCATCATCGCCAACCCGAACTGCTCGACGATCATCGCGCTCATGGCGGTAACCCCCCTGCACCGGGCGGTCGGCGTGCGTCGCATGGTGGTGAGCACCTACCAGGCGGCGTCCGGGGCCGGCGCCGCCCTGATGGCCGAGCTGGAGCAGCAGGCGCGCGACTACGCCGAGGGGCGGCCCTACACCACCGACATCTGCGGGCGCCAGTATCTCTTCAACGTCTTCAGCCACGACTCGCCCGTCGGGGACGACGGTTACAACGAAGAGGAGCGCAAGCTCCTGCGCGAGACGCATCGCATCTGGAACGACGACAACGTACGCGTGTCGGCCACGTGCGTTCGCGTGCCGGTGCTCCGCGCCCACGCCGAGGCCATCCACCTGACGCTCGACGCACCGCTCGACGAAGCCGCGATCCGCGGGCTGCTCGACGAGGCGCCCGGCGTGCGCGTGCTGGACGACCGCGCGGCCAATCGTTTCCCCGAGCCGATCGACGCCGCGGGGCGCGACGAGGTCCTCGTCGGCCGCATCCGCACCGATGTAAGCGAGCCGGACGGCCGGGGGGTGGCCCTGTTCGCCTGCGGCGACCAACTCCGCAAGGGCGCGGCGCTGAACGCGATCCAGATCGCGGAATGGCTGTTGGCGGACGAGCCGGCCCGGGGGGCCTAGGGCCGCACCCGGTACCCCATCGTCCGCAGCACCTCGGCGACGGTCTCGCCGTGGTCGCCCTGCACCTCGATGACGCCGTCGGAGACGGTGCCACCGGACGCGCATCGCCCCTTGAGATCCCGCGCGATCGCCGCGAGGTCCGAGGCGGTCGGATCGAGGCCGGTCACCGTGGTCACGGTCTTGCCCCGGCGCCGCCGCTCGCGGCGGATGACGGCGGTCTGGTCCTTCGGCCGAAGGACGTGCCCGCCGGCGTCGCGGGGACACGTACAGGCGTCGAGCGGCTGCTCACAGACGGCGCAGGTTACCGGGCGTTCCAGGGGCGTCCCCGAGAAGAGTCCGGACATGGCTCGAATCGCTCTCCCGGAGGGATGTTGATCGCGGTGCGGGCCGATATACAATCCAGCGTTCCGCCACCGATGGGGATTGGTGTAACGGTAGCACGACTGACTCTGAATCAGTTAGTCAAGGTTCGAATCCTTGATCCCCAGTTCACGTGCAGGGCCCGCTTCGGCGGGCCCTCGTTCGTCATGGGCTCCCGATAACCCGCGTCGAGAATGACCCGGCGGTCCGGTTGAGCCTTCCCAACGCCCGTGCCCGCGACACTTTGCGGTTCAGCCGAGCGCGTTCTCGATCGATATGCGCTGTGACGTTCCGCTGTTACCGCATATCGAGGCTGTCGCTCCGCATGGCGCTCCAGAACAAGACAATCGGGTTCGGCCGCTTCGTCCTACGGGGCGAGTCGCTCATCGCGTCCGCTGGTCTGCTCTTCGCGGCGATCCTGCTCGGGGTCGTCGGTACGAGCGCGTGGTGGAGTGCCCGCGAGCGGCACTTCACCTGGGTCGAGGCGCGGCAGCGCGAGTTGGACTCGGCAGGGCTCCTGCTCTCTGAACTCGCGGAGACGCACCTCGGCGCCGACCGCGTGTCGGTCGTCCGACGGCTCGTCGTCGAGACGGCCCGGATGCACGAGCTCAGCGAATGCCGGATCATCCTGCCCTCCGGCGAAGTGATCGCCGCCGCGCACGCGTCGGACATCACGCTCGCCTCGCTGCCGGAGGAGTGGTCGAACGCGCCGATCCCGGCCGCCAACGTGGACGGCCCGAACGGCGCGCGCACGGTGACCTACCACCTCGAGATCGAGGGGCGCGGCCCCGCGGCGCTGGAGCTGTCCGTCAGCCTCCAGCGATCGGCGTGGAGCTACTGGGACGCCCAGTCGGGCATCGCCGCGATCGGCGCCATGGCGCTCGGCGCCCTGCTGCTCGTCTACCGGCGCACCCGGGCCCGCATGCGGGCGATGAGCTACATCCGAGAGGCGCTGATCGCCCTCGACACCGGCGAGACGGAACTCGCGGCCCTGACGATCCAGCGCGATCTCGGCGCCGAGGCGGCGGCGTGGAACGAACTGCTCTCCGAGCGCGAGCGTCTCCAGCAGGTGCTCGTGACGAAGCGGCTTCTCGAGTTGCCTTCGTCGCGCCGCGAGCGCAGCCAGGATCTCGCGAGCATGTGCGACGCGATGTCGCAGGGCCTGATCCTCGTGGACAGCAACCTCAACGTGACCTACGCGAACGGCGCCGCGGGCCTGTACCTCGGCAAGCCGCGCGGGGAGATCCTCGGCAACGCGATCGACTCGGTCCTCGACCCGGAGATCCTCGAGCACGTCCGCGGGGTCGCCTCCGGCGAGTTCCGCCGCACGACGAGCACCGAGATCAGCCGGAACGACGAAGGATCGACGGGCGTACTCCGCTTCAGCGTCCGCCCGGTGCGGCGCGAGGACGAGAGCGCGGCGATGATCGTCGTCGAGGACGTCACCCAGCAGCGTCTCGCCGACAGTTCACGCAACACGTTCGTCGCCAAGGTCACGCACGAGTTGCGGACGCCGCTGACGAACATCCTCCTGTACGCCGAGACCGCGATGGAGGAGGGCGATCAGGACGCGCACGTCCGCGCGAACTGCCTGAACGTGATCAACCAGGAAGCGCGGCGTCTGGATCGGATCGTCGGTGACATGCTCTCCGTGGCCGAGCTCGAAGCCGGCTCGCACACGATGCGCGTGGACGACGTCCATCTCTCGAACACCTTCGCCGACCTTCGCAGCGACTACGAGGGCTCGGCGTCCGAGAAGAACATCACCTTCGACGTCGAGCTGCCTCCGAAGCTCCCCGTGATCCAGGCGGACAAGGACAAGATCGAACTCGCCCTGCACAACCTCGTCGGCAACGCGATGAAGTACACGCCGGATGGTGGTCGCGTGACCGTCTCCGTGGAGTGCGGCGAAGAGGACGGCCTGGTCGTGAAGGTCGTCGATACCGGCATCGGACTCGCCGATGAGGAGCTGGAGCGGATCTTCGAGAAGTTCTACCGGGCGAAGGACGAGCGGATCACGGGCATTACCGGATCCGGCCTGGGCCTGGCGCTCGCCCGCGAGGTCATCCGCCTGCATGGCGGCGATATCACGGTGATCTCCGCGATTGACGAGGGGAGCACGTTCGTCCTCACGGTGCCTGCGCTCGCGCACGCGGCGTGACCGAGGGGATGACGGACGGAGGGGTGCGCGGTGGAGATCAAGCAGCAGATGCATGGCGCGGTCACGTCGGTGAAGCCGATGGGACCGGTGACCGGCGACGACGCTGACGCGCTGCGAAGCACGCTGCTGCGCACCCGCACCAAGAGCCTCGGCCGGCTCGTCCTGGACGCGTCGTCGGTGCCGTTCGTGGACAGCGTCGCGCTGGAAGCCCTGCTCGACGTCACCGAGGAACTCGGCCAGAGCGGCCAGGCCCTCAAGCTGTGCGGCGCAAACGAGCTGATCCGCGAAGTACTGGAGCTGACGGGCCTCGCCCCGATGTTCGAGCACTACGCGGACGTTCGCTCGGCGGTGAGGAGCTTCATGTGACCGACGAGAGCAAGAAGCTGCGCGTCGGTGAGGCACTCGTTGCCGACGGCGCCCTGTCGTCCGACGAACTTGCGCAGGCGCTGGAGCGCCAGAAGCAGTCGGGCCAGCGACTCGGCGAGTACCTCGTCAACGAGGGCGTCATCAGCAACGCCGCGCTCGCCCGCACGCTCGGCCGGCATCTCGGCGTGGCCTCGTGCGTGCTACGGCACGGCCTCTTCGACCAGAGTCTCCTGGAGGTGATCGGCGAGAGCGAGGCCAAACGGCTGAAGGCCATGCCCCTGTTTCGTGTCCGCGACGAGATGACGGTGGCGATGGCCGAGCCCCAGTCGCTGCCGGCCATCGACGCGCTCAAACGGATCACCGGCTGCCAGATCCGTCCCATTTTCGCCCTCGATGCGAACATCCAGGAGTTCAATAGGGTCCAGGCGTCGGAGAACGTCGACATCGACGTCTTCCTCGCCGGCCTCCAGGAATCGGACGTCCAGGTCGTCGAGGGCGAGAAGGTCGACGAGGGGCCGATCACCGACGTCGACCAGATCGTCGAGGGCAGCCCGGTCGTCAACCTCGTGAACCTCGCGCTCATGACCGCGGTGCGCGACGGCGCGAGCGACATTCACATCGAGCCGAAGCGCAACGGCACGCGGATCCGCTACCGCGTGGACGGCATACTTCGCGAGCTGATGAATCCGCCGATCGGCATGCACGCGGCGATCGCCTCGCGTGTCAAAGTCATCTCGGGCATGGACATCGCGGAGAAGCGCCTGCCCCAGGAGGGCCGCATTCGCATCGTCGCCGCCGGGCGCGGGATCGATCTCCGCGTGTCGAGCATGCCCACGCTTCTCGGCGAGAAGCTCGTGATCCGGATCCTCGACAAGGAGAACCTCGAGATCCGGATGGAGAAGCTCGGCTTCCGCACTGAGGCCCTGGATACCTTCCAGCGCATCCTCAAGGCGCCGCACGGCCTCGCGCTCGTGACCGGCCCCACCGGCAGCGGCAAGACGACGACGCTCTACTCGGCGCTGGAGCTGCTGCGCAGTCCCGAGCGCAACTTGCTGACCGTCGAGGACCCCGTCGAGTATCAACTCGACCTCATCAACCAGGTGCAGGTGCAGGAATCCATCGGGATGACCTTCGCCCGCGCGCTGCGCAGCATCCTCCGCCAGGACCCCGACGTGATCATGGTCGGCGAGATTCGTGACGAGGAGACGGCGCGCGTCGCGGTGCAGGCCGCCCTCACGGGTCACCTCGTGCTGGCCACGCTGCACACGAACGACGCGCCGGGCGCGGTGAGCCGTCTGCTCGACATGGGCATCGAGGCGTACCTGCTCTCCAGCGCGCTCAACGGCGTCGTCGCCCAGCGCCTGGTCCGGACGATCTGCCCGAGCTGTATCACGAAGTACTACCCCACCGCGGGCGTGCTCGCCGACGCGGGCCTCACGGACAAGACGGGCCGCGCGTTCAACAAGGGCGCCGGGTGCCTCGACTGCCACAACAGCGGTTTCCGTGGTCGCCTCGGCATCTACGAGGTGATGGACGTCACCGACACCATCCGCCGCCTCGTGCACGTGGCGGCTCCGACGCACAAGATCATGGCGGAGCTTCGCAACCAGGGGCTTCTCACGCTCCGCGAAGAGGGCGTGCAACTCGCCCTGCGCGGCAAGACGAGTCTCGAGGAGGTCATGCGGGCAACGCGGACCGACGACGAAACGGGCGAGCACGACGGTGACGCCCGCGGGAAGGAAGCAGCATGAAATTCGCATACAACGCCGTGGACAAGGCGGGCAAGCCCGTCGAGGACTCGATCGAGGCGGGCACGACGGACGAGGCGAGCGAGAAGCTGCGCCAGCAGGGCCTCTACGTCACGAACATCGCCGAGGATCGAGGCACCGTCAGCAATGCGCGCGGCAAGCGACCGGGGATGGGCGTCGTCAAGCACCTGGCGCAGTGGTCGCGCCAGCTCAGCGTGCTCGTCAAGTCGGGAACGCCGCTGGCGCAAGCGCTGATCGCGACCGAGCAACAGACCTCGGAGGGGCCGTGGCGCACGATGCTCGAGCGGCTCCGCGCCCACGTGGAAGCCGGCATGCCCCTCTCCGAAGCGATGGGCCTGCGCCCGGAGATCTTCGACGAGGTTAACCGGAGTCTCGTGGCGGCCGGCGAAAGCTCCGGACAGCTCGGGGCGATGCTCGACCGGCTCTCGAACCTCATCCGCCAGCAGCTCAAGGTCCGCCGCACGCTTGTCGGCGCGATGGTCTACCCGGCCCTGCTCCTGTTCGTGGGCTTCGTCGTCGTCAACGTCATGTTGCTTGGCGTGCTGCCGCGGTTCTCGGGCCTGTTCGAGACACTCAACGCGCCCCTGCCGCCGACGACCATGTTCCTCATGGGTGTCAGCGACATCCTGCGCAACTGGTGGTGGGCGATCCTGATCGGCGTCATCGGCGGCGCGCTCGGCATGAAGCTCTATCTCTCGGGCTCGAGCGGCCAGCGCGTGTTCGACGGATGGGTCGTGCGGCTGCCCGTCGTGGGCAAGGTCGTGCGGAGCGTGGCGACGGCGAAGATCGCCCGCCTGCTCGGCGTGATGCTCGAGAGTAAGGTGCCGCTGCTGGAGTCGCTCAAGCTCACGCAGCACTCGACGGGCAACGTGCATTATTCGGACCTCATGAAGGAGGCCGTCGACTCCGCCTCCCGCGGTGAAGCGGTCAGCTCGGTGTTCGTGCAGAGCGTGCTGATCGTTCCGTCCGTGTCGGAGGCCATGCGGCACGGCGAAGCGAACGGCCAGATCGGCCCGATCCTGATGGATATGGCGGACTTTCTTGACGAGGAGAATGACGTCGTCGTCAAGACGGCGATGAGCATGCTCGAGCCACTGATCCTCATCGGCCTCGGCGTCGTGGTGGGGTTCATCGCGCTGAGCTTGTTCATTCCGCTCTTCGACCTGACGGCGATGGCGGGACAGTGATTCCGGAGGGGCGAGCGAAGCAGTCATGATGCTGAACCGGGGACGAACACCGATCGGCCTGGACGTGGAGGATCGTGCGATCCACGCAGTCCAGCTCAGCCGCCGCGGCACCGTCTGGCGCGTGGAAGCCGCCACGCGCGTGCAACGCACGCGACCCGAAGGCGCCATCGGCGCCGGCGAACTCAGCCGTCTTCGGAAGATCCTCGAGCGCCAGGGTTTTTCCGGACGTGACATCGTCCTCGCGATGCCGCACGACCAGCTTCTCACGGCGGTGCTCGAGCTGCCACCGGCGCACTCCGGCGCGCCGCGCGACCAGATCTCGCGGATCGAACTCGCCGCCGCCCACAAGTGCAACCCCGAATCGATCGAGCTGGAGTTCTGGGACCTGCCCCGGACGCGCCCCGGCGGCGAGAGCAGCTACGCGATGGCGGTGGGCTGCCGCCACACGGACGCCGACCGGATGCTGGACAGCTTCGAGTCCGCCGGGTTCCACGTGCGCGGACTCGACGTACAGTCGTGGGCGGTCGCCCGGGCGGTCGCACCGCTGCTCGACGACGTCAACGGGCTCGCCGCCGTGCTCAAGCTCGGGTGGGCGTCGGCCAGCCTCGTCGTGATTCTCGACGAGACCGTGATCTTCGAACGCTCGCTCGCCGACTGCGGCCTCAACCGGCTGCGCGACGCGATGATGAACGACCTCGGCCTCGATGGCGACGTCGTCGACTACCTGCTGATCGACAACGGGCTCGACGACGAGTCGGCGAACGACGCCGCGCAGCAGGAGCTCGTCACTTCGGTGCGCGAGCGCGTCTCCGCCTACCTCGCGCACCTCGCGGGGGAGATTCGACTGTCATTCTCGTACGTCACGAAGGAGTACGATCGGGACCAGATCCAGCGGCTCATCGTGCTCGGCTCCACCGCGTCCCTACCCGGCCTCGTCGAGCACCTCGCCGAGGGCTGCAGCGTGGACGCGAGCCTCGTAGCGCCGACCCACGTCGCCGAGTGCCAGGGCTCCGCATCCGTCGGCTGCGAGTCGCCCTCGCTCACCGCCGCGCTCGGGCTGGCCCAGTATCCGAAGGGGCAGGACCGGTGACGCGCGTCAACCTCATTCCTCGCGCGCGGCGCCAGCGTATGCGGCGCCAGGAACATCAGCGCCGGTGGATCACGATCGCCGCCGGGTACGCGTTGTTCATCGTGATCGCCCTCGTGGTGGCGAAGCTCGTCAGCGCAACCGACAAGGGCGCGCTCGACGAGGAACTCGCTCGCACGAACGCCTCGATCACCACCGACCGCGCAACCGTCGTCAACCTGCGACGCCAGCTCGGGGACGCCGCGGCGTTGCTCAAGGCGCAGTACGCCGTCCAGGGGCAGCCCGACTGGGGCATTCTCCTCGCCCTGCTCGCGGAGGCGACGGGCGACGAGGTCGTCCTTCGCGAGTGTCGTCTCCAGCACGCCGCGGGCGGTATCGGCGGCTCCATGGACATCCCCGGCGCCG
The DNA here is from genome assembly GCA_024226535.1 of Planctomycetota bacterium. GTDB lineage: Bacteria > Planctomycetota > Phycisphaerae > Phycisphaerales > SM1A02 > JAAELP01. The sequence continues at coordinate 30,732 of JAAELP010000245.1, read as the reverse complement.
CCGGACCTCGCACCGAGACCGGCATGCCTCCGACGTACCTCGAGCTTGGCGGCCTCGGCCGATCACAGAACACCGTCACGCAGTTCGTGCTGCGCATGGACGAGATCCCCCTGTTCCGGAAGGTCCATCTCCAGGACACGCGGCGCGAGCCGTTCGGTGAAGGACACGCCATCGCGTTCCGCGTGGTCTGCATGCTCGACACCGAGGAAGGGGCGGCCGGACCATGAAGAAGCAGGCGGACGGACCTCCGATCACCTGGTGGCACGTGGATCTCGCGGGCGTCGCGGTCTGCGCCGTGCTCACGTTGATGGGCTACGGCGTCATCGTCCAGCCGATCGCCCACGAGCGGGACCGGCTCACCGCGAAACGCACCGAGTTGCAACAGCTCGACCAGCAGGCGCAGCTCGTGGGGAACTCCCGGGCCTCGCTCGAGCAGGAGCTTTCTCGCGTGCGGCACGACATCGCCGGCAGCACCGTGCACCTGGAATCGGTCGCGCATCTGAACGGGCGTCTCGCCCGATTGCTCGAGCTCGCCGCGGAGAGTGGCATGCAGGTGGACGAGACGCGATCCGGGGAGACCCGGAGCGGCACGTGGCACCAGGCGGTGCCGGTGCACGTCTCGGGCCGCGGCACGTACACGAGCTGCGCTCGGTTCCTGCACGGGCTCGAGGCGCGGCTGCCCGACGTCGAGGTCATCGCGTTCAACCTCGTCGGAAGCCCCGCCCAGCGCAGCGAGGGCGCCTCGTTCAGCTTCGAGCTCGCGTGGTACGCCGCGGCGGCTTCGAATGACCTGGAGGTGTCGCCGTGAACCTGACCAAGCGGCAGAAATCAGGCGCCGCCATTGCCATCGTCTGCGTGACCGCGCTCGCGGTGGACAAGGTGATCCTCTCCCCGCCGGCCGGTGCCGTCGCGAGCACGGCCGCGGCCCCCGTCCCTGCGGTCGCGACGATCCCAGTGACACCGCACGACGACGCCCCCGACATCTCCGTGGACGGACCGACGCCCCGCGCCGTTCTCGCCGATCGATTCGAGACGTTCGCCGCCGCGCGCGGGCTCGACGCTTCGGCCGTCCCCGATGCCTTCCAGACGCCGAGCGAGTGGCAGCAGGACGACCGACCCATCGTGATCGACGTGCCCGAATCGGCGGAGGGGGCCGAGTTCCGCCGACGCCATCGGCTCACCGCCGTCATGGCCAACGGGGGCCGAGGCCTCGCGATCATCGACGGGCGCGGGCTCCGCGTGGGCCAGAAGCTCGACGGGTTCGAGCTCGTCGAGGTGAACAAGCGGTCGGTCGTGCTGGTCTCCGCCGGCCTTCGCGTGACGCTGACGCTGGACGAGCCATGATCGAAACGCGCCATTGTGGGTTGAACGTAGCGGCTGCGACTTCGCCAGCCCCACCGCGCGGGGCCGGACGCCCCGCTCTTCCCGGACGGTCCGATCACTCCGCAGAACGGACGCCCAACACGCGGGTGATGACTCAAGTGACCCGGGACGGTGGACGATCACCAGTGAACCGAACGAACGAGGGCCGCGTCGCGGCCACGACGAGATCCGAGGGAACCGAAATGAGCCGAGCCATGAACCATCGCCGCCGCGCTTTCAGCCTCATCGAGCTCGTGATCGTCATCATCATCATGGGCGTGATCAGCGCGATCGCGATCCCGCGCATGATGCGCGGTGCCGAGGGCGCCGATGTCACGGGCCTCCAGGCCGACCTCGCCGTGCTTCGCAACGCCATCGAGATGTACCGCTACGAGCACCAGGCGTGGCCGACACTCCTCGACTTCGAGACCCAGCTCACCACCGTGACGCAGGCCGACGGCGCCACATGGTCGAGCGGCCCGAAGTACGGCCCGTACCTCGTGAAGGTCCCGCCGCTGAAGACGGGCAACTACAAGGACCAGACCGAAATCGGCGCGGCGGGCGCCAACCCGCCGGTGGCGGAGGTGGCCGACAAGGGCTGGCTGTACGACGTGAGCGCCGGTTCGATCTGGGCGAACGACTCGATCCACTTCAACAAGTAACCGACGCCGCGTCGGTGCGCGACGAACAAGTGGAACCGCCGGGGGGGATGGTTCCACGGAGGCACATCGGAGCCGCCGGCAGACCTCGAGGGCTGCAGGCGGCTTCGGCCGGTTTTGGCGAGGCAGGCCATGGAACGGGATGAACCGATGATCGATCGTCGAACCCCGCCGCCGCCCCGTCATGCCTTCAGCATGATCGAGTTGGTCGTGGTGATGATCATCATCAGCACCATCGCGGTGATCGCCATCCCCCGCTACGCCCGTTCCACCGAGCACTATCGCGCCAACGCGGTGAGCCAGCGTCTCGTCGCCGACCTGGAGGTCGCGCGCAGCCACGCTCGCGCCACCGGCACCGACGTGACGGTGCTGTTCGATGCGGGCAAGGAGATGTACTCGATCCCGAAGCTGCCGAGCGTCTCGAATCCCGGAGCGGGAACGATCGTCACGCTCTCGCTGGCTCCGTATCGGTCGAACGTGGCCGCCGCGAGCTTCGCCGGCGCGACGACCGTGGTCTTCGACGGCTACGGCCTGCCGTCCGACGGCGGGTGGATCGCCCTGACCAGCGGGAGCATGGTCAAGTGCGTGCTCGTCGACGGCGCCACCGGAAGCGTCTCGGTCGCCGATCACGCGTGGAAGATCCCCCAGGACGACCCCATTCGCGACAACCCGCCGCCGGACCTTCCCGGATCGCTGCTGGCCCCACCATCCGATCCCGAGTAGGTGAGCCCCTTGATGCACACTCCTGCGCGGCGCGCAACCCACCTCCGAGCGTTCACCCTCATCGAGCTGATCATCAGCATGGCGATCACCTCGGTCCTGTTGATCGGGATGGCCTCGGCGCTGATGATCGCCACGCGCTCGGTGGACGACGGCACCACGCTCGCCGCCCGCACCGCCGCCGGCGCCCCGGCCCTGGACGAGATCACCGCCGAACTGCGGCTCGCCCTGAACGTCACGGAGCTGACGAGCCGGTCCATCGAGTTCACGGTGCCCGATCGAAGCAACCCGGCCGACGGCACGCCGGAGACGATCCGGTACTCCTGGTCAGGCACCGCCGGCGATCCCCTGTTCCGCCGCTACAACGGCTCGTCGGCGATCGTCGTCGCCGCCGACGTCCATCACTTCGACGTCACCTCGGTCACCCGCAACGTGGCCGGCGTCACCCTGGCGACGCCGACGCCGGACCCGGCCTCGTGGGGGCACGACTTCATCACCTGCCCGGACGAGCGAATCACCGACGAGATACTCCTCGTGTTCCATGCTGACGCGCTCGGCGGGAGCCTGCTGGAGGAGTACGCCGGGAAGCACAGCGGGTATCGCCTGATCGCGCAGACGTTCCGGCCCACGCTGCCGGCGAACGCGCGGTCGTGGATCGTGACCCGCGCCTACCTGCGGATGCGGACCGCGGGCGGGACAGAGGCCATCGACGCGCAGCTCCGGGAGGTGGGCTCAGATCAGGATCCCATGGACACCGTGCTGGACCTGTACACCCTGGACGGCACCGTGCTCAACAACGCGTTCGCGTGGATCCCGCTGCCGTTGCCGGGCGCGGTGGCGCTGAAGCCCGATGCGGCCGCGGCGCTCGTGCTCCACACGGAAGGGCCCGCGAACAAGCTCAGCAACGCCGAGTGCATCGTCGAGTACGAATCCTCGGGTACACCGATGACGCCCGACGCGCACTTCGCGTTGTCGACCGACACCGGCGGTACGTGGAGCCTGCCCGACGACGACCGCGACGCCCTGTTCTACGTGTTCGGCCGCGTGGTGACCTGCGGCGCTCCCGAATGGCCGGAGGACTACCCGTTGACGGCGCCGAACCCACCGTACATACCGCCCACGGTGCTGGAGGCGCGCATTGCCGCTGACGCGGACGACGCGGAGCAGGCATCGATCGACGGCACCATGATCCTCGATAGCGGCCAGCTCGACCTCGGCGTCGACGGCCTGAGCGACGTCGCCGCCATGCGCTTCGTCGATCTGGCGATCCCGCCCGGCGCCACCATCCTGGAGGCGTGGGTGCAGTACACGGCGGACACCGACAACGAGGACCCCGCTGCCCTCAGCATCCGGGGCGAAGCGACCGACGACGCCGCTCCCTTCACGACCGCGCTCAACGACATCACGGGCCGCGCCATGACGATCGCCGACGTGGCGTGGAACCCGCCCGAATGGGATGAGGGTGGCGACGCCAGGGCCGCCCAGCGGACACCGGAACTCAAGAGCATCGTGCAGGAGATCGTCGACCGCCCGGGATGGGCAAGCGGCAACGCCCTCGTCATCGTCGTGACCGGCACGGGCTTGCGCCGGGCGGAAGCGTACGACGGCAGGCCCAACTCGGCACCACTGCTGCACGTTCTCTGCGAGATCCAGCCGTGACCCCGCCGGAGAGGGCCCGATGATCACCACCAGCCGACACCGCTCACGAACCGCCTTCACCCTGATCGAGGCGGTGATCTCGCTCGCCCTCGTGAGCGTCGTCCTCGTCGCCGCCCTGAGCACGTTCGGGGCAACCGCCCGCACGCGCGCGGTGCAGACGGCGAACCAGCAACGCGACATGCTCGCCGGCCAGCTCATGAGCGAGATCCTCCGCGCGGCCTACACCGATCCCGACGTGGACGGCAGCGCCGGCGGCCGCGAGGTCGGCGAGGGCGACGACGACCGGGCGACTTGGGACGACGTGGACGACTACAACGGTCTGGCCAACGAACCCCCGCTGGAACCGGACGGAACGCCGATGGCTCGGTTTACCGGCTGGACGCGCAGTGTGAACGTCCACAACGTGAACCCCGCCGACCCGAGCGAGATCGGCTCGCCGCTGGTCCAGACGGGCCTCAAGCACATCACGGTGACGGTGACCGACGCGTGGGGCGGGCAAACCACGCACGTCTCGATGAAGTCGCGCGACGGCATCAACGATGCGACGCTGGCGTCGGACCTGAACTACACGAGCTGGGTGGGCGTGGAACTCCAGGTGGGTGACCACACCTCGGCGCGGCTCTCCTCTGGAACGGCCCTGCTCAACCACCCGCCGCCCGCGGCCATGAACCTGCTGAGCAACCCCGGCTTCGAGGACGGGACGACGCACTGGATCGGGTTCTTCGCGTCGATCAACGAGTACACGCCGTGGAGCCATGGTGGCGCCAGGTCGATCGCGGTGACGAACCGCGCGGCCTCCTGGGCCGGCGCGTACCAGGACGTGACGGGGCACCTGGTGTCCGGGAAGACCTACCGCTTCCGTGTCTGGGCGGCGCCGCACGACACGCCGGCGTGTCTCCTCGTACCGATGGCGACCCTCTACTTCGACGAGGACCCGATCTTCCTGTTTGGGGACCCGGTCTGGGTGTTCGGCGACTGGACCGAGATCACCTTCGATTTCACGCCCGTGTTCACCGGGACGCCCCAGGCCGTGTACGTGGGCGTGCTGTCCTCGGACTCTCAGCCCGTCACCGACTTCCTGCTGGACGACGCGATCCTGCACGGGGTGAACCAATGATCGACCACACCCCGAAACGCCGCGTCCTTCGCCGCCGACGTGGCGCCGCCTACGTGCTCATCCTCGCGATCGCGACCGCGGTGGCGCTGATCGGCCTCACCGCGCTGCACGTCTCGCACATGCAGTTCCGCGGCGCGAGCCTCACGCGCGACTGGTCCGATGCCCAGACGATCGCGCAGGCGGGCATCGACACCGGCCTCCTCGCCGTAGCCAACGCGATCGACGCCGCCGAAGCCGCCAACAGCGACTGGCGGCTCCAGTTCGACTCCGATGCACCGATCTCACCGGTGACCATGGGCCGGGGCAGCTACACCTGGATGGTCACCGACCCCGACGGCAACCTGCTCGACGATCCCACCGACGCGTTCGAGATCGTCGCCACGGGGGCCGTCAACACGGCGTCGTACTCGCTCAGCGCGCGTCTTCAGCCCGACGAGCCAGCCGACCCGGCCTCGAGCCTCGGCAGCGCGCTTCACGCCGGCGGGAACCTGATGATCAACACGGCGACGCTCACCGCCGACGGTCTCGTCACGAGCAACGGAAACGTGGTGGCCTCCAGCGCCGTGGTGGACGCGGACGTCGAGGCGGTGGGCCTGATCTCCGGTGACGCGTTCGGCGGCGCGACCGCGACCGGCGCCGACGCCCGCGAGCTGCCGATCTCGTGGATCTTCGAGCAGTACGTCTCCCGGGGCACACCGATCGGCATCGGCTCGATCTCCAGCAACCGCATCCGAAGGAAGGTGCTGAGCCCGGGGCGCAACCCATACGGAGCGACGAACCCCCTCGGCATCTACGTCATCGATTGCGGAGGCCAGAGCCTCGAGATCCAGGGGACGCGTCTCGTCGGCACCCTCGTGCTGCTGAACGCGGGCCCGGGCACCGAGATCTCGGACACGGTCACGTTCGAGCCCGCGCTACCGGACTACCCCAGCCTGCTCGTGCAGGGAAGCATCCGCATCGCCCCGGGGCCGGGCCATCTCGACGAGAACGCCGAGAGCACGAACTACAACCCCACGGACACGCCGTACAAGGGCCACGGGGACTCGGACAAGAACGATCTCTACCCCGGCGTGATCTCGGGCCTCGTGTACGTCAGCGGCAACGTCCAGATCGACGGCGACGTCATCATCGAGGGCGCGCTCATCGCCGGCGGCTCGATCGCCATCTCCGGCGCGAACGTTTCCGTGCTCTACCGCGACACGTTCCTCAATGACGCCCCGCCGGGGTTCCGCGTGGGTCCGATGCCGGTTCGTCTCGTGCCGGGGAGCCTGGCGCAGGTGATCGAGTGATGGGCATTACCGGACACCCCCGACCCGTCGTCAAGTGCCCCCGGCATCTGGCCGATGCTCTGGGAGCATCCGCGCCGGCGCGTTCCGGGCGGTTGGCGCGATCGGAAGGCACCCCCTGATGGACGCTGGAACCAGGACCGTTCTCGTAGTCGATGACGAACCGCACGTCGTGCACGTGGTGAGCTTCAAGCTCCGGCACGATGGGCTCACCGTGATCATCGCCAACAACGGCAACCGGGCGTTTGATCTCGCGTGCCGCGAGCTGCCGGATCTCATCATCACGGACTTCCAGATGCCGGGCGGCAGCGGGCTGGAGCTCGCCACGCGGCTGCGCAAGAACAAGGAAACCGCCGAGATCCCGCTCATCATGCTCACCGCGCGCGGTCATCGCGCTCCCCTCGCCGAGCTGGCGGAGACCAACGTGCGCGCGCTGCTGGCCAAGCCGTTCAGCCCGCGTCACCTCCTCGGGAAGGTCAACGAGCTGCTCGAGCGAGCTCCGCAGACGAACGCGGGCAGGCACTCGGCCCCCGGCACCTACGCACCATGAACGACCAGCAACCGAAGATCCTGGGCACCTCGGCTACCGTGCCGACCATGACCGGTCGCTGTCGCCAGCTCGGGTTGCCGGTGTGGCAGTGGGACCATCGCGACCAGCTCGTCTCCGAGCCGGACGGCTGGGGCTCCGCCGACGCCTGGCTGCGGTCGCCGCGGATGCGCGAGCTGCTCAGCCGCTCCACCGCGGGATGGCCGGGGGCAGCTTCGCCGGAGGTGGTCGAGGTCATTCCCGGATGCTGGTTGCTGCCGATCGTCGGTGAGCCCGCGGTCGGCGATGCGACGATCCTCGCCGCGATGGCGATCGGCCCCGATTCCTTGCACGGCGAAGCGTACGAGGCGCTCTGCCGCTCGGCCGGCGCCGACGCAACGGACGCCCGGATGGCGCTGGAGCCGCTCGCCCGGCACCGCCGGGAAGACGTCGATCACTGGGCACGCGTGCTTCGCTGGATGCACGAGGACATGCTCCGTGTCGACGACGACACGCACACGATCTCCACCTTCAGCAAGCAGCTCATCGAGAGCTACGAGCAGATGAGCCTGCTCTACCGCGTCGGCGAGCTGATGAACGATCTCAGCGATCCCAAGGGCTTCGTGAACATGGCCTGCGAGCTGCTGCTGACGACGCTCGAGTTCCAGTGGATCGCGGTGCGCTTCTCCTCGCTCACGGCCCTGGGCCGCGGGCTCATCAACGAGCTCATCCTCACGGGACAGATCCCGTGCTCGCACACGCGCTACGACCGTCTCGCGGGCGAAATCGTAAGCCAGCGTGACGCCGACGCCCGTCCGGAGGTGCTCGAGGAGGCGACGAGCGAGCTCGCCCGGATCGTCGGCTCGGAAGTCTTCGTCAACCCGCTGCTCTGCGACAGCCAACTCGCGGGCGTGGTGATCGCGGGCAGCAAGAACGACCCGGATCCGCACGTGAGCAGCAACGACATGCAGCTCATCAGTGCGACCGCCGACTTCATGGGCGCGTTCCTCCACAACTCGTCGATGTACAGCGAGCAGCGAACGACGTTCCTCGGCATCATCAACGCCCTCAGTGCTTCGATCGACGCCAAGGACCAGTACACCCGCGGTCACTCCGAGCGCGTCGCCCACCTTGCCTCGAAGCTCTCGCGAGCGATCGGCATGAACGACGAGCAGGCCGAGCGTGTCCGCCTCGCCGGCGTGCTGCACGACATGGGGAAGATCGGCGTGCCGGAGGCCGTCCTGCTCAAGCCGGGCCGGCTCACCGACGAGGAGTTCGAGGCGATCAAGAAGCACCCCACGATCGGCTACAACATCCTCAAGGACATCGAGCCGCTCCAGGACGTGCTTCCGGGCGTCCTCTACCACCACGAACGCTGGGACGGCGGCGGCTACCCGCAGGGACTGCGCGGCAGCCGCATCCCGCTGATCGGCCGTATCCTCGCCGTCGCCGACGCGTTCGACGCGATGAGCTCCGACCGTGCCTACCGTCCGCGCATCGCACGCGAGACCGTCCTCCGCGAGATGCAGCTCGGCGCCGGCGCCCAGTGGGACCACGAGTTGGTCAAGGTGTTCCTGAGCATGGACCTCTCGTCCTACGACAACATGATCGAACGCCACGCGGCGCAGGATTCGATGGCTGCGTAAGACACCGCGCGATCACGCTCGGCTGCGCTCACCGTTGCCCGCCGATATGAACCGCTCGCACCTCGTCGGATGACCTGATGACCGGAGCACCGCTCGCCGGCTCGTACCGGGCGCGGAGATCGCCCACGGTCGGGGGCATGCGATCGCTGCCCCCGGCATCCAGGAGGCTCAGCGCAAACCGGTAGATCGTCCCGCTGGTCGAGCGCCGCGACGGCGCGTCGGCCATGTCGCCGGGAAGATCGAAGCGCCACTCGGCGATCGGCTCGGCGCCTTCCCGGTGGACGTCGCCGAGTCGCCAGAGCGTGAAGATCATCGCGCCGTTCGCCTCGAGGGCGACGCCTGGATGCTCCGGGTACCGGAACAAGGCGGCGTTGGTGACGATGACCCGGTCCGGATAACCGTTGCCGTCGCTGTCGTCCGCCTTGGCGGCGATCAGCACCATGAGCTGGTTCGGTTCGATCCCGTACGGCGCCGGCGCCACGGCGCGGGGCTTGGGCGGCATGGGACGCCCGTCGCTGGTCACCACCCGCTCGGTCTGGCACGCGGCGAGCGACGCGAGCGAAGCCACGGCGACGGCGAGGCGGGCACGCAGACGCACGGTCGTCACTCCTCGTTCGCCCCACCGGGACCGATGTCCATCTTGACCGGGTTGCCCTGCGCGTCGAAGAGCCCGCCGCTCAGGTCGAAGCTGCCCTGGCGAATCTTCTCCTTGACCCGCTCCGGAAGCGTCAGGCGATCGATCTCGTCGTTCGTGACCTGCTCGACGCGCGCCGCGTTGGTCGGGCTGTCGATCACGTGCGGCGTCAGCACGATCATCAGCTCGATCCGCGCGGAGTTCTCCGACTCGCTGCGGAACAGCGCCCCCACGAGCGGGATGTCACCGAAGAACGGCACCTTGCTCACCCGGCGCTCGAACCGATCGGAGATCAGCCCGCCGATGACGATCGTCTGGCCGTCGCGAACGGTCACGGTGGTGTTGGCCGTGCGCACGGTGATGATCGGGGCTTCGAGGTTCTCGCTGATCTGCGTCGTCCGGTTCGTCAGGTTGGAGATCTCCGGCTCCACCGAAAGCCGCACGAAGCCGTCGGGGTTGATCGAGGGCGTGACCTGAAGGATGGTCCCGACCTCCTTCTCCTCGGTCCCGGTGTTCGTGTTGCCGGACTCGGTGATGTTCGAGGTGGATGCGACGCGGATCGTCTCGCCGACCTGGATCCGCGCGGTCTGGTTGTTCGCCACCATCACGGAAGGATTGCTGAGCACGGCCAGACGCCCCTGCTCCTGGATCGCGCGGATCAGCATGTCGAAGTCGGTACCCGCCACCTGGATGTTCGGCACGCCGGGCACGCCGAGCAGCGGCGTCCCGAGCGCGAACCCGCCGCTGACCACGGCGCTGCCGGTGCGGAAGATGGCGTCGAGGTTCACGCCCCAGTCGTCGGTAGCGTCGAGCGTCACCTCCGCGAGCATGACCTGGATGAGGACCTGCGGCGGGTCGACGTCGATCTCGCGCACCATCTGCTTGACGCGATCCATGTAGCGCGGGCTGGCGCTGATCAGCACCGAGTTCGACGACTCGTCGCCCTGGATCGTGATCTCGCGCTCCAGGAGCCGCGCCGCGGATCCGATCTGGTCCGGGCTGAGCGTCCCGATGAGCTTCTCCTGCTCCTCGCGGACGAACTCGCCGAGCACGCGCGCGACCTCGAGGGCCTGCGCGTTCATCAGCTTGTAGACGTAGGTCTGTCGCTCGTTGGCCTCCAGCGCGTCCAGCTCCTCGACGACCTCGGCCACGAGGTCGAGGTACATCGGCGTGCCGGAGACGAGCAGGCTGTTGGTCCGGCTGTCAACGGTGATCGAGAGCTGTTGGCGCTGATCGGGAACGGCGGTGAGGTCGGTACTCTCGAGGTCGACGGAACCGGGTCCGAGCATCCCGTCCTCGCGCGGCTTGAGCACGAGTTCGTCGCGCCCCTGCCGCAGGTTGAACAGGTCGACGAGGATCTCCGCCATCGCCGTCGCGTCGGCATTCACGAGCTTGAAGATGGCGATGTTCTTCGAGCCCGTCGTCGTGCTGTCGATGTCCAGGATCATCTGTTCGAGCATCGCCATCGCCGGCTGCGGCGCGGAGACGATGACCGTGTTCGTGCGGACGTCCGGCGTCAGCACGATCGACTCGCGAATGGCGGCGCTGACCTCGATCTGCTCGATCTCGGTTTCGGCGTCGCGCGGCGGCACCACACCGTCCTCGTCCGCGACGAGCTGGCGCAGGTACTTGACGACGGTCGCCTGCTCGGAGCCGGCGCGGGCGCCGATGCCCCGCCCGCTCAGGATGTCCTCGATAAGCCCGACCGTCTCCGCCGCGTCCGCGGACTGGAGCGGGAGGTACTTGATCTCGACCACCACTGCCGGCTGCGACCCGTCCAGCTCATCGATGAGGTCGCGCAGAGCGACGACATCCTGCTTGTCGGCGTTGACGAGGACCGCGTTGAGCCGCTCGTCGGCGGTGACGCGCACGGCGTCGGGGCCGCGGACGCGGTTCGCCTCCTTCACGTAGAGATCGTCGAGAAGGTCCACGAGGTCCGACGCGCGGCTGCTCGTCACCGGGATCACCTCGAAGACGCGTCCGGCGATCGTCTCGCTGCCCGCCTTCATGAGCAGGTCGAGAAGCTGATCGACGATCTCCCGGTTCTCGGCGCTCGCGGCCACGATGAGCGTATTGCCCACGGGATCGGGCTCGACGGAGACGCGGTCGGACGGGCGGCGGCCCTCGCCGAGCGACTGCTGTCGCTCCCGCATCAGCCGCTGCAGACGCGGGGCCAGGCTCTCGGCGCTCGCCGAGAACGGAAGCTCGATCACGTGCAGCCCGACCGCCGGGTGCAGCGGGGCCGCTTCGAGTTGTTCGAGCAGGTTCCGGATCGCGGTGAGATCCTCCTGGTTGGCGGCAACGAGCAGGCTGTTCGTACGTGGGTCGGTGAGCACGAGCGGCTTCTGCGCATCGCGGATCTTCGCGGGCATGTCCGCGTAGCGCCGCTCCATGACCGCGTCCACGGCCTCGGCGATGCGATCGATGTTGCCCTTGTGTACGGCAAGGACCTCGACGAGTCCCAGCTCCGACAACGTGGACTGGTCGAGATCCGCGGCGAGCCGCTCGATCACCGCGTACGACTCGTCGCCGGCGACGATCACGAGGCTGTTGCTGCGCGAATCGGCCATGATCGTCGCGCGCTCCAGCTCCGCCGTCTCCGGCTGCGTCGTACGCAACCGGTCGAGCCGCGCGTCCATGAGCTCCTGGATGAACAGCGCCAACCTCTCGGCGGACGCGTTGGTGATCTCGATGCGCCGGATCTCGCGGACGTCCGGCGCGACCTCGGTGTCGAGCGACGCGAGCAGTCCCTCGAGGACCGCGAAGCTGCGCGGGCTCGTGGTCACGATCAGCGAGTTCGTTCGCTGGTCCGCCTCGACGATCACCCGATCCTCGGGACGGATCGCCTTGGAGCGCACCTGCTGGTCGAAGAGCCGCGTGATCGTGGACTGGAGCCGCGCCGCCGATGCGTTCTTCACGGGGTAGATCCGCACGGTGGCGTCCGGCGACGCCGCCTCGACGTCGAGCATCGAGACCAGCTCGCTCACGATGTCCAGGTTCACCGGCGACCCAATGAGGATCAGCGCGTTGAGCTGCTCGCTGGGACGGATTACCAACCGCGACATCGGGTGGAAGACGTCGGATTCGAGGACGCGGCCCTCCCCGCCCTCCATCCTCGCCATCCGCAGACGCCCGACCTGCGTCTGGAGCGGGCTCGACTGCGGCGCCTCGGTCATGCCGCGCACGATGATCGCGTCGAGCATGTCGGCGAGGTCGGTCGCGTCGGCGAAGCGCAGCCGCAGGAGCCGCGGCTCCACCCAGCCCATCGCCATCTCCGCGTCGAGACGCTGCTTGAGTACCTCGACGAGGGCCACGGCGTCCTCGCTGCCGGCGACGATGACCGTGTTCGTGCGCTCGTCGGAGCTGAGGGCGATCTCCTCGAAGAGCGCCTTGCCCACCATGCCGACCGGGACGCCCTGCACCGACGAGCCGGGGATCTGCCCCAGCTCCTTGCCCTGGGAGAACAGGTCGCGCGTGATGCGCAGGAACTGTTGGGCGGCGATGTTCTCCAGCGGGAACAGTTGCACCGTCACCGCGCCGGCGATCGGCAGCGTGTCGAACATCGCCACCAGCTCCACGAGGGCGTCGAGGTTCTCGACGGTGGAGCTGAGCACGAGCGCGTTCATCGCGGGATCCGCGATCACGCGGACGGGCTTCGTCAGGTCGAGGTGGAGATCCGGCTCGTTCAGCCCGCCCCGGTGCACCGAAAGCCGGCGCACCTGCTCCTGGACGGCGCGGGCCAGCGACGTGTTCGCCTGCTGATCGGTCGGCGAGAGGACCTGCTGGAGGATCTGCGCGAGCGCCCGCGCATCGGCGTTGCGGAGCGGGACCACGCGCATCTCCGAATCCGCGAGCGCGGGCTCGACGTCGATCGCCTTCACGAGCCCGATGATCGTGTCCCGATCCGCCGGGTTGGCGATGACGATGATCGCGTTGCGTCCCCGGAGGTTCGAGACCTTGATCGGCTCGGTGACGAGCCGTGAGGTCGTGTCGCGCGCCGGCGGCCGGTGCAGGCCGATCGTCTCGATCACCGAGCGGGCGGCGTCCGGCGAGATGTGCTCCAGCTCGATGATGAAGATCCCCTGCCCCGCCGCCGGCGCGAGCCGGTCGAGCTGTTCGGCCGTCTCGGCGACCTCGTCGATGAGCGCCGCCGTGGACGCCACGACGAGGTTGTTGCCGGCGGCATCGACCTGGATCGACAGCGGCAGGTTCGCCTGCTCCGCCCGCGCCGCGTATGCCTCGCGCATCGCGTCGGCGACGCGCAACGCGGGGGCGGTCACGAGCGAGATGATGCGCACCGTCAGGCCGGCGTCGGACGCCTGCTGCTGCAGCGCCTCGGCGAGGACGGCGATCTGCTCGAACTCCTCGTCGGCGGCGCGCACGACAAGCGTGCTGGACGCGACGTCGCCCACGATCCGCACGCCCTGCCGGTCGCCCCGCTCCTGCTCGTAGAGCTCGGTGAGCGACCGGGCGAGCTGGATCGGATCGCCCGCGCCGACCGGGATCAGCCGCGGCGCCGGCAGCCTCGCGAAGTCGGCGACGTCGAGCCGCTCGACGATGTCCAGGATCTTGCGGATGTTCTGCCGGTTGGCGGACACGATCACGCTGTTCGTCTGCACCTCCGCGGAGGCCCCGACCCATTCCTCGGCCTCGACGAGCACGGACGGCGTGACGGGCTCGCGCCGATCGTCTTCTCCACCGCCGCCGCCGGTTTGCCGGCCGCGCTCGCGCGCTCGCTCCTGCCGTCGATCGCGTTCGATCCGCCCCTGGAACGCGTCGTTGATCGCCCTCGCGACCGACCGCGCGTCGGCGTAGACGAGCGGGATCACCTCGAGCTGGAGCGACGCGTCGTACTCCTCGCTGTCGAGCTTCGAGAGTAGGGCCCGGATGCCGTCCCACTCCGACTCGTCGGCGGTGATGACGAGGCTGTTCGTCGCGGGATCGGCCACGATGCGCGTGTTTCGCTTGCCGGGCGTGTCCGCCTCGAAGGCGCGCACGCCGTAGAAGACCTCCAGCGCCTCGGCGACCTGCTCGGCTTCCGCGTACTGGAGCGGCACGAAGTCGGTGACCCGCTCGCGCTGGGACGGCTGGTCCAGCTCGGAGACGATCTTCGCGATCTGCTCGAACTGGTCCGCGGTCGCGGCGACGATGAGCTGGTTCTCGATGCGGTTGTAGTCGAAGTTCGGCTCGGGACCGGGACCGTCGCGCCACGCCCCGACGAGACGCAGCGTAAGCGACACGTCGTCGGCCATCGCGTGATCGAGCGGGATGATCCGGTACTCGACGGGGCTCACCGCCGGCACGTCGTCGATCTGCCGGATGAGCTGCTCGATCACGGGCAGCGACTCGCTCGTCGCGGTCACGATGACGCTGTTGGACCGGGGGTCGGCGGTGATCTGCGCCTTGACCTCGACCGCCGGCGTCTCCTCGTCGAGCTTGATCGTCACGCCCTCGGTCTCTCCGCGGGCGTCGAGCTGGAGCGTGGAGGAGAGGATGCGCACCGCCTCGTCCGCCTGCGCGCCCTCGAGCGCGTACGTGCGGATGATCGTCTCGTCGCTCGCCCGCGGCCGGTCGAGCTGGTCGACGAGGGCGCGAACCTGCGCATACTGCTGCCTCGGCCCGTTGATGATCAGGCTGTTCGTGCGGGAGTCGGTCGTGACCACCACGCCCGTCCCGCCGCGGCGCCCGAACTGCTCGCGGAGGATGCGGCCGATCTCCTCGGCGTCGCCCTGCGCGAGCGCGATGATCTCGACCACGCGGTCGCCGGAGACGTCCGCCTGGTCGAGTTGCCGGAGCAGGTCGCGGAGCGTCGCCATCTCGCCGGCCGAGGCCGAGACGACGATCGAGTTCGCCGAGGCGCTGGCGATGACCGAGGCATCGGGACGGCGGCGCCCCGCGGCGCGGGCGCGATCGCGAAGGAAGCTCGTGAGCGTGCGCTCGACGTCGCGGGCGTCGGCGAACTCGATCGGGAGCACCGCGACCTCGGTGTCGGGCGTCGCAAGCTCGTCGTCGATCCCGGCGATGACCGCGGCGATCTCCTCGTGCTCGCGCTCGTCGGCCGAGACGATGAGGGTGCGGCTCGCGCGGTCGACGCGGATCTTGATCTCGTCGGGATCCGGATCCTCCCACCACCGCCGCGGCTTGGTGAACAGCTCGCGTGTCACGTCGGCGACGAGGTCGATCTCGGCGTTGCGAACCGGGTACATCCGCACGAACTGGCCCGAGCCCTCGGCGATGGGCACGTCGAGGATCTCGATGAGGTTCTCCACGAGCGCGAACTTGTCGCCCTCGCCCGTGGCGATGATCGCGTTGAGGCGTGGCTCGGCGCGGACCGCGAGCGTGCCGCGATTGCGGTTCGCGCGACCTCCGCCCCCGCGACGGTTGAAGTTCCAGAACGACGGGCCCTGGTTCCAGTCGAGGATGTTCACCATCGCCTGGACTGTCTCATGGATCTCCGTCGCCTTCGCGTGCTCGAGCGTGAAGACGCGGAAACTCCAGGCCTGCGTCGCCTGCGGCGAGTCGAACTGCGCGACCAGCTTCGCGATCTCCTCGAAGTCCGCGTCTGACGCGGCTACGAGGAGCGTGCTGCTCGCCGCGTCGCCGACGATCGAAACCCGCCGCGACTGCCCGCGGCGGCCACGGCCGCTGGAGGCGATCCGCGAGCGGTCGTCGAAGAACCGCTGGAGGGCCCCCGCCACGGCCTGGGCGTCGGCGCGCTCGAGCGTGATCGTGCGCACCGCGAAGCCCCCGGCCGCGTCGCGGTCGATCTCGGCGAGAACGCGGTCGATCTCGGCGTTCACGGCGGCATCGGCGCGCACGAGCAGCATGCCCGAGCCGTCGTCCGGGACGATCATCGTCGTCGTGCGTCGCTCCTGGTCCGAGCCCACGACCACGTTGTCGAGGATCCGCGCGACCTGCGACGGGCGCGCCGCGGTCAGCTCGACGAGACGCAGGGGGTGTACGGCGTCGCCAAGCTCGCGATCGAGATCCCCGAGCAGGTCCTCCACCTCGACGAGCTGCTCCGGCGAGGCGGTGACGAGCAGCGTGTTCGTCCGGTTGTCGGAGGTGAACTCCGGCTGGATCGGCTGCGGCCCGGATCGGCGCCGCGTGCTCTGGAACCGGGCGCGGAAGATGTTCCGCAACATGCCCTGGAGGTCGCGGGCCCGCGCGTGCTGAAGCGGAAAGAGCTTGAGCGTGGAACGCACGTTCACCGGCGCCTGGTCGATCATCTCGATGTAGCGGTCGATGAAACCGATGGCCTCCTCCGGGCCGCGCACGACGATCGAGTTCGTCGGCTGGTCCGCGGTCACGCGGATCTTCGCCGGATTGAAGACGCCGTCGATCGTTCGGTCGCCGTCGAGGAGCGTCACGGCCATCTCGCGCACCTGCTCGGCGGCGCGGCCACGCCCCCGCCGCGGCGCCGCCGGGGCGATGAGGTCGCGCACGCTCGCCGCGGCTCGGTCGGCGGTGACCGTCTGGAGCTGGTACACCTTGACCATCACCTGTTCCGGAGGCAGCGGCTGGGCGAGCGCCGCCACGAGGCTTCCGATCGTCTCGAAGTCACCGTCGGTGCACGTGATGATCAAAGCGTTGTTGGCGACGTCCGGCAGCACCGAGGCGCGCGATCGCAGCTCGCCCCGCTCTCCGCCAACGGGCGTGATGAGCCGCATCGTCTGGTCGACGAGACGGGCGAGCGTTCGGGCGTCGGTCTCGCGCGGCAGCGCGACGTACCGCACGCGGCCCGGCGCCGCGGGAATCTGCTCCTGAAGCTGCTCGGCGAACTCCGCGAGCCGCTGGATCGCACGGGGGGACCCGACGACGACGAGGCTGTTCGTGGCGGGGTCGATGGCGATCGTGAGATCGCCGGAGGTCTCGAGGGCGGTGCGAAGGGCGGAGACGGCGTCCGGGGCCGGATCCGCGGCGGCGACGAGTGACCCCTCTCCCGCGGAGCGGGAGAGGATAGCCTCGCCCTCCGGGCGAGGCAGGTGAGGGCCGGCGTCCGCGGACGTCCGCCCCTCACCCGGCTCGCTACCGCTCGCCGACCTCTCCCCGCGGCGGGGAGAGGTGGTCGGAGCCGCGGTCACTGCCGCGGCGAGCATCGTCATCCACCGTCCGGTCACGCCGGGCGGGCGCGCCGACGACGCGCCGGAGGGAGCCCCCTCCTCGGCGTCGCGCGGTTCCTTCTTACGACCCTCCAACAGCTCGTCGAGGCTGATGATCTGGATGCGCGCCCCGCCGGAGTTGTCGAGCATCTGCTTGAGGGAGCGGGCGATGTCGGCGGCGGTGGCCTTGCTCGGATCGATCGGCAGCATCCGCATCTGGCGTGTGGAGACGATCGTCGCCCGGTCGATCTGGCGCACGACCTCCTCGATCGTCTGGAACTGGTCGTCGGTCGCGCGCACGAGCAGGCTGTTGCTCGCGGCGTCCACGCGGAAGCTCGGCGGCACGCCGCCGGCCGCGTCCTCCGTGAAGAGCGCCTCGAGGCTCGAGGCCAGCTCCGTCGCGTCCGCGTTCTCGACGACCACGACACGCAGCGAACGCGCTCGGCCCGCGAACCCCGTCGGATCGACGTCGAGCTGCGCAATCATCTCGTCGGCGATGTTGAGCACGGCGGTCGGGCCGGAGACGACCACCGCGTTGAGCCGCGGGTCGGCGGCGACGCGCACCGGCTCCGTGGCCTGCGGCGTCTGCCCGGATCCTCGCACCTGCTCGCCGGCGAGCAGCTCACCGAGAACCGGAGCCAGCGTCTCGGCCCGCGCGTGCTCGAGGCGGAAGAAGCGCAGCGTGCTCGCCGGGCCGGTGCGCTTGACGTCCAGCTCCTCCAGCACCTGCTCGACACGCTCGAAGATCACGCTGGAGCCGGAGACCACCAGCTTCTGGCTGACCGGCTCGGTGGTGACGAGCACCGGCGAGCGCCGGTCCTGGCCGCTCGGGCTCAGCGCGCCGGTCTGGGCAAGATCGCGCAGCGTGGCCGCCAGCGCCTCGAGCGAGGCGTGCCTGATCTCGTAGGTGCGGATCTCCGACTCCTCGCCGAGCTTCTGCCGGTCGAGTTGCTCCACGAGCTGCTCGAACCCGGCCATCCGCTGCACCGGTGCGTCCACGATGATCGCGTTGGTCTGCACGTCGGCGCGGACGACGACCTCGCGCCCCTCGCGCAGGTGCGGCATGGGCCGACCCCGCCGATCCATCGGCATCGGCGGCTCGGGGTACATGGTGTCGATGGTGCGGGCCAGTTCCTCCGCCCGCGCGACGCGCAAGGGGAAGATGCGGATCTCCCGCCCCTCGGTGTCCATGCGGCCGGCCGCGTTCAGGTCGGAGACGATCGTCTCGATCTCGCCGATGAGGTCGTCGTGGGCGGCGACGATGAGGGCGTTGGTCTGCGCGTCGGCCGCGATGGAGATCGGCTTCTCGTTGCGTTCGTCGATCGGGCGCTGGTTGTACTGCCGCATGAGCGCCGTGGCGAGATTCGCCGCGTCCGCGGTGCGCAGACGCAGGATGCGCAGCGGCGGCATCTCCTTCGGTTCGTTGCGATCCAGCTCGCGGATCAGCGCGGTGACGATCTCGTGGTGCTGCGGCTGCGCGGCCACGAGGATCGAGTTCGTGCGCTCGATGACCTGGAACATCGGCGGCGCGCCGGTGAAGTTGCCGGCCAGGGCCACGTGGCTCGTCTTCAGGTCGTCGAGGTAGCCGACGACCTCCGTCGCGTCGGCGAACTCCAGCGGGATCAGGCGCACGTCGGGAGCGGGGCCGATCGCCTGCTGGAGTTGGGCCATGATCGCGGCGAAGACGAACATCGCCTCGTCGTCGGCGATCGCCAGCACCGTCCCTCGCTCGCGATCGACCTCGACGCTCACCGACCGGGCGCCGGGGATCTGGGCCGTCTGCTCGTCGTAGAGACGCACCGCGCGGTCCGCGATCACCTCCGGATCGACGCCGGTGACGTCGAAGACCCGCAAGGTACGCTGCACGGGGACGATCTCGAGGTCGCCGAGGATCTCCTCGGTCTGCTGGAACGTCGTCTCGTCGCCGGCCACGATGAGCGTGCGGGAGGCCGGCTCGGCCGTGATCTGCACGTCGACGGGTTTGCTGCCGTCCGGCGGTTGCTCGCTCAGGACACCGCGTCGGGCCAGCTCGGTGAGCGTCCGGGCGATGAGCGCGGGATCGCCTCGTTCGATGTGATAGGTGCGGAGCTGTGCGCGGGGCGGCAGCTCCACGCGGTCGAGCTGCTCGAGCAACGCCTCGAAGCTCGCCTGGCGCTCGCCCGGCGCCTCGATGATCAGCGTGTTCGTCGCCGCATCGGCCGAGACGTAGACCTCGCGCGGTTCGCGCAGGTGCGGCATGGGCCGACCCCGCCGGTCCAGCGGCATCGGCGGCTCGGGGTAGAGCTTCTCCAGCGCGGTGGCGAGGTCGGTCGCGCGGGCGCGCTGGAGCGGGAAGATGAGCGTCTGCCGCTCGGCCCGCGCGTCGCCTGACTGGTTCACGCCGTCGACGAACTCGCGGATCTCGCGGAACGCATCCTCGTGGGCGGTGACGATGAGCGTGTTCGTCGCGGTGTCCGCGTCCACGGTGACCGGCGTCTCGCGTCGCTGTTCGGGCGGACGCGCGTCGTAGCGCCGGCGGAGCAGGTCGGCGATCTGGGCCGCGTCGGCGGCCCGCACCTGCATGAGCCGCAGCGGCGGCAGTTCCGTCGGCTCGAACCGGTCGAGCTGCTGCACGTACCGCGCGATCACCTGGTGCTGCGCCTCCTCGGCGACGACGTACAGGCTGTTGGTGTGATCGATGACGTCGATCTCCGGGTCCGGCACCGTGCGCGCCGGATCGTCGGCGGCCGTCCGTTCCCAGAGCTCGCGCAGGGGTTCGGCGACGTCGCCGGCGCGGGCCTGCCGCAGCGTGATCATCCGCCCCGAGCGAGCCGGGGGCAGAAGTCGGCGCGTCTCGGTGAGCGCCTGCTCGTAGAGCGCCACCGCCCGCGCGCGGCCGCTCACCACGAGGTTGCCGGTGACGGCGTCGTGCTCGATCTCCGGGGCCGGCATCTCGCCGTCGGCGTACCCCTGGGCGAGGCGCTCCCACGCGTCGTCGACGCGGTCCAGGAGCATCTCGACGTCGGTCACGCCGGCGAGCGAGACGACGCGGAAGCGGAAATCGGCGGGGTCGGGCACGTCGAGCGTCTCGACGAGCGACTCGAGCACGGCGAACTGGCTCGGCAGCGCGGTGACGATGAGCAGGTCCAGGGCATCCACGGGCTCGATCGTCGGCGCGACGTACGCGGTGCCGTCGCGCGGCGTCATGAGCTGACCGGCGAGGGCGGTGAGCGGGGCGACGATGCCGCCGGCGTCCACGTGGGCGACGTCGATCTGCCGCGTCTCGCGATCGACGATGGTGTTGCTCTCGACGGTGCGCATCGCGGAGACGAAGGCCTCGATCGCCTCCTTCGCGCCGATGAGCGTCAGCGTGCGGCCCTCGCCGTCGAGATCGGCGCGCAGCTCGCGGGCGGGATCGTCGGTAGTCCCGGCGGCTTCGACCTGCAGGTCGTACAGCTTCCGCGTGCGCCGCAACGTGTCGGCGGGGTCGCCGCTCGTGAGCCGGACGATGCGGACCTCGCGGTCCACGCGTCGGGCGACGTCGAGCACGGGAACGATCGCCACCACCGCTTCGACGTCGCGCGGCGGTCCGGAGACCACCAGCGACGCGCGATCGGCGCCGACGAGGATCTTCACGACGGAACGTTGCCCCCTGGTGAGGAGCCCCGTCGTCGCGGCCATGACCGCCTGCGGATCGGCGTGCTCGAGCGGGATCGCGACGAGCACGGTCTCGGTGTCGCCCCCGCCCCCGCCGTCGATCTCCGCGAGGAGCTGCGCCGCCTCCTCGACGTTGGCGGCGGAGCCGACGACCGTGACGCGGCCGCGGTCCTCGAAGGGGATCACCGTCGGGCGCTCGGCCTCCGGGATCTTCTCGAAGAGCTTGGTGAGCGTGGTCGCCGCATCCGCGGCGCCGAGCCGCGCGAGCGCGAACGTCCGCGTGGTCCGGGACGCGCCGCCACCCGGGACGTCGAGGAGCCGGAGCGTCTCCCGGAGCTGGTTGATGCGGTTCTGAAGACCCTTGGCGATGATCACGCCCGTGCGATCGTCGGCGGAGATGTTGAGGCCGGACATCTCGTTCTTGACGACCTTCTTCGGCTTGTTCTTCTTGTCGAGGACGTAGCTTTCGACCCTGCGCGACAGCAGCGCCTTGAGCGGCTCCATCAGCTCCGACGGCTTGGCGTGCCGAACCTTGATGAACTCGATGGTGTCGTCCGGCGCCGCCCGATCGACCTCGGCGATGATCTGCGCCAGGCGCCGGACCTGCGCCGCCGTTTCCGTGATCACGATCGCGTTCTGCTGTTCCAGCGCCGTGACCGAACCGTAGGCCGCGACCATCGTCTTCAGCTTCTCGGCGAGCGGCGCCGCGGTCGCGGCGCCGAGCTGGCGGACCAGGGTCACGATCTGGTCGTCGGTGACCCCTGCCGGCACCTCGCCGATGTAGGTGGGGATGTCCTCCTTCTGCATCTCGGTCAGCTTCTGGAGATACAGCAGCCCGTCGTCGAGGCGCAGCATGACGCCCTTGGACTGGAGGATGATGTTCAGGACGCGCAGCGCCTCGGGCAGCTCGTACGCCTCCGGCGAGAGGTAGTCGAGCGTGCCCCCCGGCGCGGTCGTCTCCCACACCACGGGCAGGCCCGTGGTGCGCGAGAAGAAGTCGAGCACCTGCTCGAAGCTCGCACCCTTGAAATTGAACCGGATCGTGACGGGCTCGTCCGCGGCGGGCGGCGCAACCGCGGCGGGATCCGCCGTCTGCGTCGCCAGCACATCGAGACCAAGCAGCGCCGACGCAAACAGCGCACACCAACCGCACCAGACTCGTCGCATCCTGCCGACCTCCACGTAAAACGTGGGCCCTGGCTCCGCCAGGTCGCACGCAAGTCTACTCGTTTACCGGGGTCCTGTCGTTGAGGTTCGTACCGACGAGGACGCGGAAGCGCCGGTCGCCGAGGCGGAAAATCGCCCAATCTCCGCTCGCCGCGAGCATCTCGGCCCCGGCGGCGGCCGGACCGATCGAGTGCCCGACGCCGAGCCGTCGCGATTCCCCGGAGCTTCGGTTGGTGAGCCACGCCTCGCTGCCCGCGGGTCCGTCGGCGATCCCGGTCAGGGACCACTGTGCCCAGGGGAACTTCGGAGCGGGCGGGCTGGGACGCGGCGCGGCGGCCACGACTGGCTTCGGCGCCGGAGGCGGGATACGGAACGGGTTCGCGGCGACGAGCATCTGAAGCGGTGCCAGCCGCTGCGCGTCGTACGGCTGATCGGCCACGGTCTCCGGGGCTTCGCCGGGAACGAACAGCGTGACCAGACGCACCCGGATGGCGAAGCGGCCTCCGTTGTCCTTGGGGTCGAGCCGCACCTGCGTGATGCGGTTGATCCACGGCGCGGCATCGACGCGGTCGACCAACTCCACCGCCTGTGCGAAGGTCCCCTCGCCGGCGATCCAGGCCGCAAGCTCGATGAAATCCAGCTCGTCGCGCAGCTTCTTCCAACTGCCCTTCTTCGGGAGCCCCCTCCGGGCCGGCGACGGACGGCGCGAGGCGGTTTCGGTATCCACCGTGGCATCCACGAGACCGACGGCTTCGACGATGCGGTTCAGGCTGCGCCGGAGCTCCGCGTCGACGGACTCGACGCTTCCGCCGAGCGTGCGGTCGGTGACCGAGCGCAACTTCTGCGCGAGGCGAGACGCGTCGTCCACCGAGCGTTGGGAGCGACCGAGCTCCCCCTCCAGCTTGGCGATGTCGGCGCGCAAGCGATCGGCGGGCTCCGCGTACATACCGCGGTACGCGCCGCGAACGACCCACCCGCCCACGAGGACGAGCGCCAGGAGGCCGACGAGCGCACCGGGACGCACCGGCATGGCCGCGAGACGCGCCCGGATCGTGTCGAGCGCGGTCACGGCGTCGCCTCCCCGGGCGTCGCCGGCGGCGCCGCCTCGCCCGTGCTCACGTGGAACGTGAACGCGAACGGAAGCCGCCCGCTGCCGCGCGACTCGGCGCCCGTCGATCTCGTGTCGTACCAAGCGGGTCGTACGAGGGCCGCGCGGAGGGCATCGGCCGTGATCCGGTCCTTCGCCTCACCCTCGACGACGAGCGAGATCTCGCTCGTCACCGACCACCGTCGCTTCTTCTCCCTCCGCTTGTCGTACCGGATGTCGCCGGCGCGGAGCGAACCCGTCCACCCGTCGAGCACGACCTCGTTCGGGGCCGGCGCGATCTCCTCGAGGAACGCGAGATGCTCGAGCCACCGCACGTCGATCGACTCCCAGCGTTCGAGGTGCTGGAAACGCGCGGCGCCGCGCTCGTACCTCGCCACCTGCGGCTCGAGGCCGGAGACGCGCGTGCGCAGAGCGTCGAGGTCGCCGCGAAGGACCCGCAGGTTGCGCATCCCGACCGTCCACCCCGCCAGCAGCAGCACCGCCACGAGGCCCGCGGCCATGATCGCGCGGCGCCGCGTGCGGGCGTGCTTGTCCACCGGCTGACGCGGGCGCTCGAAGTCGATGGTCTCGTGACCGAGGGTCGACTCCAGGAGCAGGCCGACGAGCGGCCAGACGCGGTCGATCGACACGCGCCGCGGCTCGACGAGCGGATGCCGGCCGAGCACGGTCGCCTCGGCGCCGAGGATCTCGGCGATCGGCGCCGCGACGTCGGCGGTCACCCGCGCGTCGCCCATGAGCATGACGCGCTCCACCGCCGCCGCGTCCTCCACGATGCGGAAGCTCATCCAGGTCCGTCGCGTCTCGGTGATGACGGCGTCGATCATCGCCGCCGCGTCTAGCGTGCCACCTCCCTCCGGAGGCGGGATCTCCGCGGCGCGGGCAAACCGGATCGCGCCGTGCTCCAGGACGCAGAACTCGACGCTGCTGCCGGTCACGTCGACCGCGAGCGTGCAGTGATCGTGCCGGTCCAGGCTCTTCAGCAGCGAGGCCGAGCCCATGACCCGCAGGGCCATCCGCTCGATCCCGATGCCGGCGACCTTCGCCACCTCCCGCGCATGGGCGAGCAGCCGCGCCGGCGCCGCGACGGCGAGCACGGTCGTGGAGGATCCGTCGCGCGACAGCGGCACGTAGTCGATCACCGCCTGCTCGGCGTCGAAGGGCATCTCGCGCTGAAGCGCCAACCGCGTCATGTCCGGAAGTTCGTTGGCGTCGAGCGTCGGCAGCACCAGGCGCTTGAGGCCGACGTGCTCGCGGGCGAGGGCGATGGTGGCGCGGCCCTTCGGGAACCCGGCTCGGTCGAGGTGCTCGCGGATCCATGCGCCCAGCGCCGCGGCGTCGTCGGTATCGACGCTCGCGGGAACGTCGCTGACGAGCGAGCACTCGACCTCGACACGCCCCTGATCGCGGGAGGCGGCCACCGCGCGAACGCGCCGGCGGCCGATCTCGATCGCAATCGAAGTGCGCGAAGACATTCGCCGCTTCCTCCCTGGTCCCGACATGGTAGGCGACGCGAACGGTCAGTCCGACAGCCAGCGGCCGATTCGCCGGCGGCGCGACGAGCCGCCGGATTCGGGCGACGAAGACCCTGCGTCTTCCATCGACGGTTCGCTCTCGGCCTCAGTACCTTCATCGCCCCCGAAGTCGAGATCGCCGCCGAAGTCGAACGCGTCGCCGCCAGGGTCGAACGAGTCACCGCCGAGATCGAATGAATCGCCACCGAAATCGAGGTCCGTGTCCATCGTCCACCCGTCGGCGGGGTCGACTTCGTCCGGTGCCGTCGTCGCCGGTTCACGCTCGTCTTCGTCGCGGCGCCGGCGGTCGTCGCGTCGAAGCCCCGTCTCGTCGCCGGCGACGCTGACGGCCAGCTTCGTCGCGGTGGGCAGGAGCGAGACGTCGCGCAGGTAGGCGACGCGCGGGCGCGGATCGGCGAGGTCGATGACCACCTCGTAGACGACGGGGCTGTGGAGCTTCGCGTCCTCGGCATCGTCGCCCTCGATGCGCTCGCCGGCGACGAGACGCAGGCGATACGTCCAGCATCGCGTCGTGATACGGCCGGCGAGATCGTCGTACGCCTCGGGGGTCACGATCCGCTCGATCGCGGGCCAGGCGATCGTCGCGCGCTCGTCGGCGCCCAGCGCCTCGCGGGTGCGCACGATCTGCGCCGCGGCCTCCGCGCCGATGCCGGGCAACGCGGCGAGCGTCTCCGGGCGGGCGGTGTTGATGTCGACACGCCCGTAGTGGTAGTCGCCGGCGTCGGTCGTCAGCGCGTCCACGTACTCCGGCCACTGCTCAGGGTCGAGGCCGAAGGACCTGAGCACCTCGATGATCGCAGCGTCGGTGTCGAAGCGCGTACCGCGATCGAAGACCTGCTCGAGGATGCCCGAGGCGCCCTCGCCCCAGCGGTCGTCGACGCGACGCGCCAACTCGTCGGACCACTCGACGTTCAGGTTGATCCGCAGCTTCCCGTTGCGCTGGAGCGCCGGCTCCACGGCGTACACCGTGACCACGTCGACGAGACCACGGGGCTCGGCCCGGGCCTCGATCCGCGCGAAGCGCTCGGTGATACGCTCGCCGACGTCCTGCCCGGCCCCGAGGACCTCGCCGTAGTCGGCGAGTTCGTCGAGCGGGCCGTAGAGGACCTCCGGCGTCACGCCGGGCACGCGGAGCAGCTCCGCCACCGTTCGCAGTGCACCGCCGCGCCGCTCGTCGCGGTACTCGATGATCGCCGCGGCCAGTGACTCGTCGATCACCTCCGTCGCGGCCAGCTCCGCGGCGTCGGCGGTGTTGAGGTCGAGCTTCCCCGCCTCCGGCGTGATCAGCGCGCCGGTGGCGTCGGGGATCAGCCGGACGATGCCGACCGCGTCGTCGGTCTCGTAGATGACGTACTCGGCGTCGAGGTCGGGCACGTCGCCGTCGAGGATCCGCTGGCGCTCGTTGCCGAGCCGCTGCATGACGGCCTGGATGCCGGACCAGGCGAGCAGGCGGGACTGGGCGCGGTCGCGGGTGTGCGTCGCGCCGGCGACCTCGGCCTGGGCAAGGAACAGGAGGCTCGTGGCCACGAGCAACGCGCTGCCCATCACCGCGAGGACGGCGAGGAGGACGAACGACCGTGATGGCTCGGCCGGGCCCGTCACCACTCGTCCTCCACGGCGGCCGCGCCCGGTTCATCGCCGGCATCCGGAACGAGGATCACGCGAACGCGATCGGGCACGGGCTCACCGAGATCCTCGAGATCGCTCAGCTCGGCGAACGCGTCCTCGTCGAAGCCCGCGTCGGCGTCGAAGGTGCGCCGGCCCCCAGGGTCAAGCTCGTCGTCGAGCTCGTCGCCCGGCTCGACGATCTCGGCGCCGGCCCACGCGTCGAACCACACCGCGACCTCGACGGCGACGGGCAGACCGCCATCGGCGCGGCTGTCGTACTCGTCGCGCCAGCCTCGCCCGTCGTGGTAGCGGAAGCGGACGAGGTGGATGCCCGTGCCGAGCTGCTCGAACGCCGCGCGCGTCCCGACGCGATCGCCCGGGAACGCGAGCACGCGTCGCGCCGCCAGCGTGCCGTTGCCGGGCGTGAACCGGTACTCGGAGCGTTCCAGATCGGCGAGGATGCCGCCGTCTTCGGGACCGCGCATGGCGAGGCGAACGGGCACGTCGCGCGTGAGCACGGTGATGCCGTGATCGTCGCCGGTGACGCCCGATCCCAGCACGCCATCTCCGGCGATGCACGTGACGAGGTCGCGTTCGAGCCGCTCGACGAGCACCGCCGCCGCCCGTCGCTGGCCGGCCGCCGAGATCACGCGCTCGCGTGTCGAGAGCATGTCCCAGAGGAACGCGAACATGGCGCTGAGCAGCGCGCCGGAGAGCGCGATGGCCAGAAGCACCTCCATGAGCGTGAAGCCGCGGCGGGTCATTCGTCGGCCTCCGGGAGATCGCGGAGCAGTTCGTCGGCTTCCCAGGCCTCGTCGTCCCCCTCGCGCAGAGCGACGAGCTGGCGCAGCGTGCACTCGACGATGCGCGACGGGTCGTTCACCGCCTCGTCGGGGGCCTCGCGGACGGTCAGCTCCACGAGCACGAGGCCCGTGAACTCGGTGCGCTCGGTCGTGACGTCGATCTCCCAGCGTCGGCCGCCGTCATCCGCCTCCTCGCCGAACGCCTCGACGGAGCCCGCTCGCGAGAGGCCTTCGGCATCGTCGCGCAACTCCGCGAGCGTGACGATCCCCGCTTCGAGTTCGGCGAGACGGGATCGGGCGAGATCCACGGCGAGCGCCTCACGCCGCGATCGGTCGAGGGTGCCGACGACGCTCCGTGTCGCGCCGAGGGCGAACGCGGCAGCGGCGACGAACAACGCAAGCGAGAGCAGCACCTCGAGGAGGATGCCGCCGCGGCGCGTCATGGGGTGTCCTCCGGTTGCGTGTCGGTGTCCGTGTCCGCGTCCGTGCCCGCGTCCCTGCCCGCGTCCGTGTCCTCCTCCGCGGACCACTCCTCTTCCTCTTCTTCCTCCTCCTCCTCGCTCTCGTCGTCGTCCTCCTCCGCTTCGCGCTCGAGATCGTCGGCCGTGACGCGCTCGAAGCTCGGCAGACCGGTCCACGCGTTGACGGTCAGCCGGCCCGCGCGACCGCCGGCTCCGCGGATCCACACCTCGTCACCGAGCAGAACGGAGCCGTCGGGCAGATAGACCGCCAGCAGGAACGCCCCGGCCGGCTCGTCGTTCTCGGGCTCGTCGTCGAACGCATCCGCGAGCGGGTCGATCTCGTCGGGGGTCTCGGGCGGATTCAGGCTGAGATGCACTCCGTCCGGCAACGGGCGGTACGCCCAGGCCTCGGGGAGGATCGACGGGCCGTCGTCGGAGGCGCCGATCACCTCGCGCGTCTCGGCGTCGTCGGAGCCCCGTTCGTCGGCCGCGGGAACGAGCGCCTCGTCGATCTCGAACGGGCGCGCCTCCAGACGCGGCTCGTCGGGCTCGTAACGCACCTCGATCGCCCGTGCGCTGCCCTGCGCCTCGGCGCGAGCCAGGAGCAGGTGCGAGGTCGTCATCTCCGCCGCGGCCTCGAACGCGCGCTCGTCGAGCGACGAGACGATGTTCGGCAGCGCCAGCGCGAACAACGCCCCCAGGAGGCCGATGACGATCAGGACCTCCAGCAGCGTGAGCGCGCGACGTTTGCTCCTACTCGCCGGCCCCATCGGCCGGAGCGAAGTCGTCGAACGCCTCGTCGACTTCACCCTCCTCGTTCAGGATGCGCATGTGGTTGTGGATGTCATCTGGCGTGTCCTCCTCCTTGTCCTTGCCGGGAGACAGGATGTCGTAGGGGAGGCTGTCGGCGACCTGGCTCGGGGCGCGGTAGATCCACTCGCTGCCCCAGGTGTCCTTGAGCGGCGGGTCTTCCAGGTAGGGGCCCTTCCAGCGCGACGCCTCTTCCTCGTCCTCGAGGGCCTCGGCGGTCACGAGCGCGCGGAGGCCTTCCTCCTCCGTGGGCCAGCGTCGCATGTCGAAGTTGAAGAGTTTCATCGCGCTCTCGAACTGATCGATCTGCACCTTGGTGAGATCGATGTCCGCCCGATCGCGTTGGGGCAGCAGGTTGTAGGCCACGAGCCCGCCGATGGCGAGGAGGATTCCGATCACGATGAGCAGTTCGATGAGCGAGAACGCGCGGCGGTCCCGACGGCCCCTGCGTTGCGCGACGATGTTCACGATCGGTCCTCCGTGTTGCTCTCCCCCGCGGCCATTCTAGCGAAGTGTGCGCGGGTCGGATTTTCCGTCAGATCGTTGAGCTCATCCGCAGCATCGGCACCACGAGCGCCATGAAGATGAACAGGACCATGCCGGCCATGATGAACAGCAGCAACGGCTCCATGAGCCGGACGAACGCCGAGAGCAGCCGGTCCACGCGTTTCTCGATCGTGTCCGCGAGCGTGATGAGCACGCTCGGCAGGTTGTTCGCCGACTCGCCGACGTGGATCATCTCGACGGTGTCCTCCGAGAACATCCCGCTCTCAGCAAGCGGCTGTGCGAGGGTCTCGCCGGCCCGGACGGACTCGGTGGCCCGCTCGATCGCCTCGCCGAGGAGCACGTGGCCCGTCGCGTCGCGGCTGATCTGCATCGCCGGCAGCATCGGGATGCCGTTGTCCAGGAGCGTGCCGAGGATCCTCGCGAAGCGGCCGACGGCGAGGTCGCGCACGAGCGGCCCGAGCTTGGGCGTCCGCAGTTGCCAATGCGCAACGGTACGACGCACGCCGGGCTGGCGGCGCAGCCACCAGGCTCCCGCCACGAGCAACGCCAGCGCGACGAGGACGAGGAGCCAGTGATTCGTGAGCAGGTGCGACGCCGCGAGCAGGATCTTCGTCGGCAGCGGGATCTCGATGCGCGAGTAGAAGTTCTCGAACTTCGGCACGAGGTAGACGAGCGCGAAGACGACCACACCGAGACCGACCGCGAGCAGCACGAACGGGTAGATCAGGTTGCCGATCACCTTGCCGCGCAGGTCCGCCTGGTGCTCGAGGAAGTCGCCGAGGCGTTCGAGGACCTGCTCGAGGAACCCGCCGCGCTCGCCCGCGCGGATCATCGCGACCTGGACCGGCGGAAAGACGTCGTCGTGGGCGGACATGCAGTCGGCGAGGTGCCCGCCGTCGGCCACCTCGTCGGCGATCTCGTTCATGACCGCCGCGAGGCGCGGGTTCGACTTGCCGCGTCCGAGCAGCCGCAGCGTGCGCAGCAGCGGCACGCCGGCGCGGAGCAGGTCCGCTATCTGCCGGTACGCCGTCGCGAGTTGCCGTGTGGACACGCCCCGCCCCAGCCGCCCCGGCTCGCGCACCGCCCGCACCTCGACCGGCGCGAGCTGCTTCGCCTGCAGATCCGTCAGCACCGCCTGCACGCTTCCCCCCGTGACCTGCCCGGTCACGCGCTCCCCGGCCGCTGTCCGCGCGATGTAGGTGAAGTTGCCCACGAGCCAAGTCTAGCAGGCTGTTGAGGAACACCGGCGCGACCGAGATCGAGCGAGGTTTCGTCCTGAGCGTGCCGGCGATTCGAAGGCATATCCCCTGTGATACGTCGAGAATCGACGGTGCGGTCAGGGCGGAAGCTCGCCGATGTCGGGCCGTCGGAGTTTCTCAACAGCCTGCT
>JAAELP010000244.1 GCA_024226535.1 Planctomycetota bacterium | reverse complement strand
GTGGCAGCTCCGGTGGCAGCTCCGGTGGCAGCTCCGGTGGCAGCTCCGGTGGCAGCTCCGGTGGCAGCTCCGGTGGCAGCTCCGGTGGCAGCTCCGGTGGCAGCTCCGGTGGCAGCAGCGGTGGCTCCTGTGCCTGCCCGGGCGACCCGCCGTCGGGCAGTTCGGCCAGCAGTGGTAGCTCGATGAGCAGCGGCGGCTCCGGTTCGGGTTGGAGCGGCAGCGATGATGAGGCTACCGACTGGTTCGGTGGCGGCGGCTCGAGCTCGAGCGGCACCAGCGGCACCAGCGGCACCTCTCAGAGCAGCGGCTCGAGTGCCAGCAGCAGCAGCAGCAGCGGTGGTGGTGGCGGTGGTGCGGTCTGCTGCATCGCCATCCCCGGCCACGAGGGCACGCCGACGCTCATCGCCTCCGACATGGCGGTGCTCCGCGTGATCGCGATCGACGGCGACGGCAACGAGGCGATCTGCGAGATCGATCTCTGTGCCGTCGAGTCGGGCTCCGAGCCGCACCAGCAGCAGTTCTGCCCGCCCGATGGTGACGTGGTGCGTCCGGCGATCCTCACGATGCAGTACATCGCCACCTCGTGCGAGGACGAGAGTCACTCGCAGGATCCGGGCACCGTGTACTGCGACGAGTTCGTCCTCGACCTGCCGGAGACGGCGTGGATCATCGGCTCCAACTCGCAGGATCCGTACTCGGGCAGCGTCTGGTGCGAGGGTTGGGTGACGAAGGGCAACGTCTTCGACGTCGCCGCGTCCCACGCCGGCCAGCCGCGTCTCACGGAGACCACGTTCATCCACGTCCTCGACGGACCGGACGGCGCGGTGCTCCAGACGACGGGGCTGCACACCTCGTGCTCGCAGCCGCTCGACTTCGGCGATCGCTTCGGCGCGTCGAGGATCGTGGACGTGGTCGACGACCTGTCGGCCAGCGGTGACGTCAACCTCGACGGCACCGTGAACTTCAAGGACTTGATGCGGGTCCTCGCGGCCTGGGGCTCCTGCGATGGCTGCTTCGAGGACATCGACAGCGACGGCGCCGTCAACTTCAGAGACGTTCAGGTCATCCTCGCGAACTGGACGGGCTGAGCTCCACCACGGAGTTCTCACTTCGATCCGACACCCCCGGCCATCGCGGCCGGGGGTTTTTATTTTTGCCCAGTTCGCCATCGTCCTGCGCAGCCTTCCGGGCCGCGCAGCGCGCGTGTCGGTGCGCGTACCCAAGTGTCCCAGCTTACCTGTTTCACGCTGTCTCCCGCGTTCAAAACGCGCCAAGACGGGAGTATCTAACTATTGATTTTCACGGGACTTCGTGGGAGGATCGGGCTTGATAAACAGAGGCTGGACGAACCGGGGGAAGCGCATCACCCAAGAGCGGTGATGCGGCGGTCGAGGGGGCTCAATCGCCTGTGCGCGTCATTGGTCACCTGACCGGTTCCAAGTTCATGCAGCCGCAGCAAGACCGCTCGGAGGGAATGTGCTCATGCTGCGCAGCAGTTCGTATCGGAAGCAGTGGGGACGGTCTGTCATCTCAGCGCGAACCGCTTCGGCGTGGACCGTTGCGATCACCGTCGCTGCCATGCTGCTTGCCGCTGCGCCGGAGGTGCGCGCGCAGTCGGAGTCGTCGCAGAAGGTCCGGTCCAGGCCGGACTTCACGGCCAAGTCGCTCGGTGGGGGCGCCGGCGTTCCGGGAGATCCCGATCCCGAGGGTCAGTTGCACGGCGTGCTCATCGCCAAGTCCTGCACGAGCCCCATGAAGGTCGGTGACATCACCGACTGCGAAATCGTCATCGGCTACAACGACGACTTCGGCGACACGCTCACGATCCTCTCGGCGTTCGACATCGTCGATCCAGACGGCGATTCCGTGCGCATTCCCCCCGTCGGCGACCTCGAGATCATCACCGTGGCCGGCAACACGACCGCCGTCGTCGGCGGTTCGCTGCCGGTGAACATCGGGCCGCCGGGAAGCACGCTCGGAGGACTGCCCGGTCTGCCCGAGCCCGGCTTCGTCACGTTCCGCCAGAACTCCTACCTCATCCAGGCCGACGATCCCGATCCGCTCCCCGACCAGGCCAACGTGCTCGTGATGGATCTCTGCGACGCGCCCGGCACGAGTGCATGCTCGAGCATCCCGAACCTCGTGCAGTTCACGGCGGCGACGGACATCATCAACCCGGCGATCGGACTCGAGAAGACCTCCGACGCGCCGAGCATCTGCGAAGGCGTGCCGACGGACGTCACGTTCACGTTCACCGTCACCAACGAGGGTGACGTTCCGCTCGAGAACATCGTGCTGACCGACTCGATCTGTGGCGAGTACACGGTGCCCGACTCCGGCGACGTGGACGGTGATCTCGTGCTCGACCTCGCCGAGGTCTTCATCGACCTCAACAGCAACGGCGTGTGGGATCCCGGGGAGCCGATCATCGCCGACAACGGCAACGGCGTCTGGGACGACACCGAGGTCTGGACCTTCGAGTGCATGCTCGTCATCGACACCGAGACGTTCAACGCCGCCACCGTGACCAGCAATGCGATCAACGTTCCCGAGTGCATCGCCGAGGCCGCCGCCGAGCTGACGATCACGACGAACCCCGTGCCGTCGTGCCTGATCTCCGGCCCCGTCACCCCCGTCTGCCCCGCCACCGCGGGGATCATCTACAACGCGACGGAGACGTCGGTGCCGCCGATCGCCGGCGTGACCTTCGACTGGGTGCTCACGGGTGATGCGTTGTTCGGCAACGGCATGCAGACCTTCACCGGTCCGAGCGCGCTCGTCAACGCCGACAACGTCTGCGACGGCAGCTACTCGCTCTCCGTGACCGTGACCACGCCCGACGACTGTGTGAACACGTGCGCGCTCGGTCCGGTCACCATCATCGACGACACGCCGCCGACGTTCACGGTCTTCCCGGATGACACGACCGTCGAGTGCGACGGCACCGGCAACATCGGCGATCTCATCGCGTTCCTGGGGCAGCCCGCGGCTTCCGACGACTGCGGCGACGCGGTCGTCACCAACGACTTCGCGGGCGGACCCGACCTCTGTGGCGCCACGAGCGAGGTGACCGTGACGTTCACCGCCACCGACGCGTGTGGGAACGAGTCGACGGCGAGTGCGATGTTCACGATCGCGGACACGATCCCGCCGGTGTACACCGACCCGCCCACGGACGTGACCGTCGAGTGCGACGGCTCGGGGAACCTGGCCGCGCTCGCGGCGTTCCTCGCCGATCCGGACGCGTCGGACGTTTGCGGCAACGTGACGATCACCGACGACTTTGCCGGCCTCTCCGACCTGTGCGGAGCAACGGGCTCGGCGACCGTGACCTTCACCGCCACCGACGAGTGCGGCAACGCGACGCCGGCGAGCGCCACGTTCACGATCGCCGACACCACGCCGCCGTTCGTCACGACCGCGGCGGTCGACGTGACGGTCGAGTGCGACGGCTCCGGGAACATCAGCGATCTCGACGACTTCCTGAACCAGGTCGAGGCGATCGACGCGTGCGGTGCCGTGACGATCACGAACGACTTCACCGGCTTGAGCGACCTGTGCGGGGCCACCGGCGCGGCGACCGTGACGTTCACGGCGACCGATGACTGTGGCAACCCGGCCACGTCCACGGCGACGTTCACGATCGAGGACACGACCGATCCGTTCTTCACGGTGCTTCCGCAGGACGCGACCGTCGAGTGTGACGGCAACGGCAACCCCGACGAGTTCTCCGCGTTCCTCTCGCAGGGCGAGGCCGCCGACGCGTGCGGCAACGCCACGATCCAGCTCGGCCCCACCGGTCTCAGCCCGGGTTGCGGCGAGACGGGCGTCGCGGTCGTGACGTTCTTTGCCGTCGACGAGTGCGGCAACGACACGACGGCGATCGCGACGTTCCGCATCGAGGACACGACGCCGCCGGCGTTCGACACCGATCCAGCGGACGTGACGGTCGAGTGCGACGGCTCGGGGAACATCGCGGACCTCAACGCGTTCCTCGCCCAGGGCGCGGCCTCCGACACGTGCGGCCCGGTCACCGAGGACGACGACTTCGCGGGTCTGAGCGATCTCTGCGGTGCGACCGGCTCGGCCACCGTGACCTTCACGGCCACGGACGACTGCGGCAACGAGTCCACGGACACGGCGACGTTCACGATCGTGGACACGGCGCCGCCGGCGATCACGTGCGACGACGTGACGGTGGAGTGCGACGGCCAGGGCAACCTCGCCGATCTCGCGGCGTTCCTGGACGGCTGCGCGGCGAGTGACCTGTGCAGCGAGCCGGTGACGATCACGAACGACTTCACGGGTCTCGTCCCCGGCTGCGGTGCGACCGGCAGCGCGC
>JAAELP010000243.1 GCA_024226535.1 Planctomycetota bacterium | reverse complement strand
TCTGGAGCGTGATCGAGACCGCTCGCCAGCAGAACGTGCCCGTCTTCGCATTCCTCGCCCGCGCACTGGATGCACACCTCCGAAAGGCGGAAGCGCCCGTGCTCCTGACGTAGATCCGTCAGGACCCGTGAACGCTTACCGCAGACCGTGGAGCGGATGGTGGACGACGAGATGGGGGCGCGGCACGAGACGTGTTCGGCGCTCAACTGCGATCCCCGGGCCGCGCCGGGGTGCGGCTGCGGCTCGCTGATCGACGCGCTGTTCACCGGCGCGATCCCGTGCGCCGGCGGGGCGGGGTCGTTCGAGGACTTCGCCGATAACCCGATTCCCGCGGATTTCTTCGGGCCCGGGTCCGATCCGTTCACCGAGTTGGTCTGCCTCAAGGGCGAGCCGCTGGGCAACACGGTCTTCGGTGTCTTCGATACCGCCGACACGCTCATCCTGCGCTCGGACAACCCGTTCGAGTGCGATGCCCCGTTCCCAGACATAGGAGTGGTCGACATCGAGATCGTCGAGCTCCATCTCGTGAGCATCGATCCGATCGTCGTGACGTTCAACGGGGGCCAGACCCCGGAGCTGTGGGATGTCGAGGTGGAGCTGTCCGATCTGGATCAGCCCATCGGCTCGATGACGGTCCAGAAGACCCACGACAACGGCGGCACGTTCACCGCCGATCTGCCGGTGCTGCCGAAGATCACCTTCACCCAGGTCGCCAACCCGGGGAACATCCAGGTCCTTGACTTCGGCCTGGCGGGTCTGGACCCGATCGGCTTCACGACGCAGCCCACGGGCTGGGTGCACGAGGTCAAGCTCGGCACCGTCAAGCCGGAGGGTGGCCCGTCCTGCTTCAACCCCTCGATCGCCGAGCCGTAAGGCGATCATCCGCCGCAACGCAAAGAGGCCCCGACCGGTGCGGTCGGGGCCTCTTCATGCGCCGGGTGTCCGGAATCGGGACGGTCAGCGAATCAGACCCGCGTCCAGCGCCGCCGCGCGGTACGCGCGCTCGCGGCGATCCCGCACCTGGGCGTCCTCGGCCGAGTCGCCCTGCGGGCACGTCGGCGTGCACTCCATGCAGCCGACGAGCGTGAACACCTCCGTGCAGGTGCCGGTGCCGTTCGGGCAGTCCTGCACCGCGGTGAATGTCGGCACGCACTCCTTCGCCTGCTGGCACGAGATCGGCGTCAGGCCCGTGCACCAGAGGTCTCCGGTGTCGCACGGACAGTCGTTGCAGTTCGTCGCGGTCACCGTCATCATGTAGACGCAGCGTTTCGCGGTGGCCACGCGGTAGTCGTTGCGGGACTTGGAGTACGCGCACACCTTGCCGTTGTGCTTGAGGTACGTGTTGCTGCCTCTCTTGGCGCTGGCCTTCACGCCGAGGTCCTTGGCGAGGCAGTCGACGAGGTTCTGGCCCGCCACGCCGCCGCCGGGGTCGCAGCCG
Organism: Planctomycetota bacterium; assembly: GCA_024226535.1. GTDB lineage: Bacteria > Planctomycetota > Phycisphaerae > Phycisphaerales > SM1A02 > JAAELP01. The sequence goes on along the minus strand of JAAELP010000243.1, from coordinate 17,054 downwards.
ATGAGGCAGATCTCGCCGGTGGGGTGCATCTTCGGACCGATCGCCTTGACGAACGCGTCGTAGGCGCCGATCGTCATGTTGTCGGCGTCCTTGCCGATCTCCTTCGCGGGATCCGACCCGACCGGATCATCTCCGGCGCCGATGGCGATGTTGCCCTTCCCGGCGTGGCCCGTGATCGTGATCTTGCCAAGCGGCCCGTTGTTGTCGAAGTGGGTGCATAGCTCCATGATCGCGCCGGCGACGTTCTGCACGTTCTTGACGTTGGCGCCCACCTGACCGTTCCAGAAATCGCTGCTGTTCGCCACCTGGGCGTTGCGGTCCTTGATGGTGATCTCCGCGACGTGCGGCGTGTACTTCTTGTACTCACCGACCTCCTGCGGGGCCCTCTCCTCCAACTCCTGGATGCCTACCAGGACGGCGGACGTGTCGATGCGCCCGGCGTTGTGCGTCCGCATGATGTAGATGCCCTCGGACGGGAACTCGGCGACCCAGAAGAGCGGATCGAGGTCGCAGTTCCAGAGGGCGAACTCCGGCCCGTAGAGCCATGGATCCGTCAGATCGAGCGGCGGCGTGAGCTCCACGAACTCGGCGTTGACGACGAGGAATCCCCCCTCGTCCAGGAAGATCCGGTCGTAGAAGCCCGGCGGGGTGACGTCGAACACGACGACGTCGTTCTCCGGCGCGAGCTGGAGCTGGCCGGGGCACTGCGGGCACGGCCCCCAACTACCCACGACCGCGAGGATGTCCGCGAAGTCGACCTGCCCGTTGCCGCTGAGATCCTCGGGACAGGGCGGCTCGGGCGGGCACGGTCCCCAGGCGGCGATGACCTGGAGGATGTCGCCGAACCCGACGTTGCGGTTGCCGTCGAGGTCGGCCGGACAGATGTTCGGGGGAACCGGCTCCGGCCCCTGGCTCGGCCGCAATTCCGCGGCGTACGGGCCGGCCTGAGTGTCGAAGCCGTCGATGACCAGCTCGTAGAGGCCGGGGGAGAGCGTCAGGCCGCTGATCACGGACGGCCCCCCCAAGCCGCACGAATCGTCGTTACAGGCGATCACCGTGACGGTCGTGTCGACGACGAAGACCTTCGAGTCGTAGAACGTGCCGCCGGTGACGCACAGATCGATGTCGATGGTGATCGTGTTCGAGATGCTCAGCGTGTACCAGGCGTCTGGCGCAGTGCTTTCCCCGCAGTCCGTGTTCGGAACCGTGCCGCTGTCGAAGATGTCGGTGTTGTCCGACGTGTCACCGGTGATCGTGATCGTGGCCGCGATCTGCGCATCGTTGATCACCGGCCCCGACCCGGGAACGTCGCCGCCTCCCGCAAAGGCGCCCGTCGTCAGCGTGACCGCCAGCCCGCCGGCCAGCAGGCGTCCCCCCGATCGGTCGAGACCGATCGCGTTCCTGTTCTCGTTGCGTGTCATTGTGTCCGCCCCATTCGCCGCGCTCTCGGGCTCGACGACAACCGACGGTCCCCGGCGCGGCACGTTGATCGGGATACCACTCGCCATCCGTCGGGTCAAGAACGAAACTCACTTTGTGAAGACGACCGCGGAAATCGAGCTGGATATCCGCCGACCGCCGAGGCGCCGATCCACGCCCGTAACCGTCCGTGCCGGCAGGAGTAGACGCCCGGTGTTGTGGCCGGCGAAGGGCTCCGACGCGCCGGGATGAGACCGCCGGTCACGTCGGTGATGACGGACCGCGCGGTTCGACGGTCTCCGGCTCGAACCACGCGCGAATCTCGTCCAGCGCCTCCTCGGCGTCGAGCGCCTCGCCGGCCGCGAACGCCTCGTCGAAGGCGGCGCCGCCGACGGTCTCTCGCCACGCCGGCAGCAGGGCATCCAGCTCGTCCTGGGCCGGCGGCTCGAGCGCCGCGCCGCTCTCGGCGTGCAGACGCGCACACGCGCCGAGCCAGCGGGCGGCGAGGCTCTGCTCGTCGCCGGCCGCGGCGAGCTTCGCCGCCTCGCTGATGATCGCGTTGACCAGGTGCTTGAGGTGCATCGCCCGCGTGACGTCGAGGCACTCGCGCAGGTAGCGGCGCGCGCCGGCGCGATCGCCGCGCCGGCGCGCGACGCCGATCAGGTTCTCCAGCGTGTTCGCCACGCCCGTCTGATCCCCCAGCCGCCGCCGGATGGCGAGGCCCTGCTCGTTGTAGGAGAGTGCGGCCTCCAGGTCGCCGACCCACTTGCACGCCCAGCCGAGGTTACCCAGCGCGACCGCTTCGGCGAACTCGTCGCCCAGCTCGCGCTCGACGGCCAGCGCCTCCTCGAAGAACTCGATGCCCTCGGCATAGTCTCGGCGGCAGATCGCCACCGTGCCCAGGCCGAGGAGCGAGGCGCCGATGCCCTCCCGATCGCCCAGCTCGCGCCGGATCGCCAGCGCTTCGGCGTGGTAGCCCTGGGCCGTGTCCAGGTCGAAGAGCCGCGTCGAGAGCCCGCCGGCGGTGTACAGCGCGAGCGCCCGCTCGCGCGTCGGCGGCTGGGCGCTTGCATGTCGAAGGGCCGCGGCGCACACGTCGCGGCCGGTCGACTGGTAGCCTCGAAAGGCCCAGAGCCGATGCAGACGCTCGCACAGCGCCAGCGCCTTCAGCGAGCCGTCCACGCTCGGAGCGTTGCCGATCGCCGCCAGCAGGTTGTCGTGGTCGCCATGGTGACCGCGATCCCGAAGTCGAGCACCTTGGCGGTGCCGTCGGGCCCGACCATCACGTTGCCGGGTTTCAGATCCCGATGAACCACGCCCTTCGCGTGGGCCGCCTCCAGCGCCTCGGCCACCTGCGCGCCGAGACGCAGCGCCTCCATCGGCACGAGCCCGTCGATCAGGTCCTCGAGCGTTCGACCCGGAACGTACTCGAGCACGAGGTACGTCCGGCCCTCGTGCTCGTGCATGTGGTGGATCTGGGCGATATGCGGGTGGTTGAGCTGGGCGATCGTCTTGGCTTCGTGGCGGAACATCGCCAGCCGCTCGACGTCGTCGGCGAGGGAATCCGGCAGCGCCTTGATCGCGACCGCCCGGTCCAGTCGCGCGTCGCGGGCGAGATACACCACGCCCATCCCGCCGCGACCGATCTCGCGCTCGATCGTGAACGGCCCCAGGCGTGTGGTCGTCGGCATCCGCACATTCTACTGGACGTCGCGAGGTCGAATCGCTCGCGACTCCTTGTGATAGGCTCTCGGAGGATGGCAGACTCCGACGCAGCCGCGACCGCCACTCAGACCGCGGGTACCGAACTCTCCCGGGACTTGCGCCTGTTCGACATCACGATGGTCGGGGTCGGCGCGATGATCGGCGCCGGCATCTTCGCGCTCACGGGCATCGCCGCCGGCGTGGCGGGGCCGGGTCTCATCCTCGCCTTCGCGTTGAACGGCGTGCTCACCATGTGCACCGCCATGGTCTACGCCGAGATCGGCAGCGCCATCCCCGGCGCGGGCGGCGGATACCTGTGGTCGAAGTTCGGGCTGCCGGATGCCGCCGCGTTTCTCGCCGGGTGGATGGACTGGCTGGCGCACGCGGTCGCCGGATCGCTCTATGCAGTCATCTTCGGCGCCTACGCGGTCTGGGGTTTGCAGACCATCCTCGGGTGGGGAACGCCTCCGACCGGCGAGGTTCACGGCGACGCGGGGACGCTCTTCGGCGTCGACGCGGTCTACTTCGCCAAGGGGTTGACCCTGGCCGTGTGTCTCCTGTTCATCTACGTCAACTACCGTGGCTCCTCCGAGACCGGCAAGGTCGGCAACATCATCACGGTCAGCAAGATCATTGCCATTGCCATCTTCATTGCGTTCGGCGTGGCGGCGATGATCCGCGGCGGAGGTGTGGAAGAGGGCGTTGCCGCCGTACCCGTCGCCGCGAAGTTCGCCCCGTTCCTCCCGGAGGGTTTCTCCGGCGTGCTGGTCGGGATGGGATTGACGTTCATCGCCTTCGAAGGCTACGAGATCATCGTTCAGGCAGGTGAGGAGGTCGTCGATCCGAGGCGGAACATCCCGAAGGCCGTCTTCTGGTCGCTGGCCATCGTGATTCCGATCTACATCCTGGTCGCGATCGTCTGCATCGGCGCGCTGGCGATACCGTCGAACCTCGTCGTCCCGGTCGGGCCGTTCGAGGCGGGCGACACCTGGGCGTATCTGGCCGCGCTCGGCGAAACGGGCGTGGCCGAGGCGGCCAACCAGTTCATGCCGTGGGGAACGGGCGCGATCCTGCTGGTCATCGGCGCGCTGCTCTCCACGATGAGCGCCTTGAACGCGACCACCTACAGCTCGACCCGCGTGAGCTTCGCCATGGGGAGGGACCGCAATCTCCCCGCCGTCATGGCGTCCGTCTCGCCGAAGACGCGGACCCCGGTGGCGGCGCTGCTGGCCAGCGGAGGGCTCATCACCGTCGTGGCGCTGTTCCTCGACGCCGAGAAGGTCGCCGCCGCGACGTGCGTGATGTTCCTGCTCGTGTTCATCGGCGTGAATGTCGCGGCGATCATGGTGCGGCGCAAGTATGGCGACAAGATGCGCTACGGCTACGTCATGCCGCTGTTTCCGCTGATCCCGATCATCGCCATCATCGGCCAGCTCGCGGTCGTGGTCTTCCTGTTGATTCACGAGCCGCTCTCGCTGTACCTGACCGCGGGTTGGATCGGCATCGGGCTGGTCATCTACTACACCTACTCGCGCCGTCACGAGCACGAACACAAGGCCAGCCCCGTCGTCCTCGAACAGCGCGCCGCGATCGTCGAGAACGATCACCGAGTCCTCGTCCCCGTCGCCAACCCGGCCCATGCCGGCCCCCTCGTCGATCTCGGCGCCAGGCTCGCGCGGGCGGGCGACGGGGCCCTCATGGTCCTGCACGTCGTGGCGGTGCCGGAACAGCTTCCCTACGCCGCGGCGGGGAGGTTCGTCGCCTACGCGAAGGGCCTGGCCGACGGCGCCCTGGAGATGGCGCTGGCGACCGGTGTCCCCGCCGTGGGACTCGTCCGTGTCGCTCACCATCCCGCACGTTCGATCGTGGACACGATCATCGATCGCGAGTGCCAGACGCTGGTCCTGGGTTGGCGCGGACCGAAGCTGGCTGCCTCCGGCCCGCCCGACCAGTTCGACGCCCGGCGCGCGCGCATCGGCTCGCAGATCGACTACGTGCTCACGCGCGCCGATGCCGACACCGTCGTCATCCGCGGTGAGCTTCCGCCCAACCCCAGATCCGTGCTCATCCCGGTGGCCAACCCGCGCCAGGGACGCTTCGCCGTCAAGGTGGCCGAGGCCGTGGCCGGCCCCGACACGACGATCAGGCTCATGAACGTGGCGCGGACCCGGGAGGAAGCCGCCGCTCGCGGCGCCCAGATCATGGAGGCGATCTTCGACACCGACGAGTTGGAGACGACGACCGAGACCCGGTCCCTGCCGGTGACCATGAACGCGGTCGTGGCGACGAGCGTTGCGCGAGCCCTGTACAAGGCGTGCGACAGCGCCGATGTCGTCATCGTCGGCGCCGCCGTCGACACGTGGTTGCACCGCATCGCATTCACCCGCTTCCACTACGATCTGGCGCGGTACTACGACGGGCCGCTCCTGCTGGTGAGGCTGCGTTCCGGTCGGCCGAAGTTCGCGCTGCAGAGCGTCGTCGACTTCTTCAGATCAAGGGAGCCGCGATGAGCCTGGATGAGCTGCGCAAACACGGAAGCCTGCTCGACGAGGAGCAGTGGAGCGGTGAGAACCACCGCAGCAACATCCGCATCGGCTGGTTCGCGGCCGCCGTCGTCGTCGGCCTTGCGGGCTGCGCGGCCATCGCGCTCGGCGACGGCGGCTGGCTCACCTGGATCGGCATCGTCGCCTTCCTGGCCGGTCTCTTCACGTTCATCGCGGTGAACATCCTCGCCATCGAAGCCCGGGATCGGTGAGCCGAGCTGCCCTGCAGTCTCAGCACTGGGTGATGACGAGCGGGCAGGCATTGCGGTTGATGGAAATTCGCTGCCCCGGCGAAGCAACGTTGATTCGCGGCTAGGTTGCGATGGTGGCGGGTGAGCGCGGTTGGCGCGCGCTCGCATCGATGCGTCCCGAGGATCCGCGCCATACAGTGACCAGTTCCAGGGGTTTTCACAGTTGACAACCGTGTCTTTGGGTTGTATTCTATGACAGCGCTCCTCCAGCGTCGTCCGTGACGTGGATCGAGGTCATCTGGACGGCGGAGCCGGATGGGAACATCCGACACATGGCCGATCACCGCGTCACTCCCGATGAGGTCGAACACGTCCTGGCGAACCCGATGGAGCGGGACGCGAGCGGATCGTCAGGTCGGCCCATCGTCTTTGGCCACACCACGGCCGGCCGGTTTCTGGCGGTGGTGTACGAGCAGATCGACGACATCACGGTCTACCCGATCACCGCCTTCGACATCGAGGATTGACCCATGCCCGTGCGACGATCATCGAAGGTCCTTCCGGCCAAACAGGTGCGGCGGCTGAAGCGCGACGCTCGACGCATCGATCGCGAGCAGCGCGGTGCGATCCGGCGCAAGGGACGAGCGGTGAAGGCTCGACATGAGCGACTGCGCGACATCGTCCAGGTGCTCAGGGCCGAACGGAAGCGCCGTGGCCTGTCACTTGCCGAGATCGGTGAGCGCTCGGGGATCGGCAAGGCGAATCTCTCGCGGCTGGAGAACGCCCTGGACCCCAATCCGACGATGGACACGCTCCTGCGCTACGCAGAGGCCCTGGGCTGCGCGATCCACATCGCTCTGTCGGAGCCCGATCCGCCGAACCGACGTCGTGCGGCTGGTTGAGTCCGGGGAGCAGGAGGACCGACGCGGAGTTGCACCGCGGGGGCTCAGAACGTGGGGCGGAACTCGCTGTGGATCCCCATCGAAATGCGTGTCCTGTCGCTCCGCTGTCGCTCCAATGGAACGCCACGCATGATACCGGGGGGGCGCCGCCTGTTATGATCCCCGCTCATCCGTCGCGTCCGTGTCACTACGATGAACAGCTTGGGGAAGAGGTCTTCCATGCATCTCCGCGTCTTCACTGCGTGCATCGTCACGAGTCTCCTGTTCGCGTCTCCCGTATCGGCGCAGGACCCGGCCCCGTCCGAGGAGACTCTGCAGGAGGTATTCCCGTCCCAGAAGTTCTACTCCCCGTACGGCGGCCGGAACTATCCGACGCAGGTCTACTGGGGCGACACGCACCTGCACACGGGCATGTCCATGGACGCCGGCGCGTTCGGCGCCCGGCTCAGTCCGGACGATGCCCATCGCTTCGCGCGGGGCGAGGAGCTCACCGCCTCCACCGGCCAGAAAGTCAAGCTATTCCGACCGCTCGACTTCCTGGTGGTCGCGGATCACTCGGACAACATGGGGTTCTTCCCCCGTCTCTTCGCGGGCGACGCGATGATGCTCGCCGACCCAACGGGCAGAAAGTAGTACGACATGGTCCAGGCCGGTGGCCAGCAAGGCGTGAAGGCCGCGGCCGAGATCATCGTCGCCTTCTCCCAGAACACGTTTCCAGAAGCCCTGCAATCCCTCCCGGGCGATCCTGCCTTCCGTTCGGCCTGGGATGAGACGATCACGGCGGCCGAGAAGTACAACGAACCGGGCCGGTACACGGCGTTCATCGGATACGAGTGGACCTCGAACACCGCCGGTGACAACCTGCACCGGGTCCTCATCTACCGCGACGGCGGTTTCAGGGCCGGGCTCATGGACCCCTACACGACGATCAAGCCGCTCGGAAGCGACGACCCGCGCGACCTCTGGAAGTGGATGACCGCCTACGAAGACAAGACCCTGGGTCGCGTGCTTGCCATCGCGCACAACGGGAACCTCAGCAACGGGATCATGTTTCCGATCGTCGAGTCGTTCACCGGGAAGCCCGTCGATCTCGAGTACGCCGAGACGCGGGCAAAGTGGGAGCCGCTCTACGAGGCGACGCAGATCAAAGGCGACGGCGAGACGCACCCGTTCCTGTCACCGAACGACGAGTTCGCCGACTTCGAGACGTGGGACCAGGGGAACCTCGACCTGAGCGTGCCCAAAGAGAACGAGATGCTCGAGTTCGAGTATGCGCGATCCGCGCTCGGGGTCGGGATGGAGCTCGAGAAGCGTCTTGGCATCAACCCGTACAAGTTCGGCATGATCGGCTCGACCGACAGTCATACGGGTCTGGCGACCGCGGCGGAGAACAACTTCTTCGGCAAGCACTCCGGATCGGAGCCCGGTCCGGAGCGTTGGAAGCATCCGATGGCCGAGACGGCCGGGGGACGGTACGAGGGCTGGTCGACGTCGGCCTCCGGCTACGCCGCCGTGTGGGCCACCGAGAACACGCGCGAGGCGCTCTTCGACGCCATGATGCGCAAGGAGACCTACGCCACGACCGGCCCGCGCATACTGGTGCGGTTCTTCGGTGGCTGGGAGTTCGAAGCGTCCGACGCACAGAACCGGCTGCTCGCAGGGATCGGCTACGGGAAGGGCGTCCCCATGGGCGGCGATCTACGCGATCCGCCGGCAGGAAAGTCGCCGACCTTCCTCGTGGGCGCGCTGAAGGACCTGTTCTCCGGGAACCTCGATCGCATCCAGGTCGTGAAGGTATGGCTGGATGCCCGCGGCAAACGCCAGGAGAAGGTGTACGACGTGGTCTGGTCTGACAACCGCACACCCGGTCGTGACGGCAAGCTGCCGGCGGTGGGCAGCACGGTCGACGTCGCCAAGGCCCGGCAACGCGCGATTCGTGCCACCACCACCCGAGGACATCGCAGACGCCCTCACAGCGCTCGAGCAATGGATCCACGAGGACGAGACTCTTCCACCACTGGTCCGCGTGGGGCTGGCGCATGTGCAGTTCGAGACGATCCACCCGTTTCTCGACGGTAACGGACGCATCGGACGCCTGTTGATCACGCTGCTCGTCGAACACTGGAAGCTGCTCGACCAGCCTCTGCTCTACCTCAGCCTGGCGTTCAAGCAGCGGCAGCAGGAGTACTACGCGCGACTGGCGGCGGTCCGCAGCGATGGCGATTGGGAGGGCTGGACAACCTTCTTCCTCGAGTGCGTACGTGAAGCGGCCGACGACGGCGTGCGAATCGCACGGGATCTCCACGCCCTGATCGGCCGCGACCGCGCGCGCATCATCAGCCATGAACGGTCGACGGTCGCTGCGATTCGGTTACTGGAGAGCCTGCCGGTCCATCCCGTCATCACCGTGCCGCGCGCAACGACGCTGCTCGGCATCACGGCGCCCACAGCAAGAAAGGCTGTCGATCTGCTCGAGACGCTCGATGTCCTTCGCGAGACGACCGGCAAGCGGCGTGATCGCGTATACGCCTATCACGAGTACATGCAGATTCTCACGAGTGGCGAAACGTGATGCGTGACCATCGCTGATTCGGCCTCCCGAGAGATGGACTTCGTGCAGTGGGGCTTCGCCGACTGGTGCAAGCGGTCCAGGTTCTATCCGGCCCCGGCATGCTCGAGCACGATGATCCACGCGCAGATTGCGAATCCCAGGACCGTGAAGACCCCCGCGAGCTTGCCACCGTGCGCGTACGCCTCGGGGATCATCGTGTTGGCCAGCATCATGAGAATCGCTCCCCCCGCGAACGTCTGGACGGACGACAACCAGAGGGGCGACAGGCCGCCGAGCAGGCCGTAGCCAGCCGCTGACGCACTCGCACACACCAGTACGATGACCAGCCAGAGCAAGAGGACCTCGGCGGGCTCTTTGCAAGTCGGGGGCAATCGCCTGCACCCGTGGTTGCCTACTGCTGTGGCACCGCCTTCAACTGCTTGAACGCATCGCCGATCGTGAACGATCCCGGCTTCTGAACGGGCGGAAACTCCTCGAAGGACTTCAGGAACGGGCCGATCACGTCCCCCATCGGGTAGAGAATCCACGCGTGGTCGATGACCCAGTCCCAGTACGTGTTGGACGTGATCCGGGCGAATTCGTAGGGATCCGTGCGCAGGTTGTAGAAGTACGGCATGCGCAGGCCCCGGAACTCGCGCTGCCAGATCTCCAGCGTGCCTGCCTGGTCCTGGACCATGAAGTGGAGCTTCCAGTTGTTGTAACGCAGCGCCATCAGATCGCCGTCGTCGGAGAAGTAGAAGAACTCCTTACGGGGTCCTTTCTCTTCTTTGCCGGTCAGGTGGGGCAGGAAGTTGTAGCCGTCCAGGTGGTTCTTGTAGGTCCTGCCGTTTGCTCTATAGCCCTTGAGCAGCTTCTCCTTGACGTCCGTGTTGCCCGCGACGGCGAGCAGGGTCGGCGCCCAGTCGAGGTGCGACATGATCTCGTTGGAGATCGAGCCGGCCTTGATCTTGCCGGGCCAGCGCACGATCTGGGGGACGCGGTAGGCGCCTTCCCAACCGGTGTTCTTTTCGCTGCGGAACTTCGTCATGCCGGCATCGGGCCATGAGTTGCGGTGCGGGCCGTTGTCGGTGGAGTAGACGACGATCGTGTCGTCGGCGATGCCGAGCTCGTCGATCAGGTCGAGGATCTGGCCCACGTTCTTGTCGTGGTCGATCATGGTGTCGTGATACGGGCTCTGCATCTCGCCGGCCTGACCGAGGCTCTCGGGCTTCGTATGGGTCCGGAAGTGCATGTGGGTGTAGTTGATCCAGGTGAAGAACGGCTTGCCCGCTCTGACCTGACGCTTGATGAAGTCCTCGGCCTTCTCGGCGATCTCGTCGTCGACCGTCTCCATCCGCTTCTTGGTGAGTGGGCCGGTGTCCTTGATGGTCTGCTTGCCGATCTTCCCGAAGCGAGGATCCTCGGTCGCGTCATCCCTGTTCGTCGCGAACGTGTGGATCACGCCGCGCGGGCCGTACTTCTTCAGGAACTCGGGGTTCTTCGGGTAGTCGGGTTGCTCGGGCTCCTCCGACGCGTTGAGGTGATAGAGGGCGCCGAAGAACTCGTCGAAGCCGTGGACGGTGGGCAGGTACTCGTTGCGGTCGCCCAGGTGGTTCTTGCCGAACTGGCCCGTGGCATAGCCCTCTTCCTTCAGGAGCGTCGCGATCGTCACGTCCGCATTCTGGAGGCCCTGCTTCGCGGCCGGCATTCCGACCTTGCTGAGGCCCGTGCGGACGGTGGACTGTCCGGTGATGAAGGAAGACCGCCCCGCCGTGCAGCTCTGATCGGCGTACATGTCGGTGAAGATCATGCCTTCCTTGGCGAGCCGGTCGATGTTGGGCGTCTGGTACCCCATCAGCCCCATGCTGTAGGCGCTGATGTTGGATTCCCCGATGTCGTCACCCCAGATGACGACGATGCTGGGTCTCTTGGCGCCGGCCGAACGTGCGCGCTGCGCGTGCGCGGCAGAGGGCAGCAGGGCGAGTGCCGCGGAAGCGATGAACGCGACAGTCGTGAGGGATCTTCCATTCGATTTCAACGCATTGCTCCTTTGTTCGGCTGGGAGCGGGGATGAGGGGCCGCCTTAATCGTGAGGTCTAACGTCAGGTCGACGCGGACGCCGCCCGGCCGGCAGCCACATGTCCGCGAGCACCATGAGCAACGACAGGCTCGACGCGCCGACGTAGACCGCGCCGCCGACCGCGATGAGCCACACGAGCGACTCGGTCGATCTCGCGAAGTACTGGCCGGCGACGTCGGCGAGGAGCGCGACGCCGGTGAGCGCGATCACCAGGCCGACGAACACCGCCGGCCAGCGGGTCGCGAGCAGCAGGACGCTGACGACGATCGATAGTGTCGCGAGGCTCAGCGCATGCGTGTGCAACGATGTGATCACGATCTCCGGCGGGTTCGGGTTGATCTCGCGCGAGAACGCGACCTTCTTGACATCGTCGAAGTAGTCGAGCGGTATCGCCTGCGCCGCCTCGTATTCGGGGCCCGCCTGTCGCGAGTGACACTCCAGGCAGTTCGTCGCGATGATCTCTGCCGGGGCCATGTCGCCCAGGTCGAGGTCGTCGTAGTCCTCGCTGATGCGATCACCCCGCAGCCAGTCGAGCAGGACCTGCCGTTCCTCGTCGGGCACGGGCGTTGCGTCATCGATGTCGGCGGGGTGACCGGCCTCCATCGCCCGGCGCAGCGGCGCCTCGGACCGGAGCCCGTGGTAGGCGCCGCGGATGTCGTCGATCGTGAAGCCGGCGCGTTCGTCACGGCCCTCGTGGTGCTCGTGGAGGTGCGAGGCCGACGCCGCAAAGCCCGCGGCCATCACGATGAGCAGGGCGGTCATCCCGATCTTCGCGAGACCGGGCATGCTCCGCAGATCGAACCGGGTTGGACGGGCCTCGTCGGTCATGCGTCCAGACGGATCGGTCGCGATCCGGCCTCCACCGTCGCCCGGTGCGCTTCGATCCCCACGATCGTCGCGCGAACCCCTTCGTCGATCGGGCAGACGACCTCCGCGTCCTCCATCACCGACTTCAGGAAGTCGGCGATCGCGTAATAGAGCGGCGGGTGCGGCAGCCGGACGCCTTCCTTCAGCTTGCCCTGCTCGGCCAGCTTCGTCGCCTCGGCGATGAGCGTGATGCCCTCGTCGTTGTGGAACTGCTGGCGGTTCGCGTAGACCTCCCAGCCCTGCGTCGGCGCGTCGGCCTCCTTGAACATCCACGCGGCCGTCCACGCCAGCTTGATCGCGGCGTTGCTGCCGAAGAAGACCTCGTGCGTGCCCTCGAACGAGTTGGCCAGCGTGGCCTCGTATTGGAGGTGCACCCCGCGCGGGAACGCGAGGTCGCACTGGATCGTGTCGTACACCTCCCGCCCGTCGTCGTGAAGACGCACGCTGCCGTTGCCCTGCACCGACTCGGGATACGCGCCGGTGAACCAATGGACCACGTCGAACTGCTGGGTGCCGAACTCGCCCGCCAGGCCGATCGATCGCTCCGGATCCAGCCGCCAGTTGAGTGCGCGTTCTCGCTGCGGCTCCGACGCCGCCGCGCGCCACGTCGTCTTCTGGTGGTGCTGCGCTCGCATCGAGATGAGATCGCGCACCGCGTCGGATCGGAAGAAGCTCCAGGCGAGCTTGTAGATCGGGTTCGAACGTCCCTGGAGTCCCGCCTGCACGACGCGACCGGAGCCGCGGCTGGCGGCCGCGATCGCCCGGCAATCCTCGACGGCCGTGGCGATCGGCGCCTCGCAGTAGACGTGTCGGCCGGCCTGCACCGCGTCCTCGACCACCCGGCGGTGTTCGGATGTCGGCGTCGCGACGAAGATCGCCTGGACGTCCTTTGCCTGATCAAGCAGCTCGGCATGCGTGGCGAACGTCTCCGCCCCGGCCGCGCGACGCGCGCCGGAGCGCAGGCGCCGCTCGTCGACGTCGCAGATCGCCGCGACCTTCACCGACTCGATCTTCTGGAGCTGCGCGATGATCGCGCGTCCCTGTCGCCCCACGCCGACCACGCCGACCGGCACGGGCGCTCCCTGCGGCCGCGGCGCCGCGCTCAGCAGCTCCGGCACGAGCGACAAGGCCGCCAGGGCGCTGCCCGTCCGGAGCACGAACGATCGACGATCACATTCGGTCATATCGCAACTCGCTCCTTCGCTTCGAATACGTCGAGGCCGATACCGCCGGTCGTGACAGCGTCGCTGTCGTTGTCGATAACGAGGCTGTTCAGGTTGGCCGGCATGCGGGCCGGGCGGGCCCCGAGCACGACGAGCGCCGTCGACCAGGCGTCGGCCAGCGTCGCCGTCGGCGCCACCACGGCGGTCACCCGCACGCCGCGTACCGGGCGACGGCGACGCGGATCGATGACGTGACCCACGCGCTCGCCGTCGACGACGGTCGTGCGCCCCGACGGAGCCGACACGGACAGGGCCGTGTCGCGCAGGGTCGCCGCCCAGGGCGCCGGGCCGATCGCGACGCCCCAACCGCCGAGGCCTGGCGGTCGACCGATCGCAACGACCGAGCTGGTCCCGCCGTGCAGGAGCGCGCGGGGCACCTCGTGCTCGCGCAGGACATCGGCCGCCGCGTCGAGCGCGACGCCTTTGCCGATGCCGCCGAGGTCGAGCCGGACCCCGAATCGTTCGATGCCGGCGGTGCCCTCCGCGCGGTCGATCGCGATGCACTCCATCCCGGTGTCACGCGTTCGGAGCGCCGACGCCCGTGACGCCCCGGTGTCGCGAAATCCCCACGCCTCCATCAACGCCGCGACCGTGATGTCGAACGCGCCGTCGGAGTCGCGGTGCACGTCTCGACACAGCTCGAGCAGGTCGAGCATGTCGTCGTCCATCGTGACCGGTCGCTGCGCCCCGCGCGTGTTCAAACGCGTGACGAGGCTGCCGGGATCGAAGAGGCTCAGCCGCCGCTCGGTCTCGGCGATCGCTTCGAGCGCTTCCTCGCCCGCGGCGCGCAGCGCCACGTCGTCGTCGCCGTCGAGCACGAGCTCGAAGCGGGTGGCCATGGCGTGGATCGCGAGGCGGACGATGGGCACGGCACGAATCAGGCGGGACGAGCCTTCATCCGGTCGGGATCGAACTCCCACGCGCGGCCGTCCCACGCCGAGCGTGTCGCGAGATCGACGACGACCATCACCTTCGTGGCCAGGTCGATGTCGCTGGCCGCCGGTTCCCGGCTTCGGATGCACTGGAGCCAGTTGAGCCGCAGCTTGTCCTGGTCGTTGCCGATGTCCTCGCACTCCACCTTCAGGGGATCGATGTCGTCGGCGAAGAGGCGCTCCGGGCGCAGGTCCACGTGGCGGCCGCCGAGGTACAGGTTGGCCTGGTGGCCGCGGATCATCGTCTCCAGTCCCGCCTCGTTGCAGGTGGAGCCGGCCACGATCATCGTGTGGTCGTTCTCGAACTCGACGTTGATGTTGATCTGGTCGTGGTTCTCCATCACCTTGTCGACGACGTGGTTGGCCGACGCGACGACGCGGGTCGGCCAGCCGGCGTCGAGGGCGAACATGAGCGGCGTCATCTGGTGGACGAGGAGATCGCCGATGATGCCCGTCGAGTAGTTCTTGTAGCGACGCCACCGCGCGTAGACCTCGGGGTTCCACGGGGCAGCCCCGAGCGGACCGCACCACGCCTCCCAGTCGAGGTTGACGCCGGGCTCCCACTCGGGGTTGATCCCGTAGTACAGCCACTCACCGTTCATCGAGTTGCGGCAGTAGCTGGTCTGGCTGAGCGTCGGCTTGCCGATCGCGCCTTCCGCGATCAGGCGGCGCGCCTCGCGCCACTTCGGGAGCATGATCTTCTGCGTCCCGACCTGGAAGACGACGTCGGGGCTCGCGTTCACGACCTCGCGCAGATGCAGCGAGTCGTCGAGCCGCAGGGTCATGGGCTTCTCGACGTAGACGTCCTTGCCGGCGATCACGGCATCGCGGGCCATCTGGCCGTGCCAGTGCTCCGGGGCCGCGATGAGCACGCCGTGGATGTCGTCGCGGCCGAGCAGATCGACGTAGTTACGGTACGTGTCGATGCTCGTTCCCTGCTGCTCCGAGCAGATCTTGCGCGCGTTCTCGAGACGCTCGTCGCACACGTCGGAGAACGCCACGAGCTCCACGTTCTCGTGACCGGCCTTCGCGAGCGAGATGGTCGCCCGGCAGTGCCCGGTGCCCATGCCGCCGGTGCCGATCACGCCCATCCGGATCGGCTCGCCGGCCTCGAGCGGCACGCGCTCGGCGAACTTGACCTTCGGCCCCCAACGCCGGCGCCCTTCGGCCCGGGCCGTCGAGCCGACGAAGGCCGCGGCGGCTCCCATCGCCGTGGTCTTGGCGAGGAATGCGCGTCGAGATTCATCGACGCCGCTGGTCCTGGTCTCGCGATCCACGTGGTCGTTCGGTGTCTCCATGGCGCTACATCCTCTCTAGGGGGCGCCCAGTGTAATCCTTGGCCGGACGGGACCGAACGGGCCGGAGGGGGGAATCCGGCGAAGAAGCACCAAAAACTGCACCCATATAATGCACGCGTCTGCCCCGCAGGCAATCCGGGGGCCATGCGTGCGGCGCCCGGATTCCGGGGTTCGGTGCGGGTAGAGCTTGTCATGACCACACCTTGCCGATCTTGCTGGCAGAACTGCGCGGTGAACACCGATGCCGAGATGCAGGCGATCGATCGGATGGAGGACGCGATAGCGCCCATCGACCCGGCGACCGCGAAGGTCCGTGGCCTGATCACGGGACTCGAGTTGTGTCACCACAAGGCTGAACGATGGGTGGCCAACGTCATCGAGGCGATCGGCAGGGGCGAGACGACGAAGGGACTCGGTACCCGATCGTCACAGGAAGAGCATCCGGCCGAGCGGGTGTGGCAGAACGCGTGTGCTGCGCTCTCGGCGTGGTGCGCAGGCTGCCCCATCGAGAGTATTGATCTCTCGGTCGGCGATGTCCGCGCTTCCGACCTCCTTGTCGGCCTGGGGGAGCGGTCGCCGTTGAAGGAGTGGCAGGTCCAGCGGGTCACCGAGAAGATCCGCAGTTCGATTCACTGGCCGCGGCCGTTGGAAGACCCGACAGCTCGATATGTGTGGCTCTTGCTGGACGTGGGTTCGTATGAGTTCGCGTATCTGACGGCATGTCCTGAACATTACGGGGAGCACAAGGAGTACTGGCAGGCGACCGTGCGTGCGATCGTTCGCGACACGGTTGACGGTGATGAGGCGGGACTTTCCTTAGCGCTTGCGATCGACATGCTCTGGCCATGCCACGGGGACTTCGTCGAGAACCTGCGGATCGCGCTTGCGGCGATCGGCGGAGATCTCCGTCCGGCCAGGCCATTCGCTGCCTGCGGCAGGAACATCTCTCGAACGCCCATCCGCCGGCGGATGGAAGCTGTAACCGAGACACTGCGATTATTCTGCGGCGAAAAGGTCTCGGAAAGCAGCGTAGACGACGAACTGCTGGCCATGCTCGGAATGGCGTCGGACGAGAGTAAGTGGTTGGCTGCATCTCTGCGCAAAACGATCAGGCTGCAACTCAATCCGCCGATCGAGGTGCGGGCGTTATCCGCCATGACCGCACCTGAATGGCTGCTGAATCAGTCCGGCTCGTGAGTTGAATGAGCTATTGTCAATTGTTGTGGATGAGGCGCATGATCAGGCGGCGACCTTCAGCTTGATTCCGTCGATGAACCGAACGCCACGGATGACATCCGGGATGAGTTTGTGACCGTTAAGCCGGCGCCAGCGTTTCTCCGCTGA
>JAAELP010000242.1 GCA_024226535.1 Planctomycetota bacterium | reverse complement strand
CCTGAGTCGCCTTGCTGGCCCCTCGAGCGAGAAGGCTCGACCGACACCGGATCCGTGGCGGCGACTGTACGCCTGCATTCAACGAGGTCTCGTTGAACCTGCCCTTTTTCGGGTGAATCGATGCATGGGGCCGCCCGCCTGATCCATACAACCCGCACAGACGGCCTTTCAAGCACCCAGATGTGCCCTCCAGGCGCCAGAAAGGTGTTTTTGGGCGATTCTGCCGCCTTGAACCAGACGTGCGAAGTCTCCACGAGCAGGCCTCGGTACCTCGCCGCAGGGGCATGACGGCACCACACGGCAGCCCGCCGCCCGACCGCCATCGGTCATCCCGCGGGCTTGTCGGCCTGCGGAAGGCCGTCGAGCACGCCTTGGAACCGCTGGGCGGCGATCGCCTCCAGGGCCTCCAACAGTTCGGTCGCTTCCTTTCCGAAGGTCCGACCATCCGCCTTGACCTCGAAGGTCCGGTGGACCCCCTTCAGCCGGAGGTCGACCTCGAGCAATCGAGGCCCGTCCGAAGATGCCGGTGGCGTGAAATCCGCGTCGAGCCAGCCGATGTCCTCGATCACCTTGGTGAGCGTGTGTCGGACATCCTTGGGGAACGCCAGTTCGATGGGGGTCTCGCCTTCGTGGGCCTGCCGGCCGCCGCCGAAGAAGAAACGACCGTCCGCTCGCCACTTGTAGAGGGCGTACCGTTGGTCATCACCATCGGCATCGAGCACGATGAGCTTGATCGCCTGCTGATTGGTCTCGCTGGGTGCGAAGGCGGCGCTTCCGGGACCGGCGCAGCCGACGAGGATCATTCCCGCGAGGAGCAGCATGCCTCGTTCCCAAAGCATGGCCACCCGTGCGGAGTGGAACCTGATGACGTTCGTGGTTCGAATCACGTGTCTCCCTTCACGGGATCTCGGTATCGAACCCAGGGGTCCGGGCCGAAGTCGTAGCGTTCGGGAAAATCGATGGAGTCGTCCGGCGGATCGTCGAACGCCCAGGCGAGGGCGGCGAGGCGACGAATCGCCGATCGCATCCGGGCGTCCTCGAGTGCGGCGGCCTCGGCCGGCGTGGTGTCCGCCGGAATCTCGAACCGGCGGACGATCGCCCAGTCGCGTCCGCCGCGTTGCAGCGCGAGGATCTGGATCACCTCGTCGTCGTCCGGCGCGAGCAGTCCGAGGTTGCCGTCGAAGTCACCGACCGTCGGATCACCGAATCCGAGATCATCGAGTCCCCGCCAGAGGTCCTCGAGCTGGGATCGGTAGAGGTGCCGGGCCACCCCGGGTCGGTCATCGACCTCGAGGTTCGCCCCGACGTCGGCTCGAAGCACGCCGTCCGGCAGGATGATCGCCCGCGCGGGCCGGAACTGGACGGGCCAGTCGCCCGGGTCCCGGCGGATCCGCCGACCGAGATCGTCCCCCACCAGCACCGTGGCATCGATTACCGCGTCCGCTGGAACCGCCCCCTCGGTCGGGGACGGTGGCGAACTGCATGCCGCCGCCACGAGGAACGGAAGGCACGCGGCGACCAGACGAGGAAGAAACGTCGATCGAGATCTCGAACCGGAAAGCGACATGCACGGAAAGTAGCAGGCCCGTTCGAGGCCCGCCGGGATCCTCGACGGGGTACCCTCCTCGGATCATGCGAACGAGCATCAACTGGCTGAACGACTATCTCGACCCCCCGCTGGACGCGGCCACCCAGGCCGACCTCCTCACCGCGGCCGGATTCCCCTTCGACGGGGAGGACGTCGCCGAGAACGGCGAGCCGTGGCAGGAGATCGAGACCACGAGCAACCGGGGCGACTGCCTCTGCCATCTCGGCCTCGCCCGGGAGGCGGCGCTGCTCGGTGGCTCGAGCCTGAAGGCACCCCGGTCGGACCTTCCGTCCGGCGGCCCGCCGGTCGCCGACGTCGTCGAGATCCGGAATCTCGATCCCGACCGCTGTCCGCTCTACACCGCGCGGGTGATCCGCGGGGTGAAGGTCGGCCCGAGTCCCGACTGGTTGCAGCGACGCCTCGTGGCGATCGGACTCGTCCCGCGGAACAACCTCGTCGACGCCACGAACTTCGTGCTCTTCGAATACGGCCAGCCCACCCACGTCTTCGACCTCTCGACCGTGCGCGGCGATCGGATCGAGATCCGGCCGGCCCGCGACGCCGAGCCCTTCCTGCCGATCGGCGAGGACGCGAAACCGCTCGAACTCACGAGCGACGACCTGGTGATCGCGGACGCGGAGCGAGCGATCGCGATGGCGGGCGTGAAGGGCGGCGCGGAGACCGCGGTCTCCGAATCGACCACCGACATCCTCGTCGAGGCGGCGACCTTCGATCCCGTCTCCGTCCGGAACACGGCCCGCCGCCATCGCACCGCCAGTGATTCCTCCTATCGCTTCGAACGCGGCGTGCATCCCGCCGAGATCGCCGCGGCCTCCGATCGCCTCGTGGCGCTGATCCTCGAACTCGCGGGCGGCGAACTCTGCGACGGCGTCGTCGCCGACGGCCGCCCGATCCCCGAACCCCGGGTGGTCGCGATGCGACCCGCCCGGTGTCGCGCGGTGCTCGGGATCGAGATCTCCGACGAGGAGATCCACCGACTCTTCGTGGGCCTCGGATTCGACCCGCGAGTCGACGGCGACCGGATCGAATGCACGGTTCCGCCCCGGCGGATCGACCTCGAACGCGAGGCGGATCTCGTCGAGGAGATCGCCCGCACCCACGGTCTCGACGCCCTGCCGGTCGCGGAGACGATCCGCATCCGGGCGGTTCCGCCGCGGCCCACGGACGAGGGGCTCGGCGCGATCCGCGACACCCTCGTCGGCCTCGGCTTCCATGAGACGGTCACCCACACCCTGATCGCCGCCGATGCGGCGAACGCGTTCCTCTCCACCGACCGCGGCGTGCTCGAGGTCGAGGACGACCGCGCGGGCGGCGAGCCCGTGCTTCGTCCGAGCCTCGTCCCCAGCCTGCTCCGGGTCGCGGCGCACAACCACGACCTCGGCACCACCGAAGTGCGACTGTTCGAGACCGCCTCGGTCTTCGATCAGCACGAAGGCGTGCACCGGGAACGCCGGCTCCTCGGACTGGTCGTCGACCCGCCCGCCGGCGTCGACGCCCGGGACACCACCGCGGAAGGACAGGCGGCGTTCGCGTTTCTCCGCACCGTGGTGGATCGCATCGCGCGAATCGTCGGCACCGACCGGGTCCACGTCGATCCCGAGACCGCCTTCGCGGGCTGCGAAGCCTCCGCCGCCATCCACTTCGACGGACGACTCGTCGGTTCGATCGGCGTGGTGGACGCGAAGACCGCCGCCCGCTTCGGCCACGACCGGGCCGTGGTCGCCGCGGAGATCGAACTGGCCCCCGGAGGGATCGCCGAGTCACTCGCGGCCTGGCCGCCCGAAAGCGTGGCGGAGACGCTGCCCGCGTTCCCCGCCATCGACCGCGACCTCACCGTCCTGGTCGAGGAGCGCGTGCGGTGGGCCGACCTCGAGGCGGCGATCGACACGAACCGTCCCGCATCGCTCGAAGCGATCGAATTCGTCACCGTGTTCCGCGGGCGCAATCTCCCGACCGGCCGGAAGGCGGTCACCCTGCGACTGCGATTCCGCGTGACGGATCGAACGCTCCGACACGATGAGATCGATCCGGAGATCGCGACGATCACCGCCGCCCTCGCCACCGGGGTCGGGGGCGAGATCCGCCAATGACCGAATCGCCCGCCCACTTCGCCGATGCGACCCTCGGGGCGTTCACCGAGGCGCTGGCCTCGCGACGATCCGTTCCCGGCGGCGGCGCCGCGGCGGGCTCGATGCTCGCCCATGCCGCCGGCCTCGCGGAGATGGTGATCGCGTTCAGCCACGGCAAGAAGAAGTTCGCGGCGTTCGAGTCGACCCTCGCCGAAGCGGCGGGACGCCTTCAAAGGATCCGCGAGACCGCCCTCGAACTCGCCGACGAGGACGCCCGCGCCTTTGAAACGCTCGCGAGTCTCTGGCCGCTCGCGGCCGACGACCCTCGACGGATCGAGGCATGGCCGACGGCGGTCGAGGGTGCGATCGAAGCGCCGCACCGCCTGGTCATGAACGCGGCGGAGACCGTCGACCTCGCGGCTCGACTGGTCGGTCGCTCCAGCCGACTGCTTCGAAGCGATCTCGCGATCGCCGGTCGCCTCGCGGCGGTCGCGGCCGAGGCGGGCTGCTGGAACGTCGAGATGAATCTCGATTCGCTTCGCGGGCTCGACCAGGGCGCCGCCCGCGCTCTGACGATCGAAAACGAGGTCCGTGCGGCCATCGACCGCGCCGTGGCCACCGCCGGTCGAATCGACGAAGCGTGTCGCCTCGGTGGCGACCAGCCGATCACCGAGTGACGCACGCCTCCGAGGACGACGCCATGGCGGATTCCCGAGACCGGATCGAGATCGACGGCCTGCATCAGACCGGCGCCGCCCCGCGAAAGGCGACGCCCGCTTCCGGCAGCCGGTTCATCATGGTCTGGTTCAAGTGCTGCCACCGGTACGGACGCCTGACCCGGAACGCCGCCGAAACCCGATACGAGGGCCGGTGCCCTCGATGCGGCGGACGCGTCTCGGCCGGCATCGGAACCGAGGGCACCAACCGCAGGATGTTCGAAGCCCGCTGAACTTCGATCTCGTGGATCTCGTGG
>JAAELP010000241.1 GCA_024226535.1 Planctomycetota bacterium | reverse complement strand
CCGGGTTATGAGCCCGACGAGCTACCAGACTGCTCTACCCCGCAGTATGTGGCCGGAGTATAGACACCGCCCCTCGGGGCGGCAACCCGCGCGGCTTTGCCGAGATCGGGCCAAAGTCGGGCCGCGGTCGGTCCGAGACAAGGAGAGCGATCGGGGGGCGATAACCCGCGGCCTCACCGGGCCTGCGGGCGGAGAAACGGCCATGCTGCCCGCTTCACACCCGCCGCACCCGACCACCATCTTCATGACCGTCCACAAGGGCGCGTCCACCTTCGCCACGCACGGCGTCGTGCCGCTGGCGATGCGGCACTATCCGGACATCGAGCACCGGCAATACGGGCCGCTCGTCGCGGCGGGTTCGACGGCGGGGGAACACCCGCTGCCGCCTTCGAACGTCTTCGCCACGCGCGTGTACCCGTGGACCTACGACGACCTCGTCGAGGACCCGGTGCCCGCCGCCGGGCGCTTTACCGACAAGAAGCTCGTCGTGATGCGGCGCGACCCGCGCGACGTGGCGATCTCGGGCTTCTACTCACGCGCTTTCAGCCACCCGGTGCCGGAACGCGGCCGCGATGAGTTCGTGCGGCAACGCAACGAGCTGCGCTCGCTCGGCGTCGTCGAAGGCGTGCGCCGCCACTGCGCCCGATCCGCCATCGACGAGTTCCGCGCCGCCACGGCGATCCTCGCTCGCTTCGAGCACGCGCTCGACGCCCCGTACGAGCTGCTCGTTACGCGGCCGCTGGACTGGCTCGACCTGGTGGCGACCTACCTCGGCTGGCCCCGCGCCGTCATCGACGATCTCGCGGGCAAGGTGCCGCCCCACGTGACGGCGCCGGACACCGAGCAGCCCACGAAGCACAAGCGCCGCGTGACGCCGGGCAACTGGCGCTCGGTCTTCGATGACGGCCTCGACCGGGTCTTCACCGACGAAATCGGCCCCGAGATGGCCTCAGCGGGGTATGACGCGGCATCCTCCGGACGGTTGGCTCGGGCGGCGTGAGGTCACGATAATCAAGGGATGCGACGGAGCCCGGTGCAGATCCTGCTCGCGGTGGCGATGTTGGCGTCGATGACGCCCGCGTGCCCGGGCCTCGTCCACGCCGCCGCCGCGGCCGATTCGCGGCTCGCCCGCGTCCTCGCCCGGTACGCCGACACGACCGACGTCGTCAGCGGGGGGTTCACCGTCGGCTCGCCGCTTCGCGTGGCCCTCGGCGACCACGTTGCGTTCGACGCGATCCCGCAGGCTCCGGCCACCGCCGGCCTCTACGTCCTCGCCGTCGACGGTGACCGCATCGTTCTCAGCGAACACTACAACACGCACCTCGCGCCCGGCGCCGGCGAAGGGCTCGCCCGCGACGTCGAGCGGCTGCGCAAGGGGACGTTCGTCATCGTCGCCGCGAAGGACGAGCCGACACGGCTCTTCGGCGATCGCGCCCAGGCCGCGCTCCGCAGCCTCGGCGCAGAGCGAGGTCTCGCGGACGCCGAACACCGCACGTCGTACCTGCTCCTTGGCGTGAAGGGGATGGAGCCCGGCGACGGTCTCGAGAAGATCGGCATGGACCGGCTCGAGCACCGCGGCCCGAAGGCGGGCACCGCGCCGCCACGTCGTCTGCGTCCGCCGCGCTCGGACGAGCCACGGCTCGATCGCGCCGCCGGCGCCCACGAGGGTCTCCGCATCGGCGGAACCGAGGTGCTGTACTACCTTCCGCGCACGCTGCGGCCGCGCACCGCGCGGTACCTCGTCTGCGTGCACGGATCCGGCGCGTGGCACCGGCCGGGAGCCCTGCACCTGCTCGAGCGGTTCCGCGCGCTGGCGGAGCGCGAGAACCTCGTGATCATCGCCCCCGTCTTCGACTGCCTGTACAACCGCCCGCCGGATCTCGCTCGCGACCTCGACGGTCAGCTTCGCTTCCGTGATGAACGCATCATCCGCGACTGGGACGTGTGGGACTTCCTGAACCTCGTGAACGCGAAGGGACGCGATCGCGCCGACCATCGCCTCATCGAGATCTTCGCCTTCTTCCGGGCGAACCTCGTGGACAAGCCGCGCTTCCACCTCTTCGGCCACTCCGGCGGCGGTCAGTTCGCGGCGCGGTTCGCCACGGTCCACCCGGACCTCGTCGAGCGCGTCGCCGCCTGCGCTGCCGGCTCATACGCCTTTCCGACCAAGCGGCGTTCGTTTCCGCTCGGCCTGGCGACGACGAAGGTCGAGCGTGTCTACCGCCACAACGAACTCACGGATCTTCTGCTGACCACCGCCGAGCGCGACGAGCGGATGGCGCGGTTCCTGAACGTGCCCCTGTTCCTCGTCGTCGGCGAGAAGGACCTCGTTGGCTCCAACCGCCCGGACCTCGCATGGCAGGGGGCGACGGTGACGGCCCGCGCCCGCGGCTACGTCGCCGCGTTGAACGCCGAGGCGCGCCGCCTCACCGAGCAGAACGTCTACGACGGCACGCCGGGTGTCGAGTTGCACGTGCTCCCGGGCGTCGGTCACGACGTCGAGGCGTCGATCCGCGTGGGGTCGAAGCTGCTGTTTCCGCCGGACGAAGCGGAGTGATCTCCCTTCTCCGGGGGTGCCGTGGTCTTGGCGCAGCCAAGGCCGCGTTGTTGGGCGCCCATGGCACGCGGCCTTGCCCCGGGGCAAGACCACGGCACCCGGATACGGGCGCGCGCCGTGTCCTTGTCGGTGCGTCGCGGCGTTTACCGATCGGTGTCGGCGGCCGTGGAGAGCGCGTGTTCGATGACGTCTTCGCTCACCCCGGCCCGGGCGAGTTCGAGAACGCCCGCGGCGGAGAGATCGAAGTCCACGCGGCCGGCGCGGTCGATCGTCTTCTTGATGATCGACGCCGGGAGCCCGGCGGCGCTCAACTCGATCAGGTCGGCGTTGGTCATCGCCGGCGTTGCGGAGGGTGCGGGTTGCGCGGGGGGCGCGACGGGGGGCGCGGCGGGAGGCGCGGGGCGAACCGTCGCTTCGTGGCCCGGACCGCGCCCCCAGTACGCGTCGGCGAACGTGCCGATGATCTCCCCGTCGCGGGCGAGGCGATGGCGCCCGGTGCCGTGGGCGAAGATCGTGAAGACGCGCCGCTGCGAATCGGTCCAGACATCGCCCACCGGCGGCGCCTGCTCCGCGATCGGCTCCCGATCGCGCCAGCCGGTCGGTCGCGTCATGCACCCGGCCGTCAGGCCGCAGAGCAGCAACAGCAGGAGCACGGTTCGGGTCGCTCGGATCATGAATGGCACCTGCCAGAGAATCACGGCCGGCACCGGCTGCACACCGAGCCCCGCCCCAATCGGAGATTCTCGGCGCTGCGAACGGGAATCACAACCGTAAACCGGCGCGGTTTGCGATCACGTGGATCGAATGCGACCCCACGCTACCGGCGCTCGAGGACGAGACGTCGCCGAGGGCCGTCGATCCACAGCCGCGAGAACGGCGGCGGCGACACGGCGGTCGGCATGCCCGTCGCGAGGCCGGTCGCCGACGGCAGTAGCAGGTTCAGGCCGAGGATGCCGTCGAGCGTGACCGTCCGCTCGTCATCGAGCGTGACGCTCACGTCGCGCACGACGACGTGCGCATCGCGGAAGACCAGACGCGTGCGTCCCTGCGCCGCGATTTCCAGACGCTCGATCACGAACCCCGGGTCCTGCTCGATGCCGCCCGCGACGCCTCCGAGCGGCAGGCGGAAGTCCGGCTCCCGGGTCGGGCGACCGTCCGCGTCGAGCAGGCCGAGCGCGCGGGCCTGGCCGACGGAGATGATGCTGACGACGGCGCCGGTGTCCAGCAGCCAGGCGCCGCGGTGCGTCTTGCCCTGGTGCGTCGTGGTTACGGCGGGAATGGTCGGGTTGGAAGCAACGGTGGGGCGGCGACCGCGGTTGGCGGGTGAGCGCTTCCGGTTGTAGTCGATCATCTCCAGCGGGATGACGATGTCGCCGCGCTTCGTGCGTTTGCCGCGCGCGTGCAGTCGCACGATCGGTGGCTTCATCAACTCGATGAGCTGCTCCAGCGCCGCGAGCGGATCGCCGGCGCCGCCGCGGATCGCTCCACCCGCGCCGCCCATGCCGCCCGGGTCGATCTCCACCACCAGCTCGCGTATCGCCGCCATTCCGACGACGTCCACCGTGCCGGCGACGAGCGCCACCGCCGGCGCCGACTTCGACTGGTTCAGCAGCAGGCTGGCCTTCCCGCGCAGCTCGCGGAACTCCCCGGCGGCGTGGGCCGGATCGCCCGCCACGCCTGCGACGGCCAGCGCGTAGGGCCGGCTCACCCCCATCGGGACCTCACCGTGCAGGCCGACCTCGTGGTAGACCGAATCCTCGTCACGCGCGATGCCGAACCGCGCGGCTGTCTCCGAGCTGATCACGTATCCGCTCGCGCCCGTGTCGAGGTACGCCGGCAGCGAGCGCATGATCGCGTCGTCGCCCAGCAGTTCCTGGAGCGCGCCCGGCTTCGCGGTCAGCACGCGTTCTCGGTCGGAGATCCGCAGGTGGACCATCGGCTGCCCGGTGGCCGCCTCGAGCGTACCGGTGACCACGACCTCGCGCCCGCGGTCCCGTTCACGGGAGCGTTGCGGTGGGGGACGATCGGCGGTGGCGACGCCGGCGCCGATGATGGCGAGCAGGATGACGACGAGAACACGGAGATCGCGACGTACCGATGGCATCCGGAGAAGGATACGCCGTCCCGGCGGAGCCCTGCGCGCCCCGGTTCACTCCATCGTGCGCTGATCGCGGTTGTTCATCCCGAGCGTAGTGAGCTGTCGGGAGACGGTCGGTGAGACCTCGAGGAACTCGACGCCGGCGATCCGGGACATCACGCCCGATCGCCGCTGCCAGACGACGTGCCCCTTGACCTCCAACTCCATGCCGAGGCCGTAGATGCGGACCGTGAAGGTCCCCTTGGGCAGCTTCCGGGCCTTGACCCGCATGCCGTTGGCGGACAGCTCGAGCACCTTGCCCAGATCGCTCTGGACCGCTTCCAGGGGAACGCGGCCGAACCGTCGGCGGCCGTTGCTGCTGTCGGTGAGGTTGGTGACGTTGGCCCGGGGGTCGAACTGCATGTGGGCAGCATCGGGCGGACGGGGGCGTCCGGTGAGTTGATAGCGGGCCCCGGGGTCTTCTCGCCGACGACGCGGGGCTCCGACCGTCGCAGACCGCACAGTCCGACCCCCCGGGATTGATCCGTGGCACCGCCAATTGCCGATAGCTTCCGCCGATGCCCAGCCTCCTGAAGTCCATACTCGGACGGATCGACCCCGGCTGGCTGTTCGTCGTGGTCGGGGTCACGATGTGCGCGGCGGTCGTGCTGGTGCCGGGGCAGGACGACCTCGCCGACGCGCGGAACCGCCTCCAGCGGCTGGAGGAGCAGGATGCCCTGCTCGCCATGCGGCTGGAGGCATCGTCGCGGTTCCTCGACGAGGTCGAGGCCGGCGATCCGGCGTTCCTGCGTCGCCTCGCCGCCCATCAGTTGAACCTGGTGAGCGCGGGCGAGCGCCCGGTGGTGGTCGCGCCGATGGCGTCGGCCTCGGTCGGGCAGTGGATCGACGGAAGCGTTCGGCGGCAACAGGCCCGGGCCACTGGCACGCCGCCGCCCGAGCGGCGTTCGCTGCTGTCGCGGGCGACCTCCGGGCCGGCGAAGCTGTGGATCACCGGCGGAGCCGTGCTTTGTGTGTTCATGGGGCTGCTGCTGGGGCCGTCGGCCCCGACGCGCTCGCGCGTTCGCTCGCGCGCGGGTGCGCGTCCGGTCGAGCGCGTGATTGTTCCGGTGCCACGGACGACGAGCGCAGCGAGTAGTCCGTGCGCGGACACGGACGCGGACGCTGTCACGGACACGGACGCGGACGCGGACGCGGACACGGACAGTGAATACGAAGACGCGAATGACGACGGCGACGAGTACGAGTACGACGAACCAGCCGACGAGGTCGACGACGAAGACGAGCAGGACGAAGACGAGTGCGAGGACGACGATGCGGGCGACCGGGACGACGAGTACGAGGATGAGGACGACGACGAGTACGAGGACGACGACGAGTACGAGGAGGAAGACGAGTACGAGGAGGAAGACGGCGAGGAACCCGAGGAGGACGAGGTAGACGACGAGGAGGACGAAGACGAGGACGAAGACGAGGACGAGGGCGACGAGGATTACGAGGACGAAGACGAAGACGCGGACGATGAGGACGAGGACGAGGACGAGGAGTACGAGTACGAAGACGAAGACGACGAAGACGACGAAGACGAGGATGCGGACGAGGAGGAAGAAGAAGAAGACGAGCCAGAGGCGTGCGAGTCCGACGAGGACGATGGGGAAGAGGACGACGAGGAGTGCGAGCCCGAAGAGGAGGAGGAATACGAGTACGAGTACGTCGACGAAGAGGTCGATGACGACGAAGCCGAGCCCGAGGACGGCGACGAAGAGGGCGACGAGGACGGCGAGTACGAATACGAGTACGAGTACGAAGTCGTCGACGCCGACGACGACGGGAAGTGAGCCGGAACCGCGTCGCTGACGCGGAACCGCCGCGACCACCGAGAGACATCTGGCGCCGGTCTACGATCCCCGCCCGGAGAACGGGAGGGTTCGGCTCATGCCGCGCGATCCGCACGAGATCGACGAGGCGACGTTGCGTCTGCTCATCGCACCCGGCCTCGGTCCGGCGACGCTTCGCCGGCTGCGGCGCCGGCTCGGCTCGGACGCCGCGATCGTCGCCGCCACGCCGCGCCGCCTGCGCGAGGAGGCCGGCGTGTCACCCACCTCCGCCGCGGCGATACGCCACGCGCTGAAGTCCACCGATCCGGACCGCGAGCGTTCCGCGATGCGTGACGGCGAGGCGCAGTTGATCCTGCGTGGGGCTCCGGATTACCCCGCGCTGCTGGCTACGATCCCCGCCGCGCCCGAGGCGCTGTGGGTGCGTGGCCGACTCGATCCCGCGGACGTCGCCGCCCTCGCGGTGGTCGGCTCGCGTCGCGCGACGACGTACGGTCGCGAGCAGGCCTCGCGCTTCGCGGGTCTTCTGGCGGCGAGCGGTCTGTCGATCGTCTCCGGGGGGGCGAGGGGTATCGACGCCGCCGCGCACCGGGCCGCCCTCCGCGCCGGTGGGCGCACGATCGCCGTGCTCGGCTGCGGCCTGGCGGTCTGCTATCCGCCGGAGCACCGTCGGCTGTACGACGAGATCGCGTCGTCCGGCGCGCTCATCAGCGAGCACCCGATGGAGATGCCGCCGCTCGCGCGGAACTTCCCGCGACGCAACCGCGTGATCTCGGGGCTCAGCCTCGGCGTGCTCGTCGTGGAAGCCGCCGCGCGAAGCGGGGCCCTGATCACCGCCCGACTTGCCGCCGAGGAGCACGGCCGCGAGGTGATGGCCCTTCCCGGTCCCGTGGATTCCGCGGCGTCGCGCGGCGTCCTCGCCCTGATCCGTGATGGAGGCGCGGGGCTCGTCATCGATCACCGGGACGTGCTGAGCCAGTTGGAGGGCTGCGGCGGGTCGGTTCGATCGGTCCTCGCCGCGGCGTCGCGTCGCCGCCCGCCGGGTGCTGACGACCCCGGCGCAAACGCGGCCCAGGCGTCCACGGGGTCACTGCTCGCGTCGTCGCTGCCGCGGGCCTCGCGCGCGATCCTCCGCGTGCTCCGTGGGCACCGCGGGGGGCTCGACATCGGAACGATCGTCCGGCGCGCCGATCTACCGGCGCGCGACGTCATGGCGGCCCTCACCGGGCTGGAAATCGGGGGGTGGGTCGATCGAGCCGAGGGGGGCACGATCGTGGCGTCGCGATCAGTCGGCCTTGCGGAGCTTGACCAGCAAGACGATGAGACCGATCAGGATGACGGCGCCAATGACGTAGAAGGACCAATGCATGGCGGAGAGGATAGCAGAGAGGCGGATGAAGGGACAAAGGGACTGAGGGACTGAGGGACTGAGGGACTGAGGGACTGAGGGACTAAGGGATCGAGGGACTAAGGGGCGGAGGTGGCGCCTCGTACGCGCGGACCCTCGGTCTCGTCGTCCCCCGCCATGTCCTCGACGATCGCGAGCACGATGCGGTCCTGGAGGTCCTTCGCCCGGCCGATCGGCACGTCGATGTCGTTGATCATGATGCTGAAGCAACGGCGGCGTCCGTCGGGCATCGTGATGTACCCGCTCAGGCAGCTCACGCCGTT
>JAAELP010000240.1 GCA_024226535.1 Planctomycetota bacterium | reverse complement strand
GGAGCTTTATGTTTCCTAGTTTGTGTGAAAATTTCGTGCCAATCCGTCAACATTTGAAGGAGTTATGCCCATAACAAGCCCCCCGACTCGACCGGTTTTTGAGTTTTTATTTTTTTTCGCCAGATGGCGCCCTGTCGACTCGGAACCGCCCCAATGACGCCAATTTTTGGCGGGAACCAATCAGCGCGCGTCGACAGTCTTTTTTAGCGCGCGTTTTTTAACGCACGTCTTTTCGGTAAAAAAAAGTTTTTTTTTGTTTTGTGAAATTTCAGAAAAATGTAAAATGGCCGAGGATCGGCGGCGGCGTAATCCAGTAACGGCGGCGGCGTAATAACGGCGGCGGCGTTTTCGGCGGCGGCGAAATCCCGTAACGGCGGCAAGATTATATACGGTTCACTTTTCTGTCCGTCGGCGCGTCTGTGCGTTATTTCAGGGTTCTGCACGGGCCTAAAAGCGTGGCCCGGTCCGAGGCCCGGCCCAGCCCGGGCCGTGGGCGGGCTTGGGCCGGCTTTGGCTTTTGCCAGAGTGGGCCGCGCCGGGCCCGGGCCTAGATTCCAGACCCGAAATGCCGAATTTCGTACATAGGGTGCTTTGCACGTTTCGTACATAAGTGTACATAATTTCGTACATTTCGTACATAAGTGAAAGGGGTTTTTGGTAATATGTATTCCTCGCATATTTCAACACAAATGACATGCTATGGAAGCTATTTCTATCATGTTTTTACCT
>JAAELP010000239.1 GCA_024226535.1 Planctomycetota bacterium | reverse complement strand
CTCGAATCGACTCATCCGCTCGATGCGGCGATCGTCGCGGAGTCGATCGCCGCCGGCGACGTCGCGATCGTGGACGGACCCGCCGGCACCACGGTCATCCCGGGCTGGCAGCTCTTCCCCGCAAGTGCAGTGCGCGAGGGCGGCGAAGGCACGGTGGTCGGATTCGACCGCCGGTTCCAGGGCGAGGAGACGCTCGTCTCGGCGATTCGCGCCCTGCGGATCGGTGACATGCCGCAGGTCGTCTTCGTGCACGCCGAGGACCGTTCGCTGCTTCGAGACCGGGACGACGGACTGGAGGTCGCCGGCGTCGCCAACGCGCTGCGCACCGCGCGGTTCGAGGTGACCGAGTGGATTCCCGGTCGGACGGACCGGCCCGCGGTCGATCCTCGCCGACGAACCGTCTGGTTCATCAGCCCGCCGCTGCAACGCAGCGGTCTCGAATACGACGAGAACGAACAGGCGCTGCTCGACGCGGCCACCGCGTTGATCGCCGAAGGTGAACCGGTCCTCCTCACCGTGGCTCGGAGCATGCTCCCGCTGGTGGGCAAGCCGGATCCGTGGTCGGCGGTGGCCGCCTCGCTCGGCGTCGAGGTCGACACCGGCCGCGTGGTGTTCGAATGGGTCCCTGATGGAGGCGAAGGCGCCTCGGTGCGGACCTGGCAGGCGATCGACCGGCATCCCGAATCGACGAAGGCGCCGGGCGGCGAAGTGCTCGACGCGCTTCGAGGCAAGCGATTCTTCGTCTCGCACGCGACGCCGATCCTCGTCGATGAATCGATGGACGGATCGGCGGTGGTCCTCTCGGCGATCCGACCGAACCCGCTCCGCTGGATCGAGGACGACTGGCGGGGCGACGGCGTGCGCATCGAACGGATGCCGAGCGACGGACGGTTCGAGGAGGCGGTCCCGGTGGCGGTCGCGGTCGAGCGGTTCGGGATCGACGGGCTGCAGCGATTGATGGTGGTCGGGGCCGGCGGCTGGGCCCTCTCGGCGCTGGTGAACGAGGCCGGAAGCCTCGGCGGCGATCGACTGGTGCTGGCGAATCCGGGAAATCGGGAACTCGCGATCAGCGGCGTGGCCTGGCTCGCCGGGCTCGACGAACTGGTGGCGACGGCGTCGAGCGGCCGGGAGGTCGCCCGATTCGGCGGCGTCACCGATGCGGCCCGGACCGGCTGGGGCTTCGGCCTGTTCGTGGTGCTCGCCCTCGGCCCGCTGCTGCTGGGCACGATCGTCTGGTCGGCACGGAGGGCGACGACGTGAGCATTCGCGCGGTGATCACGACCTGGGTGCTCGCGGTGCTGTTGTCGCTGCTCGCGGCGGTCGCGTGGCGGGGCGGCGAGACGGCCGCGGACGTCGTGCTGCGAACCGCGGTCCTCGACGAGGAATTCGACGTCGAAGCGATCGATCGCCTCGTGATCGAACGACCTCGCACGACTGAAGGATCCGATGCTCCGGCGCCGGAGGATCTCGTCTTCGAACTCGGTCCCGAGGGATGGCGTCAGACCTCGCCCTTCGAGATCGTCGCGGAGGGATTCCCGATTCGAAAGGTCCTGATCGCGGCCGCCGATCTCGCGGCGAGCCGACGGACGCCGCTGGCCGGACTCGACGGCCGGAACGGCCCCGACCTCGCGGGGATCGGTCTCGATCCACCGGAGGCGGTGGTTCGATTCCGCGGTCCCGACGGGGAGCGTCGAGTCCAGCTCGGGGCGCGAACCGTCGCGGGACGCAGTTGGATCCGGGTCGGCGACGACGACGAGGTGCTGGTGGTCGGTGACGATCTGCACGCACGCGTGCTCGACGATGATCCGCGGAACTGGCGGAGTCGAAGACTCTTCTCCAGCGATCGCGAGATCGACGGCATCGCGGTCCGCAATGGTGACGCCGGCATCGAACTCGAGCGTGAAGGACGACGGTGGTCGCTGACGGCGCCGGTGGCCTCTCGCGGGGATGCGACCACGGTCGACGGACTGGTCGGGATTCTCGGCCGCGTGGAGCACGACGGGTTCATCCGGGACGGCGACTTCGACCGGGCCCGCTTCGGACTCGAACCACCGGTCGCGGAGATCGAGGTGAGCCGCGACGACGGCACGACCGAGCGGCTGCTGATCGGCGGACCCGCCGGACTCGTGAGCCGGGATCGATTCGCGATGGTCGACGGGATTCCGATGGTCGTTCGACTCGACGAAGCCACGCTCCGCGGGCTGCTGCCCTCGGTCGCGACCCTCGTCGAACCCACCGGCTCGGGCGTCCGTCCGGCGGATGTGAAATCGATCGAGATCACGGCGGGTGACGAGTTCGTCCGCCTCGAACGCGACCTCGACCGCTGGTTGGTGGAGTTCGTCGAGGATGGAACGCGAGCGTCCGGCGAGACCTCCACCGAGCTCGTCGATGCACTGATGACCACGCTCGTGGAGACCCGGGCCACCGAGGTCGTGATCCAGCCGTTCCCGCAGGCCCTCATGGTGGCGACGGTGGTGTTCAACGGATTCGACGGTCGCCCGCTCGACGCGGTCCGGATCGCCCGGGAAGGGCCCGGCGGACGATGGGCGTTCGAGAACGGGGACGGCGTGCTGCGGATCATTCCGGCAAGCGCCGAACT
>JAAELP010000238.1 GCA_024226535.1 Planctomycetota bacterium | reverse complement strand
TGTGCTCCCCCCATCAGGTTCGTTACGAACAGGGGGATCACCTTCTCCGGATACTGGTACGGGCCGAAGTTGTTCGAGCACCGGGTGATCATCACCGGGGTGCCGAACGTCGTGTGATGGGCGAGCGACATCAGGTCCGCCGCGGCCTTGCTCGCTGCGTACGGGCTGCTCGGTCGCAGGGGGGAGTTCTCGGTGAACTTGCTGGCCGTCGCGTCGATCGGGAGCGAGCCGTAGACCTCGTCGGTGCTGACGACGACGATGCGCTGCACCGTTTCCGTGTCGCGGCAGGCGTCGAGCAGGTTCTGTGTGCCCTGCACGTTCGTCGTGATGAACGGTGAGCTGTCCGCGATCGACCGGTCGACGTGGCTCTCGGCGGCGAGGTGCACGACGTGGGTGCAGCCCCGCAACGCGCTCTGGAGGGCCTGCCGATCCCGCACGTCGCCGTGTACGAACGTGTAGCGATCACGCTCGATTCCGGCGATCCCCGCGAGGCTGTCGAGGTTTCCCGCGTAGGTCAACGCGTCGTAGTTGACGATGTGCCAGTCGGGCCGCTGCTCGCGCAGGAAGCGCACGAGGTTGCTGCCGATGAAGCCCGCGCCGCCGGTGACCAGGATCCGAATACCGCCTTCGTCGTCATGCCGCACGCTTGTTCTCCCCTTGCTCGGGCCCGATCCGCCAAGCCTCGCGCTCTGTCGCCGCCGCGATCAGCTCGGCGACGCATGGCTCGATCGCTTCGCGCCACGGACGCGGTGCTCCGATCAATGCGGTCATGCGACTGATGTTGAGCACGCTCCGCCTTGGCCGCCGCGCCGGGCGCGGCTGTTCGTCCGTCGCGCACGGTACGACCCGGCAGGGCAGAGCGGCCTGTTCCACCACTGCTTTCGCTAGCTCATGCCACGACGCAGCTTCGGCGCTCGCCGCATGCACGATCCCGCGCGCGTCGCACTCCAGCAAGTCGTACGTCATCCGCGCAAGATCCGCCGTCGCCGTCGGTCTCCCGACCTGGTCGGCCACCACGGGCAGCTCCGTGTTCTGCCGTGCCGCGTCGACGATCGTTCGCACGAAGTTCTTCCCGTGCGGCGCAAACAGCCAGCTCGTTCGCAGGATCAGATGTTCGACCCCGCTCGACTGAATCGCTTCTTCACCGGCGAGCTTGCTCGACCCGTAGACGTTCACGGGGCTCGTCGCCGCATCCTCTGCGTACTGACTCTCTTCTTCCGCGTCGTTCGCTTCATCCTCATTCGCCGTCTCGCCGTCGAACACGTAGTCCGTCGAGAAGTGCACCAGCGGCGCCCCGATCCGCTTGCAGCACCACGCGAGGTTCGCCGGTCCACCCCAGTTCACCGCGTACGCCTCGACCTTCTCGGTCTCGGCCTTGTCGACGTCCGTCCAGCCCGCCGCGTTGATGACCGCGTCCACTCGCTCCGATCCGAGCGTGTCTTCCACAGTCGCGGCGTCGGTGATGTCCAGCTCCCGGCGTGATGCGAACGCCAGCACGTCGAGTCCGCGCCGGGACGACTCCCGGTGCAGGTCCCGGCCGAGCATCCCGCCCGCGCCGATGATCGCCACCCGCCGGATGTTCTTCTTCCGCGTCATGCGCAGTACCGCAGTATCGGCGCCAGCTCGCTCACGCCCTCGGCCACGAGCCGGTGCGCCCGGTAGAGGTTCTCGATTGTGCCCGCGTCGGTCCACCAGCCGTCGACCACGTCGTGCGTGAGAGCGCCGCGCTGAAGGTACGCGTTGTTGACGTCGGTGATCTCCAGCTCGCCGCGCTCGCTCGGTGCGACCGTCGTGCAGATCTCGAACACGTCGTTGTCGTAGAAGTAGATCCCGATCACCGCGAGGCACGTCGCCGGCTGCGACGGCTTCTCGACGATGTCGACGATCCGGCCGTCCTCGAGCTGGGCGACACCGAAGTGCTCCGGATCCGGCACGACCTTGAGCAGCACCCGCGCTCCCGTTGCCTGCTTCTCGAACTCGTCCACGGAGTTGCGGATCGTGCCCTCGATGAGGTTGTCGCCGAGGATCACGCACATCCGATCGTTGCCGACGAACTCCTCCGCGCAGAGCAGGGCATCGGCGATGCCGCCTTCGTGTTCCTGGCACGCGTACTGAAGCTCGCGCACGCCGAGGTGACGTCCGGTGCCGAGCAGCCGGCGGAAGGCGCCGACGTGTTCCGGCGTGGTCACGATGAGTACGTCCTCGATCCCCGCCTCGACGAGCGTCTGCAGCGGGTAGTAGATCATCGGACGGTCGTAGACCGGGAGCAGGTGCTTGTTGGTCACGCGCGTGAGCGGGTCGAGGCGCGTGCCGCGGCCGCCGGCGAGGATGACGCCCTTCATGGTGTCGTCTCCGAGAGGGTGTGGTCGTGGTTCCCTGGGCGGTGTTATCGGCAAGCGTCGGACACGCGTTTGGTCCGATTGCCGTGAACGGGCATCACCGGGTTATCGCCCCCGGCTCCTGGCCCCTCCCAGCCCCCAGCTCCGGCCGGTCAGCGATGGCGCGTGCGCCACGGGAATCCCGCGACGCTTCCGTGGGGGCGACGGTGTTCGTCGGGGGCATCCGGGTCGTACCGCTCGGTGACGTAGTAGAGCAGCCCCGCGGGCTCGGCCCCGACGGTCGCGGCGCCGTGCCACAGCGGCGGCGGGATCACGACCACGCCCGGGCGTTGCTCGCCGATCACGAGCTGCCACGACTGTTCGTCTTCCTCGCGGTGCACGCCCACCTTCAGATGCCCGTGCACGCAGCACCAGAAGTCGGTCTGCCGGTCGTGCCGGTGCCACGCCTTCACGACGCCGGGATGCTGCACGGAGTAGTTGATCTGACCGCGTTCGCTCATCGCGCCGGCGAGCAGGTTCATCAGCGACCAGCCGCGGTCATCGACGTGCGGGGTGACCGGGATGAAGATCGGCTCGCGGTCGCGGCGGGCGAGGTCCGCGGCTTCGCGCCACGGGGCGGCGACGGTCCGCGGCGTCTTCAACGTGGTGGCCGAAGCGAGTTGGGCGGTGAGCGGGCCCATGCGCCGTCTCTTCGGTCGAATCGGCGTCCGACTTGGTCCGGGAACTGCGAAAACGCGTCAGCGCGGGGTTTGGCGTGGGATCGCGAGGGTGCACGTGGGCGCATCTATCCTCGCCGCCATGATGAGGACCAGGCCACCGCCCTCACGTCGGTCAACGCCCCCAGCCGTTTCCGGCCCAGATCGCGAAGAGGTCGTCGGCGTCCACGTACCCGTTGCCGTCGAGGTCGCCCGGGCAGTTGGCGATCGACCGGCACGCGCCCCACCCCTCGAGCACGTCGAACAGCGTGTCGATCGGGTTGCCGGTCAGGTCGCCGGTCAGGTCGCCGCTCAGGCCACCGAAGCCGTTCGGCGCGGCGAAGACGCTCGCGGCGGGGCCCGCTTCGCACTCGTCGGGAATGCCGTTGACGTTCACGTCGAGGCTCGTGCCGACGGCGATGTCGCACGCGTCGGCGATGCCATTGCCGTTGCAGTCGCCGGCGACGCTCGTGCGGCCGTGCAGGAGCACCGCGTCGATCTCCTCCCAGCCGGCGGTGGCGTCGGTGTCCACGTGGACGCGAACGCCCTTGGCGAGGTAGGCCGTCTCGGTGAAGCTCACGCGGAAGTCCGCGGGCAGCCCCGGCGTGCTCGTATCGGTGCCGGACCAGACGGTGTGATACGCGTCGTCGGTGTCGAGCAGGTCGATCTGGGTTACGAAGCCGTTGCCCCACGTCTCCCGCACGGTGACGGCGGAGGCGTATAGCGGCGTGTGGTAGCCCATGGTCAGCGTCTCGCTCGTGCCGTCCCGGCTCGACGACGCCCAGGCGAGCCCGTTGTTGCCATAGGTGAGCACGTTCGGCGCGCCGACGACCTGCTGCGCGGAGAAGACTCCGCCGCTCCACTCGGAGCTGAAGCCGATCACGCTCGTGGCCCACGAGCCCTCCGGCGCGGGCACGCCGTGCAGCTTGATCGCGTCGACCTCCTCGAAGTGCGAGGTGGCGTCGGTGTCGATGTGTACACGCACGCCCTTGACCGGGTAGGACGTCTGCGTCCACGTGACCTTGTACTCGGCGATCGAACCCGGTGTGCTGGGGTCGGTTCCGGTCCACACCGTGTGGTATGCGTCGCTCGTGTCGAGCACGTCCACCTGGTACACGAAGCCGTTGCCCCACGTTTCGCGCACGGTCACGCCGGTGGCGTACATCGGCGTCGAGAATCCGACGGTCAGGTACTCCAGCGTACCGTTCGCCTGCGACGCTGCCCACGCCCGCGGATGGTTGCTGTAGGTCGGCACGTCCGGCGCCCCGGTCGTCTCCGCCGCCGCGAACTGGTGTGACTCCCACTGGCTGGTGAAGTCGATCACGCTCGATGCCCACGCCTCGGTCTCGCCGGGCGATCCGTGCAGTTCAATCGCGTCGATCTCCTCCCAGCCGGCGGTGGCGTCGGTGTCGACGTAGACGCGCACGCCCTTCACGAGGTACGCCGTCTTCGACCACGAAACCACGAAGTCCACCGGCGTCCCCGGCACGCTCGGATCGGCGCCGCTCCACACCGTGTGCAACACGTCGCTCGTGTCCACGACGTCCACCTGCGTCACGAACCCGTTGCCGAGCGTCTCGCGTACGAGCACGCCGGTGGCGTACACCTCCACCGGGAAGCCGAGCGTGACGTACTCGCTCGTCCCGTTCTCCGACGACGACGCCCACGCGGTCGGATCGTTGCCGTAGGTGAACACGCTCGGGGGTCCGAGGATCTGCTGCGCGGAGAACGTGCTCGTGCTGTACTGCGAGCTGAACCCGATGACGCTGCCCGCCCACTGTCGGAACGAGGCGACGTCGCAGTGCGACACCCCCACGGTCGTGAGACGCGCATCCGTCGCCATCTCGCTCAGGACGAAGCTGAACCCGCCGGCAAGCGTCGGCAGGCTCGCCCCACCGAACACCCCGCTCGTCGACGCCGCGGTCAGGAACTGCACGACGCTCGTATCCACGGGGCTGAACCCGCCGAGCGTGGTCACGTCCACCGTGCCGCCGAAGGTCGCCGACGTCCCCACCGACAGCACGTCGTGTCCGGACCCCGGCGTGTAGCCGTCCACCTCGACGAGCAGCCGTCCCGACGCCTGCTGCGTGTAGCTTCCGGTGACGGTGATCGTGCCGACCGCCGAGCCCGGCGCCACGTCGCCGCCGTTGACGACGTTGCCGGTGATCGTCCCGACCCCCGTCAACGTTCCGCCGCTCTCGATCGTTACCCCGCCCGCAGCAGTCAGCGTGCCGCCCGACGCGAACGTCAGCGTACCGCCGGACTGGATCGTCACCGACGACGCGAGCGCCCCCGCCGAGTCGATCACCACGGACGACGCGATCGTGACCGTCGTCCCCGCGTTGGGCACGGATCCACCGCCCCAGTTCGAAGAGCCGAACCAGCTTCCACCCGGCGCACCCGTCCACTCCCCGGGATCTGGCGCCTCACTCACCGTCGCAAGCACGCTCACGACGCTGCTGAGCAACCCGCCGCCATCTTCGGCGCGAGCGAAGAACCGGCGCACACCCTGGGGGACCGCCCCCGTCGAGCCCGCCCACGACCAACCGCCGCTCTCGTCGTTGTCGCTCCCGAGCAGCGTGTCGGAGCCGTCGAGCGCTCCGTCGTCATCGGCGTCGTGATAGAAGCGCACGATCGCCACGTCGTCGTTGGGATCGACGACACCGCTCGCGGTCAGCGTCACCGTCGCTCCCTGCGCCACCGGGTCCGGGCTCGCCGCGAGGCTCGTGATCCCCGGCGCAAACACGCACTCGTCCGGGATCCCGTCCGCGTTCAGGTCCGCGCTCGCCCCGCCGAGGATGTCGCACGTATCGATGATCCCGTTGCCGTTGCAGTCGGCGATGTCCGCGTCGATCCCGTGAAGCTGGATCGCGTCGATCTCCTCCCAGTCGGCCGTCGCGTCGGTATCCACGTGAACCCGCACGCCCTTGACGAGGTACGTCGTCTGCGGCCACTGCACGAGGAAGTTCGCAATCGCGCCGGGGCTGCTCGGATCGGCGCCGGTCCACACCGTGTGCAGCCCGTCGCTCATGTCCACGACCTCCACGCGATACACGAACCCGTTGCCCCATGTCTCGCGCACGGTCACGCCGGTGGCGTACACGGGCGTCGCGAAGCCGACCGTCACCTGCTCCAGCGTGCCGTCCTGGCTCGATGACGCCCAGGCGCTGGCGTTGTTGCCGTACTGCGGCACATCGGGCGCGCCGAGCGTCTGATCGGCTGAGAAGGACGAGGCGCTCCAGTGGCTGCTGAACCCCAGCACGTGATCCGCCCACTGCGAGATCGGTCCCTGCGAGCCGCGAAGCTGCACGGCGTCGATCTGCTCCCAATCGGCGGTCGTATCCATGTCCAC
>JAAELP010000237.1 GCA_024226535.1 Planctomycetota bacterium | reverse complement strand
GCCACGCCACCCGGCGTCTCCCCGTGGATCTCGGGACGACGTGCACTCCGGATGGTCCACCGCGAGCGTGGACGCGTCGACGCGATCCTCACGGGAATCGGGACCGTGATCGCCGACGACCCGCGACTCGACGCCCGCGACGTTCGCCGGCGGCGGACCGCGAAGCGCATCGTGATCGATCCGGATCTCCAGTTCCCGGCCGACGCCGCCATGCTGAGGACGCCCGGCGGTGAAGTCGTCATCGCCTGTCGACCCGAGGCCGCGACGTCCAATCCCGACGCGGTGCGTGGGCTCGAAGCGGCCGGCGCCCGAATCATCCCGGTCGACGGCGCCGACGACCGCTCGCTGCGTGGCCGTTTCGGCGGTGACCGACTGGAACGACTGCTGCAGCGGCTCGCTCGGGAGGACGGCGTCGCGACGGTCCTCACCGAATGCGGCCCCGGGCTCCTGCAGTCACTCTTCGAAGCGGACCTGGTCGATGCGGCGATGGTCTTCACCGCCCCGGAACTCGGCCCGACCGGCCTGCACCCGTCACATCGGCCTCGACCACGGGACCTCCTCGCGGCGGCCGGGTTCGAGACGATCTGGGCGGGAACACGTGGACCGGACGCCGCGCGCTGGAGCCAACGCATCGGCTGAGCCCATCGGGCGTGGAAGAGACACGAAGCGACGAATCGCGAGCGCGACACCGGGTCGGTCCAGGGGGCCGTTCAGGAACCCGTTCAGGGGTCGAAGCGAGGCCAGGAGTCGATCGCGAGCGGGAGTTCGGCGCTTGCCGGAATGATCCGCAGCACGCCGTCCCCGTTCTCGAACGCCCATCGTCCGCCGGGCCCTTCCCGGGCGATCCGGACCGCGTCGAGCGGGCGACCATCGAATCCGTTGAACACCACCGTCGCCACCATGAGGGCCTGCGGGAACGGCTGGATCACGACCTCGGTGGCCCGGGTCTCCACGAGCGTGGTCATCAGTG
>JAAELP010000236.1 GCA_024226535.1 Planctomycetota bacterium | reverse complement strand
TGGTGAGATGGGCGACGACCAGGATGACGCCGCCGATCGGAGTCATGAGCAGCCAGAACATGCTCATGAAATCACCGGAACCCGCCATGAGGATCGTGTCGTCCGACTCGGGGCAGCAACCCTCGGTGCACGGCGTCTCACCGGTCGGGACCGTCCGTTCGGTGACGGCCGTGATGGCGGGGGACTCCACCATCGCTTCGGAAGCGGGACCGGGGACTTCATCGTCCGGTTCCGGGCCTGCCAGCATGGCGTCAGTTGAATCGTCGGCGACGGCGATCGCCGTCGGATCATTCGTCGCGCAGCACGATGCCGTGCAGGCTTCTTCGTCCTCATCGACCACCGTCGCGACGGCCATCGTCGTGTCGCAGCATCCCGAGTCGCAGGATTCCACGCCCGCGGTGGCGGGCATCATCGCCGTCGATCCGGCGGACGCGTCTCCACATGGAGTCGGACAGCACTCGTCGGGGCCTGCGAAGGCGGCGAAAGAGATCAGACCGAGGCCACCCAGCCCGATGAGGGCGGGCATCAGGCGCTGATGTCGGCGCCAGCCGGGGACGAACGCGATCAGGGCGAGTCCGAGGCAGATGCCGACCATCCACTTGTGGAAGGAAGGCTCGGCCAGGAAACTCAATCCGAGCAGTGGCAGGAACCCGACCACGAAGGGCATCGCCGCGCAGTGGATGGCGCAGAGCACCGAAGCGGCGACTCCGAGCCCGTCTCGGTAGGCCTGTGATCCCGGAAGTCTGGGATCGGCATTCATGGCGGTCATCTGAGACATGTGCAGCGTTCTCTCTGGCGTCCGGGGTCGATTTTGCCGCTTCTGGGGGCACCTGCTACTGGCAATGAATTGCCATTGGCAATCGATTGTCAATAGTATCGATGGTTTGCCGGATGTCAAGACCCAGAAAAACGCCCCCGGAGCAGGGCTCCGAGGGCGTTTCCAGGGATGGGCGATAAAGGACTCGAACCTTCGACCTCTGCCATGTGACGGCAGCGCTCTAGCCAGCTGAGCTAATCGCCCCGGTGTCGCCGTCTCCGGCGGGCCGTCGAGTATAGCGAACACGTGGATCGTGCCAAGGATCCCGAGTCAGGAGGGGGGAAGGATCTTCCCCCGGAGCCA
Organism: Planctomycetota bacterium; assembly: GCA_024226535.1. Taxonomy (GTDB): domain Bacteria; phylum Planctomycetota; class Phycisphaerae; order Phycisphaerales; family SM1A02; genus JAAELP01. Next base: position 1,751 of record JAAELP010000236.1, on the reverse strand, counting down.
TTCCTCGATCCGCAGGGCGGCTTCGGCTCGTGCGACGCCCGGTCCGCGGGTGCTCCGAGGATGCGACAGCCCGCTCCAGGCGGCGACGCCGCGAGCCCGGCGTCGGAGTTCGGGCCAGGTCGATCCCGCGGAGGCATCGTCGGACGTGCCGTCCTCTCGGAGACCGTCCTCGATCACGTTCTCGAGCGAAACCGGCTCGATGGCGGCGTGGCCGCGGGCGAGGAACGCGAGGATCGTGGCGCGGGCGCGGAGGGCCAGGACGTCGATTCCCGAGTCCGCGAGTCGCACCTCGTCCTGTCCGCGGAGTCGCCGCAGCATCTTGCCACCGCTCGCCCCGACCGCACCGAGGGCGGCGCCCGCGGCGCCGAGGGCGGTGAAGCCACCCATCGAGATTCCGCCGGTCGCGAGATCGATCATGGCGCCGGCCGCGACGAGTCCGGCCCCGCCGCCCGCGGCCCAGATTCCAGCGCGTTCGAGGCTCGCGGGACTGGCGAAGTCGACCCCGCCGAGCGCTTCCGTGATCTCGAGATTCGTGGCTTCCGCTTCCGCACCGGTGAAGCCGAAGCATGCGGCGATCCGATCCCGCGCTTCGACTTCTCGCGCTCGAAGACCCTCGAGGAGCGCGGCCGTGGCGGCGTCGAAGGCCGCGGTCTTCGCGGCGTCGTCTCGACCCGCCGGATCGGTGACCCGCACCGCCGCGGCGGCGTCGACGATCAGGTCGGCGGCGGCGGCCGACGCCGCGGTCACCGAGTCGATGCGTTCGCGACGTCGAAGTTCTATCCAGCGGTCGATCGACTCGGCGTGCTCGGGCGTCAGGGTGCGGACGGCATCGAGCAGCCGGCGTTCGCCGGCGTCGTCGTACACGATCGCATCGAACGCGACCGTGGCGTGGAGCCCCTGACGGGCACACGCCTCGCGCCACCGGGCCGCATCGGCCTCGGGTCGGGCGACGAAGTTCAGAATCGGAACCACGGGACGGGCGGTCGCGATCAGTGAATGCAGTTCGTCGAGGTGTCGTGGCCTCGGTTCCTCGCGGGCGTCGATGACGTAGAGCAGCACCGATGCTTCCGTGGTCGCTCGCAGGGCCTCGGCCTCGAGCGCGAGCTCGCCGTCGGGATCGGCGTCGCTCGACTCGAGGAATCGGTCGAGCAGCGTGCGCGGATCATCGTGTCGCTCGATCCGCGTGCCTTCGATCGCGTCGCGAAGTCGGGCGGAGTCCTCGAGGCCCGGCGTGTCGACGACGGTGGCGATCGGTCCGCGGTCGTCCGCGATCTCGCCGACCTCGTTGACGCGGGTGGTGCCGCCACGCGGACTCACGAGACCGAAATCGCGACGGCGGAGCAGGGTCTGAAGCAGTGAGGTCTTGCCGGTGTTGGCGTGGCCCACCACCGCGATGCGAAGCGAGGTGGTCATGGCATCGACTCCATGCCGGCGGCGATTCTGCCTCGGGCGGCGGCGAGCCATCGACGTGCATCGTCGGCGTCGACGAGCTCCGGACGGTGGTCGTCGGGTGCGAGGGCCTCCAGCATCGCCGTGGTTCGAGATTCGTCTCCGTCCTGCGACCACCACAGCACGGCGACGGCGGCGAGGGCGAGGACCGCGGTCCCGAGGTCCGCTTCGTTCGAAGCATCCGTGGTGTTCGATGGGGCGGCGGCCGCCTGGCCGCGACGGGCGAACGAGACGAGCCCGGCGATGCCGGCCCCGGTTCCCGCCCACGCGGGCATGGCGAGGAGCGCCGCCGGCGCGACCAC
>JAAELP010000235.1 GCA_024226535.1 Planctomycetota bacterium | reverse complement strand
GTGACGAGGTGATCGCCGTCGTCGTCGCGAACGACCGCGGCCGGCGTGACGCACGTGGAGCGCACCTCCACGAGATCGGGTCGGACACGGCGCACCTGGTCGATCGACTCGAACCAACCAGTGCTCATCAGCGCCTCGCGGGCGACGGCGAGATCGTTCCGGTCGAACGGATCGCCGGTGATCTGGCGGGCGGCGGTCGCCTCCAGCAGCGCGAGCAGGTCGTCGCGAACCCACGCGGGTCGATCGAGGAACACCACGCGCACCTCGTCTGCCCGCGCCGTCTCGCTCACCGCGGCGCGGAGGGACGGCACGCCCCGCATCCATCCACCGATGATCGCGACGCTGACGACGATCCACGCCGCTGCCACGAGGCTCCGGCGGGGGGTCGGCCATGAGATGGCGCCGAGCCGTTTGCGGGCGCGTTCGAGGAGCGGGATCTTCTTCCGGCTGGATCGGCGTGCCATGACCCGTGAGATCGGCGAACGATCCCCGCTGCCCGCAAGAAATGGCTAGGTCCGGCCGGAAACGAGACCCGAGCCCGATTTGCGGCCGAGGGCCGCGGTCGCGAGATCGCGGCAGAGGGCGGGAAGGTCGCGGCCGGCCCGGCGGGCGGCCATCGGCACCAGAGAATGCGTCGTGAACCCCGGCATCGTGTTGATCTCGAGGAACCACGCGCCGTCGTCGTCGAGCATGTAGTCCGCCCGGGCGACGTCGCGGCACCCCAGACGCTCCCACGCCCGCATCGTGTCCCGGCGGATCTGTTCCACGACCCCCTCGGGCAGATCCGGATCGAACGCGTACCGCGTGTCGGCGCGTGTGTACTTCGCCTCGTAGTCGTAGAACTCCACGGCGGGGACGATCTCGATCACCGGCAGCGTCGCGCCGGCGACCACGCCGACGGTCAGCTCGCGTCCGGCGACGTAGCGTTCGGCGAGCAGCGGCCCGCGCCCGACGTGCAGGAGCCGGCGGGCCGCCTCGACCTCCTCGCGCGATCGGCAGATCCGCAGGTCCACCGACGATCCGTCGTCGTTGGGCTTGAGAACGAGCGGGGGGTCGAGCGGGCAGGGGTCCCCGACGTCGAGTACGACTGCCTCGGGCGTGCGCACACCGTCATCGACGAGCAGCGCCTTCGTGCGCATCTTGTCCATCGCCGTCGCGGACGCCGCCGGCCCGGAACCGACGTACGGAACACCGATCGTCTCGAGCCGTTCCTGGAGCGCTCCTCCCTCTCCCCAGCGACCGTGCAGCACGGGGAAGACGGCGTCGGCGCGCGTCTCGCGGACGATCTCGCCAAGCTCCTCGGCCGACGGTGCGTCGATCACGCGCTCGACGACGTTCATCGCCGCCGTCGCGCGCAACGCCCCGGCCACCTCCGCTCCCGACATGAGGCTGACTTCGCGCTCGGCGTCGGGGCCGCCCATGAGCACGAGGATGGTCGGCGTTCGTTGCGTCATCACGATTCCCCGCGTCGCCAGTACTCGATCTCGCGTTCCAGCTCGATGCCGCAATCGTCGAGCACGCGTCGGCGCACTTCCTCCATCACGCCGATCACGTCGGTGGCGGTCGCGCCGGGCTCGGTGACGATGAAGTTCGCGTGGTGGCGGCTCACCTTCGCGCCGCCACGCGTGAGCCCCTTGAGGCCTGCTTCGTCGATGAGCCGGCCGGCGGAGACGCGCTGCTCGGTGACGGGGTCCACCGGGTTCTTGAAGGCGCAACCGGCTGAGTTCTCGCCGAGCGGCTGCGAACTCTTCTTGAAGGCGAATATCTCCTTCACGCGCCGGCGCAGCGCGACCGGATCGCCCGGCTCCAGCCGGAACGTCGTCGAGAGGATGATCGGATCGGGGATGTTCGTTCGCCGGTACTCGAAGCGCAGCTCACCGGCCGGGTAGGTCACGCGTTGCCCGCCGGCGGTGATGCAGGTGACGGACTCCACCGCGTCGCCGATGGCGCCGAACTTGCCACCGGCGTTCATGCGGACGGCGCCGCCGATCGTGGCGGGGATGCCGGCCATCTGCGCGAGGCCGCCGAGGCCGCGCCGGGTCGCGTCCATGAGCGTGCGCGCCATGTCGGCGCCGGCCATCGCCTTCAGGAGCCGCTCGGTGCCGGTGGGGTTGTATCGAACCTCCCGGAACGCCGGGTGATCGAGCCGGATGACGATGCCGTCGGTGCCCTCGTCGGCGATCAGCAGGTTGGCACCGCTGCCGAAGATCCGAAGGGGGATGCCGGACCGGGCGCAGCGCCGCGCGAGCGTCTGGAGCGCCTCGATTGTCGCGGGTCGCACGAGCAGGTCGGCGCGACCGCCGACGCCGTACCACGTCAGGCGGCCGAGCGGCGCGTCGGGCTTGACGTCGACGTCGAGATCCGAGAAGAGGCTGGCAGGGCCGGTGAGCACGGACAATCCTAGCGGCCGGTCAGCGGCCGTCGCCCGCGAGGAAGTCCCGCCCGACCTCCCAGACGGGACCCGCGCCCATGATCACGAGCAGGTCGCCGTCGCGGCAGATGATCTCGAGCTGTTCGACGATCGCCTCGAACGGGTAGAGGTGCATCGCGGTCACGCCGCGCGACCGGAGCCGGTCCACGAGATCCCGCGCGCTCACGCGGTGCTTCTCCAGCTCCGAGTCCCGGACGAAGTAGATGTGCGGGACGATGACGACGTCCGCGCTCGCGAAGCTCTGGGCGAACTCGTCCATCAGGAACCGCGTGCGGCTGTGCTGGTGAGGCTGGAAGACGCACACGAGCCGTTCGGGTCGCTCCGAGGAGCGCAAAGCGCGGAGCGTGAGGTCGATTTCGGTGGGGTGATGCCCGTAATCGTCGTACACGACGACCTCGCCGCCGCGCACCGCGCGGGTGCCGAGACGCGCCAGACGCCGGTCGATGCCCTCGAATCCCTCGAGGGCGGAGCCGACGGCGTTCCAGTCCGCGCCGACCCAGGATGCGAGGATCGCCGCCGCGGCGGCGTTGAGCGCGTTGTGCTCGCCGGGCATCGTGTTCGTCCACTGCGTGAGCCAGACCCCGTCCTGGAGCAGGCCGACACGACGCACCGCGGAGTCGGAGACCACCTGGTAATCCGCGGCGGGGCTGAAGCCGAACGTCTGGACCCCGCACCCGAGCCCGGCCGTGATCTCGCGGCGGTGGGCTCCCTCGTGGGCGATGAGCAGCCGGCCGCCGTGGGACGCGGCGGGGATCTGGCGGGCGAAGTGGGCGAACGCCTCGACGACGTTCTCGAGCGAACCGTAGATGTCGAGGTGGTCGCCCTCGACGTTGTTGATCGCCGCGAGCATCGGCCGGTGGTGATGGAACGAGCGGTTGTACTCGCACGCCTCGGCCGCGAAGAGCCCGGGAGCGTTTCCGAGCGGGCCGTCGCCGGGCACGCGGGCGGCGCCGGTTCTGCTCCCGCCACCGATCTGCCGGCACTGGGCGCCGACGATGAAGCTCGGATCGAGGCCCGACTCGATGAGCACGTGGCAGAGCATGGCGGTCGTCGTGCTCTTGCCGTGGGTGCCGGCGACGGAGATTCCGGTCCGCTCCGCCTGGGCGCGGCCGAGGGCCTCGGCGTAGCTCAGCACGGAGACGCCGCGGCGACGGGCGGCGGACAGTTCGGGGTGGTCATCGGGAATCGCGGCGGACGCGACGACGAGATCGCACCGCTCCGGAAGCTTGCCCGACTTCTGGTCCCGGCTCACGGGAATCCCGTCGGCTTCGAGCGCCTCGGTGACCTCGCTCGGCGTGCTGTCGGATCCGGAGCAGACCGCGCCGAGGCTCCTCAGCAAGCGGGCGAGGCCGCACACGCCGCAACCACCGATGCCCACGAGATAGACGTGCCGACCGTCGAACCACGACGGGGTCTCGATCCCGGGCTCGGGTCGGGCAGTGACGGGAACGGAGGCCATGGGCGTGGGATTGTATCGACCGACGCGGGCGCCCCCGGCCAGATTCGACGCGGCGGCCCCGAAACCTCGCGGGATTGCTCGTAGAATCGCCGACCGTGAGCAGCACTTCCGAAACCAACGCGCCCCTGCACGCGCAGGTGCTCATCGTCGACGATGAGGTCGAGCACGCCGAGGTGATGGCCGAGGCGCTGCGCCGGCCCGGTCACGTGTCCACGATCGTCCACAGCCTCGCCGAGGCCACCGAGGAGATTCGGCACGGGAGCTTCGACGTGATCGTCACCGACCTCGTGATGGAGAACGAGACCGCCGGTCTCACGGTGCTGGAGCTTTCCAAGCGGCACCAGGAGGACGTCGAGACGATCATGGTCACCGCCCACGGCGACGTGGCGACCGCGAAGGCGGCGCTCCAGGGCGGCGCGTACGACTTCATCGAGAAGCCGCTGGACCTCGACGTCTTCCGGAACCTCGTGAACCGGGCCGCGGAGACCGTCCTCCTGCGGCATCAGAACACCGCCTTGCGCGGGCAGCTCGACGCCGCCTACGGCTTCGAGGGCATCATCGGCGAGTCCGCGGCGATCCGGCAGGTGATCACGACCGTCCGGCAGGTCGCGCCGAGCAACATCCCCGTGCTCATCACCGGGGAGTCCGGAACGGGTAAGGAGCTGATCGCCCAGGCCGTGCACCGGCACTCGAAGCGGCGCCACAAGCGGTTCGTGCCGTTCAACG
>JAAELP010000234.1 GCA_024226535.1 Planctomycetota bacterium | reverse complement strand
CGGCCGCGTGATACCTCCGCTTCCGTCGGACGAGATCCCCCACCCCTCGATCACCGCGTAGATGCGCCGTCCCTGCGCTTCGGCTTCGTCGCGTCGCATGAGCACGACGAAGCCGCACCCCTCGCCCGGCCAGAAGCCGGCGGCCCGCGTGTCGTAGACCCGCATCTCCTCCGGGGCGAGCGCGCCGGTCTTTGCGAAACCCACCAACTCAAAGGGATCGAGGCTCAGGTCCACGCCGCCGGCGATCGACACGTCGAGGTCGCCGTTGGTCAGCGCGGTGCACGCCGTGATCACCGACAACAGCGACGCGGAGCACGCGCCGTCCACCGTGTATCCGCCGCCCTTGAGATCGAAGTGGTTGCAGATGCGGCCGGCGATCGTGTTGGACAGCCCCCCCGCCAGCGTCTCGTTGCCGATGGGCGGGAATGGCTTCTTGTATTGCTGCTCGAGTTCGCCGAGGAACGCGCCGCGACGCTCGGCCGACCAGCCCTCGATCGCGAGCTGGGCGTCGACGACGCGCCTCACGTACGGCCAGCGCAGCCGCATGACGTTGGCGCGCGAGAACTCGCCGGTGAGCGTGTTGCCCAGGTGCACGCCGGTCGCGCGGCTCGGCAGCCCCTCGCCGTCGGCGAAGCCCGCGTCGGCGAGCGCCGCCTCGGCGACGTCGAGGGCGAGCCAGTGGGCGACGTCGGCGGCGCGGTACGTCGATCCGGCGACGCGATGGCCGACGCGATCGAACTCCCAGCCCTCGATCACCGCCGCCTGCGCGACGTACGTGCGATCCGGCACGGAAGGATCGGGGTCGTAGTAGTCCTCGAGTCGCAGCCGCTCGTCGGGGATCCGGCGGAACGCGCGTCGCTGCGCGAGCACGTTCTCCCAGAGCTCCGACGGCGTGCTCGCGTCGGGATACCGGCAGGCCATGCCGACGATCGCGATACCGGAACGGTCAGCGGACATGGCCCCCCCCCTCCACTACCAACGCGGCGGGCGCCGCGACCGTCTTGGGCGCCGGTGTCGCGTTGCGCAACGCGATGATCACCCCGCGCGCGACGCACACGATCGTCAGCCCGAAGAAGAGTCCGAACACGATGTGGAAGACGACGAGCGCGCCGTACGCCACGGCCACCGCCGCCCCGAACACGATCTGACCCGTGACGCTCGACGGCGTCGTCGCCGGATCCGTCACCATGTAGAACGTGAACAGGACGAAGGCCACGCCAGTCATCGGCAGGAACGGCGCGATCGGCTCGGAATCGAAGAAGACGATGCGCACCACCGCCTGGAGCGCGAAGACCACGATCCACGTGAGCAGCAGCGGCACGCGCCTGGTGTACCGGAAGTTCAGGAACGACCCCGACACGACGATCAGCCCCGGCAGGATCCAGTCGCCGACGCCGTGCAGGTTCTCCGTGAAGTGATACGGCTGCGCGATGCCGACCCAGGGGAAGAGCAGGAGCGTGATCGTGATGCCCGTGTTCGACGGATTGAGGAAGTGCCGCGGCCGCCCGCCGATCGCGATGCGGAACATCGCCTTCGTCCCGATCGCCACGGACACCGCGAACGCCAGCGGCCACAGACGCTCGTTGGCGTACAGGAGCATGGCGACGGCGAGCGAGGTGATGTGCGCCGAGAGCAGGAAGTTGACGAGGCCGACGAACCCGCCGCCGCGGTAGCGCGGCGCTCGCCCGTGCGCGCGGGCGTCGACCCACTCCAGCAGAAGCTCGAGTGTGTAGCCGGTGAGCACCGCGACAACCGGCTGGAGCCACGACTGCTCGAACCCGAACCACAGGTGGCCGAGGATCGTGAAGACCGTGATCGCGGTCGCGAAGCGGCGGAGCCCCTCCAGGCGGTTGCTGATGACCCAACCACGCTGGGCGCTCATGGCGCGTCCCCTTCCGCTCCCGGCGCCGGCTCACCGGCGCCGAGCATGATCGTATGCCAGCCCGGCCGCACCGAGAGCTTCACCTCGCGCACGTCACCCGATCCGTCTCGCCAGCGAAGCTCCAGGGGCACCTGCACATCGGCGGCGATCGCCCCGAGCCCGAAGTGGATCTCCGGGCTCCGCGCGCCCGAGTGGCCGTTGCCCCCGTCGACCCGTGCCACGAGGCGGCGCCCGTCGGGGCACGTGACCGTGGCCCACGCCCCGACCGCGGGTCGCGCGGGGCGCCCCGGCGCCGGCGGCCCCGGTTGGACGTCGAAGGGCAGCGACCCGGCGCTCGCCGGCGGAAGCAGCAGCGCCAGCACGAGGCTCCGGCCCGGGTTCGGCGCCTCGTTGACGTGCAGCAGCGACGGCGCCCACTGGTTCGCGATCACGAAGTCGAGATCGCCGTCGATGTCGACGTCGGCGGTGGCGATGCCCCGCGTGAGATGCGGCGAGCCAAGCTCGATCTGCGGGGCGATGTCGTAGTAGCGCCCGTCGGCGGCGCGCACGAAGAACGGATTGTGCTGCCACCCGCTGAGGTCGTCGCCCACGTCGAACTTGTGCCACGCCCGCGCGTGATGCAGGAGCGTGTCGTTCGCCATCGCCAGCTCGTGCAGCTCCGGCCAGCGGTCGTGCCGGCCCTGGAGGAAGCCGGTCGCCTGGAGCATTTCCAGCACGCCGTCGTTGTCCATGTCCGCGAAGCGCGTGTCCCATCCCCAGCCGCTGCGTGACACGCCGAGCGGCTCGCTGCGATCGACGTACGGCGCGATTCCGTCGGCCATCGCCTCGGTTTCGCCCGTGCTCACGAAGAGGAAGTGGCTTTCCTCCAGCGCGTATTCCTCGGCGATGTTGCTCACGAACATGTCGAGCCGGCCGTCGTCGTTGACGTCGCCGAAGTCCACCCCCATGCCCTTGAACGAGTCGTGACCGAGGATCTTCGACGTGGGCGTGGCGGGGCCGCGCCGACCCTGGAGATTCGCGAACGCCAGGTGCCCGGGAGTCGAACGGTTGTGGAGCAGCCGATCGGGGCCGAAGTCGTTGCCGAAGTACAGCTCCGGGAGCAGATCGCCGTCGAGGTCGGCGGCGCCGATGGCGAGCGTCCACGCGTTGGCGATGTCCGGATCGAGGACGTCGTCGACGGATCGGAACGACGACGGACCCGACCACAGGTAGATCCGGTTCCGTCCGCCGTTGAACGCGCGGGACATCGAGTCCTGCATCTCCTCGCTGCCCTCGGCACCGGCATCGAGCACCCGCGCCCCGTCCTGGAAGTAGTTCCCGAAGAGCAGGTCGACGTGGCCGTCGCCGTCGAGATCCGCGGTCGTCGCCGCGGTCGTGAACCAGCGTTCGTCGGCGGGCCCCACGCGGATCGTCTCGTACCCGTCGGCGTTCATCGGGGCGTCGAGACCGCGTCGCCGGTACAGCAGCGGCGTTCGCCCCCAGAAGTAGACGAGCACGTCGCGGGCCCCGTCCTCGTCGAAATCGCCGAAGAGGCATCCCGTCGGAGCGATGGTCACCGGATCGTGCGGGCCCGCGGGGTATGGCAGCGTGAACGGCTCGTACCGCCGGCCCGTCCCGGGCACCGCGGCGACGATCACGCGGTTGGTGCGTGTGTCCACGTAGCAGACGTCGTTCGGCGCGCCGTCGCCGTCGAAGTCGCTCAACGCGACGGCGGCGCCGACGGTCGAGATCCACCCCGCGTGGGCGCGAAGGCTCGGATGCACCGGACGCCCGCGGCGCACCTCGCCGCCGGGCGGCTCCGGAAGGGGCGCCGGATCGAACCGGAAGCGCGTCGCGAGGTCCTCGCGCTCCGCGTCGGCGAGCGACGGCAGACGGGTCATGAAGTAGATGGCCACGATGGCGATCAGAGCCACCGCCGGGCGCGCGGACTGCCGGGCGAACGCCCCGGCCGCGGAGGGTCGCTCGTTCATACCGACACCTCCTGCGTCTCCAGCGCGACCCGGATCTTCTGTCGCCAGGATTCGTAGGATCGGTCGCCGCTCTCCGTGGCGAGGTTGCTGAGCGTCGTCTCGCAGATCTCCGAGGCGCGGACCGCGGATACGCCGCAGAGGATCCTCGCCGCGAGATCGGTGTGCGCCGCCGCGTTCGTGGCAAGCTCCCGGGCCTTGGCCGCGAAGGCTACCCCCTGCCGCACGTGAGGCATGTACTTGGTGGCGTTGCGGTGCAGCTTCTCCAGCGCCGAGGCGCCGGTACCGCCGGCGTACGCGCTCGCGAGACCCACGCCCGCCCACAGGTCGCGGCGCCGGTTGATCGAGAACTCCTCGATGATGGCCGTGATGCGATCGACGTCGGCCCCGCCGACGAACCAGACGCTGCGCCCGAGACCGTGGTCGAACGCGCGCTCGGCGTAGCCGTTCATCTTCTTCGAGCTGAGATGCTTGAAGATGTACCGCTTCGGATGGAAGTAGCCCTGGTGGAAGCCGTAGCCATCGACGACGAGCCATCGCAGGAGCGGATCGACGTAGCGCGGCAGGCGGTCTACGCCGCGACGCAGGCGGGCCAGCGCCCAGCCGATGCCGATGTGCGCCATGTAGACGTGCGACCGCGCCGGCCCGTGCAGGAACTCCTTCATCCGCGAGCGATTCCAGGGCGTCAGGAGATCGAGCATCGTGAGCCCCATCGCCGCGCCTTCGAACGCCCAGCCGCGGCGCTCGCGCTCGACCTCGTCCAGCCGGTGGGCGAGCGGCTCGGCGCGTGGCTCCTCGAGCGCCGCCCGGTAGCCGAGGATGAACGTCCGCCCGATGCTCTCGAGCCGGGCCTGCGCGGCCTCATCGGTCGGGGCAAACCCCCGGCGCGCGAACGTCGCGGCATCGGGATCGATGCCGAGGATCCGCTGTCGTGTTCGTATCGAGAGACGTCCCACGCGTGGCCTGTTCGTCCTCACGCCGGGGAGGCGGAGCCGACCTCGCCACCGGAAGTGCTCCCTTTCGTCCCCTCGAACCCCCACGGCCGCTCCAGACCGCACGATACGGGAATCGGACCCCGTTCGCGAGGTTTTTTGTGCCCATTTCAGGGCTCCGGCGGCCGCCCCGCGGGCCCGGGGGCGTGACGCATGATGACCGGCAGCAGCGCGAGCGTGGCCACGAGGCACGTGGCGATGCACACGACGGCGAGCCCGCCGAGCCGCGCGTCGGCGGGCACCTGCGAGCAGACGAGGACGCCGAAGCCCAGGCCCACCGTCACCGCGTCGATCACGATCGCGCGCCCCGCGACGGACGCGGCGTCGTCGATCGCCTCGTCCGGATCTCGCCCGGCGCGCCGCATCCGACGGAAGCGCTCCACGAGATGGATCGCGTAGTCGACGCCGATTCCGAGGACCATCCCCGCGAACATCGACGTGGCCACGCCGAGCGGCGTGCCCGTCCAGCCCATCACCGCGAACGTGACGAGCACCGCCCCCGCACACGGCACGACGCACGCGATCCCCCACCGCAACGAGCGTCCGAGGATCGTCGTAAGCGCGACGATCACCAGCAGCGACACGAGCAGCGAGCGCACCTGCGTCGTAACGATCGCGGCGATGAGCGCCTGGCTGACGGCGACGTCCCCGGCGAAGGAGAGCGTCATACCGGCCGGCGCGAGGTGTCGCTCCTCGTAGTCGCGCACGTCCGCGAGGAGCCGGGCGGTGTCGCGGTAGTTGGCCTGCTCCAGGAACACGGCGATCAGGGCGCTTCCCTTCTCGTCGTCCACGATCTGGCGTGCGCGCCGGGACCCGCGGATGCGTTCGTGCTGCTGCCAGAGGAAGTGGACGCGGGCGGGGTCGTCGGGGATCCGCCGGGTTTCCGGATCGCGTTTGCCCACGATGAAGCTCGTCGTGGTCAGGAAGTCGATCGGCCCGAGCACGCCCCCCACGCCCCCCACGCCTCCGGGCGTCTCGTCGCGCCGCATCTCCAGCCAGGTCTCCAGGTTGCCGATGACGCGCAGGGCGGCCGGGGCCAGCAAGGGGCGGATCTCGATCGTGCACCGGACGCGCCCGCCCTCCAGCGCCGGCGCGCCGACGCGGAGCGAGCCGGCGCGGTTCGACGTGCCAACGACGAGACGCCCGTCGTCACGCCGAACGGCCGACTCGACCCACGTGACCCAGCCACCGCGCCGCTCGGCCGTGGCATCGACGACGTTGATGTGCGCGTGCACGAGACGAGCCGGGTCCACGGCGACATCGACGGGAAGGACGACCGACCGGTGGTCGACGTCGGTCTCGTCCACGACGAACTCGATCGTCTCGGCGCCGGT
>JAAELP010000233.1 GCA_024226535.1 Planctomycetota bacterium | reverse complement strand
TCGCCGGGGGCCTCCGGAGTCGGAGGAAGCGCGGTTCGTACGCGCACTTGACATTCGGGGCCATATAGATGTTGGGCGACGTACCGCTGACTCACGAGAAGTTGGCCATAGCGAGAAGGTGCCGCCATTCAAGTTGGCGACGCTCGGCTCGCCGGCCCTGCGCACACAGCTCAGCTAAGCCCTCGGGATCAAGCTGGGTCGTTGCTCGCGGAATCACCCAGAGGATCTCGTGCCCATGGCAGGTTCGAAGAACCACCTGTTCCGGCGAGCCGAAGCGGAGCACGGCGTCATCGAAGTTATCGTCCCATGTTGGAGCAATTACCTGATCAATGAGGCTCGGGGAGCCGGATGAGCAACGGACAGGGATTTTGACTTCCAATGAAGGGCGACCGTATTCAGCCAGGTGATCGACAAGCCTCGTTACCATCGCTTCGAATTCCGCGTCCCACGGATCGTCCTTGTCGCTGAACTCATGGAAACCAGCGTCCATGAAACACTGGTCATGATTCACAGGCGAAGGCCAGATCGCGGTGAGCTCAGTACCTGGGTACGGCCACGCCGAGGCCAAGCGACTCGGTGCGAGGTCCCAGTACACGGCGCGAATGGCCTTGTGCATCGAATAGTCGCCCAACGAGAACTAGGGGAGAGGAATGGAGGGGGTATCTCCCGTTGGAGGATGATATGCGGTGAGGGGGGGGGTGGATAAACCGGTCGGTTTTGGGGGGTGATTGGTGTTTTGGGGGTTGGGGGTTTGGGCTTCGTGGTGGTGTGCGGTGCGGTGTGTGGAGAAAACGCGCGGAGTTTTCGCGCGCGGATAATGGGGCGTTAGCCTCCCCCCATGCGGTTGCTCGATCGGGTGCGGCAGGAGTTGCGGGTTCGGAGGTACTCGCATCGGACCGAGGACACGTACGTGATGTGGATCGTGCGTTTCATCCGGTTTCACGATCTCCGACATCCGGCGGAGCTGGGCACTCCGGCGATCGAGGCGTTCCTCACGTATCTCGCCGTGCGACGACGCGTCGCCGCGAGCACGCAGAACCAGGCGCTCAGCGCGTTGTTGTTTCTCTACCGGGAGATCCTCCAGGTCGATCCCGCCACGCTGCGGGTGACCCGGGCGCGGCGGTCGCGCCGGTTGCCGACGGTGCTCTCGCGGGAGGAGATCGCGCGCCTGCTGCCCTGCGTCACCGGCACGTACCGGCTCATGGTCGAGATCATGTACGGGGCCGGGCTGCGGCTCATGGAGTGCTGCCGTCTCCGCGTCAAGGACGTGGATCTCGATCGCCGCCAGATCTCGGTGCGGATGGGCAAGGGCGATCGCGATCGCACGACGGTGCTGCCCGGCGTTCTCGCCGATCGACTGCGTGTGCAGATCGACCGTGTCGCCGGCCTGCACGCCCGGGACCTCCGCCACGGGTACGGTGGCGTCGAGTTGCCGGACGCGCTCGCCGCCAAGCTCTCCGGCGCTCGCTTCGACCTCGGCTGGCAGTTCGTCTTCCCCTCGTCCCGCCTCGCCGTCGATCCGCGCGGCTCGGAGCGACGCCGCCACCACGTGCACTCCAAGAGCGTGCAGCGCGCACTCCGCAACGCGGCGATCGCCGCCGGGATCCGCAAGCGCGTCACGCCGCACGTCCTTCGTCACAGCTTCGCCACGCACCTGCTCGAGTCCGGGACGGACATCCGAACCCTCCAGAAGCTGCTCGGCCACAAGGACGTGAGCACGACGATGATCTACACGCACGTCACGCGGGACGGGGCGATGGGCGTGCGCAGCCCCCTCGACGTGCACCTCGACGTACACCTCGACGAGCAGCCCGCATCCGGTGGCTGATGGGGCGAGACGTTCCGCTCGTCGTGTCCCTGCGATTCCCCGGCTACACCGGCGGACCGGCTCGCCGGCGCCGCTCTACGATGTTGGCCCCGCCCTCGCTCCCCCGCCGCCGCCCTCGCTTCGCTGCTCCCGCTCCGTCGCCCCCGCCCTGCCCCCTGCCGCCCATGCTCAAGCGTCTCCGGTACAAGCTCTGGTCGATCCGCTACCACTCCGCGAACCGCGAGCGAACGGTGTGGACGGCGGCGCGGGACTGGTCGTTGGCGGTCTCGCTCGCGCTGGCGATCGTGGCACTGTTCGTTTCGGAGGTGTTCGTCGCGCGGACGGGCACGGTGCGCGAGGTGCGCGGAAAGGTCTACGTCGTCGACGGCGGCCCCCTGGCGGCGGCGGTGGACGATACCGAGGCGCGATACCTGACCCGCGATCTGATCGGGCTTCCGACCGACGCCGAGTTCGCCGTGCTTCTTCAGCGGGCCGAGCGCGGTTGGCCGTTCGCCAGCGCCGACGCGCCGCCTCACGTGCAGCTCGACCTGAACATCCTCAACGAGGTCGGCACGCGCACCGACGCCCGACTCGCCCCCGACGATCCGCACCGCGCCGCCATCACCGCCGCCCTGCGTCTCGCCGGCCACGATGAGTTGGTGGCCCTGTGGCGAGCGGTCGAAGCCGGCGAGGCGCGTCCTCGCCGCTCGTGGCTGGCGTCGCTGGGCTCCGTCATGGTGTGGTGGCTGATCCTGCTCGCCGCCGCGAACGTCGGCATCATCCTCGCGCGGGCCGGCGCGATCACGATCTACAGCCGTCACGCCGACCGGGCCGTCGAGCGGCTCGCCCGCGGGCGCTGCCCGAGTTGCGACTACGATCTGCGCGGCCTCGAGTACAGCGATCGCTGCCCCGAGTGCGGCGAGCTGGTCGATTGAACACATGAACAGCTCTCTGGTGACCACCCCAATGCCCGATCTCGTGCTTCTCGACGCGTCCAACGACGACACCGCGATCCTCACGTTCAACCGACCGGAGGCGCGCAATCCCACCTCGATCGCGCTCCTCGACGCGATCGACCGCGCCCTCGACGAACTCGACGACCAGACGCGGGTCCTGATCCTGCGCGGTGCCGGCCGGTCGTTCTGCTCCGGCCTCGACCTCGCCGAGGTCCGGGCGGACGAGGCCACCATCCGAACGCTGCTGCGCAGGTTGTCGGAGGTCATGCGCCGAGTCCGCCGGCTGCCCGCGATCACGATCGCCCAGGTCCAGGGGGCGGCGATCGGCGGCGGCTTCGGCTTCCTCGCGGCTTCCGACTTCGCCATCACGCACCCCGAGTCGAAGGTCGGCTATCCCCCGCTCAAGACCTGCCTGAGCCCGGCGCTCATGGCGCCGTGGCTCTTCAGGAAGATCGGCCCGTCGCGCGCCCGGGCGATGCTGCTCACCGGCGGCACGATCTCCGGAAGCGAAGCCCACGCGGCCGGCATCGTCACGCACCTCGTCGCGCTCGACGAACTCGACGACACGGCGGACGCGCTGGCCGGGCACCTCTGCGAGGGCGGCCGCTACGCGATGTCGGCGATGAAGGGCTTCCTCAACGAACTCGACGACTCGCTCTCCGACGCGATGCTCGACCGCGCGCAACACGTATCGGCCGACGTCATTGCGTGCGGGGACACGCAGGAAAAACTGCGCGAGTTGTTCGGCG
>JAAELP010000232.1 GCA_024226535.1 Planctomycetota bacterium | reverse complement strand
ACGTCGTGACCGGCGCCGGCACCGTGCTCACCGTGGAAGACGCCCGCGCCGCCGTGGACGCCGGCGCGTCGTTCCTCGTGTCGCCCGTCACGGACGAGGCGGTGATCGAGGAGGCGGCGCGGCTCGGCGTGGCCATGATGCCCGGCACGTTCACCGCCACGGAGATGCTCCGCGCGCACCGCGCCGGCGCGTCGCTCCAGAAACTGTTCCCCGGCCCGGACTCCGGGCCGAACTACGTCAAGGCGATGCTCGGTCCGATGCCGTTCCTCCGCATCGTTCCGACGAGCGGCGTGCACCAGAACAACGCCGCCGCGTTCCTCAAGGCCGGGGCGTTCGCCGTCGGCTTCGTGAACACGCTCTTCGACCCCAACGACATGCGTGGAGAGCGTTTCGACCGGATCGAGGAACGGGCCGCGAAGCTCCTCGCCGCGGTCGGGGCCTGAGCCTCAATCGAGCCCCGGGCCGTGCCGATAAGCGCCTCATGAGCGCCCAGCCGATTCCGTCCCCCGCCGACATGACCCTCACCGCGTACGAGGTCACCGGGCACCCGTTGCCCCTCGCCGCGGCGGCCCGGTCGCGAGCGTGGATGGACCGGACGTCCGACCGCTTCGCATACCGATGCCTGCCGCTGGTGATCGCGAACCAGCTCGGCTGGGACGTGCTCTGCCCGTTCGCGTTCACCGCGACCTGGGACGGCACGGACGCGCCCGAGGGCATCACGATCGACTTCACGTCCGAGCCCTCCGACCTCGTGCAGGCTCACTTCGGGCACGGCGTGCTGACGTTCTCGATCGGCTACCTCTTTCGCACCTCACCCCGGAGGGCTTCGATCTCGTCGTCCTTCGATGCATATGTGCGCTTCGTCCGATCAGCCTGATCGCCGTACCGGTCAACCCACCTCGTCAACGACGTGTGGCTCACACCGACGGACTCTGCGGCTGCGTTGACGGAGTAGTTCTCCTCGATCACGAGGCGAGCTGCGTCACGCTTGAACTGTTCCGAGTATCGCTGACCACCCATTCAGGACTCCTTTCACCAGGAGTAGTCTCCCGGCTGGGTCCTGTGTCCGTCAATCGTGGGCCACCTCAGCGCGAAACTGGGAACCGGGAACGGTGAATCGGGAACCGGGAATGGGGAAATGGCACAATGGGAAATGGGAAATGGGGAATGGGAATGGGGACGGGGGATGCCCGGGTTTCTTCTTCACCAACACGGACCCCACGCCCCGATCACCGCAAGAACATCCGCGAAGTCCACGGCGCCGTTGCCGTTCAGATCATGCGGGCACTGCGGCGGCGGCGGCGGGAACGCAACCCCGTCGGCGGTCTGCGCGTCGATGAAGTGCAGGTTGACCGCTCCCTGCACCGTCTCGCCCTCGGCGACGACGAACTGCGCGAGCAGCACCTGTCCGTCCGGTCCCGCGACGCCCTGGGCGAAGTCCGGCGGGATGACGTACCAACTCTCGGTGTCGGTCGTGAAGTTGCCCGCGAGGTTGCCGCTCTCGACGGCGAAGTTCGGCGTAAGGCCCGTCTGGTCGTCGGCGGCGTCCTCGACGTCGATCGTGACGTACGTATCCCACTGGTTCGCCCAGTACGACGGCGCGAAGTTCACCGGCGCGGTGAGGCTGTCGAACGGTGGGTCGTTGTGGAACACGCCGTCGGAGGACGTTACGGTCATCGGCGAAGTTGTACTGCCGATCACGGCGGCGACACCGTCCGACGGGTCGGTGAAGTTCGCGTGCAGCCGCCACGCGGTAAGACCGGTGAAGCCGTTGGCGACCCAGTTCACGTCCACGTACGGCTCGATCGTGAGACCCGTGAACGAGCCGGGGTACGACGGGCCGGGACAGGGGCCCCACGCGCCGATCACCGCGAGGATGTCGCCGAAGCCGACGTCGCCACTGCCGTCGAGGTCGGGGAGACACGGGCAACTCACGATCGCACAGAGTTCGTCATCACCCTGGTAGCTGCCGCCGAGGTCAGTGCACAATGCCTCCGTCACGCCGTCGGCGCACGACCCGTCGTCCAAGCAGCACGCTCCCATGTCCGGCTCGCACAGTCCCGGCGCACACAAGGTGTCCGGGCCGTACCACTACCGCCACAACGCCCATGGTTCCCGGTGGAAGTTCGGCAGGTGACCGCACTCGGGACAGATGTTCGTCTGCGGGGAGCTGTCGGTGATGACGTAGCCGCAGTAGCAGCACTTCGAACGCGGCGAGAGGTTGGCGAGCGACCGGCGCGTACCCACGAGCAGGTACACGGTCAGGGCGCCGAGGAGCAGCAGAGCGATCGTCGCCCGCATCGGGCGCACCGTCGGGCTGAACTTCTTGCCGGGGACGAGCAGTTCGACGAACTGCACGGCCTCCAGCCGGGGGCTCTTCACCTCCAGCCACCCGCTGAGCCCGAACGTCGTGAGGGTGCCGCCGCGTGTCGCCTCGCCGCGGCCGACGCCGATCAGCACCGACGCCACGACGACCCATGCCCCGATCGCGGCGGCAACGATGCCGATCCTTCCGCATCTGCGATTGATCGTGCGCATCCTGCTTCCCCTCCCTGGGGCCGACCGCCAACATGATACCTCCGGCCGGGGCCTGGGTCAGCCGGAGAAATCGATCTCGTGGCCGGCAGCCTCGAGGGCGTGTACGGCCGCGTCGAGGTCGGGTGCCCGCACGAGCAGGTAGTCCGTGTCGAATGTCGAGACGGCGAACACGCTGACGCGGGCTCCGGCGAGGGCGGCGGTCAGATCGGCGAGGATGCCCACCTCGCCGAAGTCGAGCGTGCCGCTCACCCGCAGGCATGCCCAGCCGCGAGCGGCAGTGGTTTCCACCGGCACCACGCGCTCGTCGCACACCACGGACAGCTCGTCGGCGGTGCGTGTCACCGAACGGAACACGCCCGGCGGCAACGCGTCGAGCCACGCCGGCGGCGGCGCATCGCCGTCGAGGCGGCAGACCGCGAAGCGACCCGGAAGCACGATGAGACGCTGGCTTCGCATTACATCCGGTACGCGTGGTACGCGCCGCAGGAGTTCAGGCTCGGCAGCGCGGGCAGCGCTCACCCACCGCCGCGATCCCCGCCGCGCCCCCGGTAGAAATGCAGCTCGACCTTCTCGATCGTGGCCAGGCCCTCGGCGACGGCTTCATCGACGATGGGCATGAACCCCTCGATCTTCTCCCGCGTGTCCACGATCTCGACCACGACGGGCAGGTCCTCGGACAGACGCAGGATCTTCGCGGAGTGGAGTCGGCTGTGCGCGCCGAATCCCTCGAGCCCGCGAATCGCGGTGGCCCCCGCGAGCCCGTTCTTCCGCGCCTGCCGGATGAGCCACTCGTAGAGCGGCAATCCCCCGTGGTGGTCCTGCTCGCCGACGAAGATCCGCAACAGGTGACCATCCTGGAAGTGTGTCAAACCTTCCCTCCGATCAAGCGAGACAGAACGTACCCCGCCCAGACCCCGACAAGCCCCAGCACGACGTGGAGCGTGATGTTGCCGAGCGCCCGTACCGACTCCTGATCGCGCCCGAGCCCGTACGTCTCGTACGCGAACGTGGAGAACGTCGTGAACCCCCCGAGCACGCCGATGAGCAGGAACAGACGGGTCATCGGCCCGAGCACCTGCCGCTGCTCGGCGAGCCCCGCGAACAGGCCGATGAGCAGGCACCCCAGGACGTTGACCACGAGCGTGCCCCACGGGAACGCCGCCATCGGGGTGACGCGGTACACCCACCCGCTCATCGCGTAGCGCAGCCCGGTGCCGAGCGCGCCGCCGGCGGCGACGATGAGGAGCTTCATTCCGTAGGACTCGCTCACGCCTCGCGCTCCTTCTGGAACACGAGCACGAGCGATCGGCTGAACAGCAGCGGCGCCGAGTTGACGTGCCGGTGGATCTCGCGGTTGCGCTCCTCGAAGCGACGAGCGGCGCCGTGGAAGAACACGCGGCTCGACCACCAGCGCCCGAGCGCGTGCACGAGCAGGTACAGCGGCATCAGGATCTTCCGCTTGTACTTGTCGCCGTGCACGGAGACGACCCGGGCGCCGTGGTACTCGGCGAGCGTGCGCAGCCGCAGGTACGGCATCGGCGCGATGTGGCCGCGGTCCTCGTCGACCTCCGGGCGGAGATCGCGTACGCCGCCGGGCGCGAACTGGAAGAACGTGCCGGTGAACAGGTACTGGAGCCGCGAGTAGTAGCTGCCCACGTTCGGCGTGGAGAGGATCACGCGTCCCCCGGGGCGCACGACCCGGATCAGCTCGCGCACGAGCTGGACGGGGTCGATCAGGTGCTCGATGCCCTCGAGGCAGATCGCCGTGTCGAACGCCTCGTCCGCGAACGGAAGGGGTTCGTTCATGTCCACGCGGACGTAGTCGTCGCGGCGGCAGTTGAGGTCCGCCGGCGTCACGTCGTGACCCGACTCGCGAAGCGCCGCGGTGAACTGTCCCTCGCCCGCCGGCATGTCGAGGATGCGCTGCGCGGGCTCGCCGGAGGCGACGATGTCGCGGACGAGCGCCATGTAGCCCGTATAGTCGAGCGTGCCGCTGAAAACGAGCGGTTCGGATGCGTCGACCACGGTCATGGGCGGAGTATACTCCGGGCATGACTGACACCGCCAACACGCACGCCGGCACGATCGGATGGACGGACCTCACCGTGGAGAACGCGGACGACGTGCGTGACTTCTACGCGGACGTGGTCGGCTGGGGAGCCGACCCGTGCGACATGGGCGGCTACAGCGACTACATCATGAAGGCACCGCACTCCGGCGACGGCATCGCCGGCATCTGCCACGCGCGAGGCACCAACGAGGGGCTCCCCGCGCAGTGGATCGTCTACATCACCGTCGTGGACCTCGACGAGAGCATGCGGCGGTGCCGTGAGCGTGGCGGAACGATCATCCGCGAGCCGAAGGGATCGCCAGAGCAGGGTCGTTTCTGCGTGATCCGGGATCCCGCCGGCGCCGTGGCGGCACTCTACGAGAAGAAGTAGCGCCAATGCCCGCCGCGACCCAGCCTCTCGATCCCGGGACGCATCCGGTGCTCGTGGTGATGATCGATCATCACCTGGGCAACACCGTGCTCTCGATGCCGGTGATCGAGGCGCTGGCCGCGTACTTCGAGCGCCCCGTCGACGTGCTGGTGGACGCGCGGTACACGGATCTCGTCGGCCTGCTCCCGTCGGTCTCGCGCGTCGTCACGTACCCGCAGCAATCCACGAAGCGGCGCGGGCTCGGCAACAACATGCGCCCGATGCTCGCGGCGCTCGGGCTCCCGTTCAAACGCTACCGCGCCGTCATCAACCTGTGCTACGGAACGCGGGCGTGGACGCTCGTCGCGACGTCGCTCGCCCGACACCGTCTCGGTCTTGGCGACGACCGGCGGCGCTGGATCTACACACGCACGGCCCCGGTCATCGACGACCCGCAGCCGCACTGGTACGACCGCTACGGAACGATCCTGAGCTTCATCGGCCGCCACGGTCCGCCGCCGTGGTTGACGCTCCGCGCGCCGGAGGCCGCCCACGAACGGCTCCGCCCGCGGCTGACGGCGAAGTTGCCCGATCCGGAAGCACCGCTGGCCGTGATTCACCCCGGGGCCGGCAAGCCCGGACGCCGCTGGCCGCCGGAGCGTTTCGCCGCCGTCGCCGATGCGATCGTGCGCGATCACGGCATGCAGGTCTGCATCATCGGCACGCCCGCCGAACGCGCGTTGCTCGACGAGGTGCACCACGGGATGGCCCATGGCAACGCCGCGTGCTGCCTGTCGCTTCCGCTCATGCCGCTGCTGGCGTTGTTCGAGCGGGCGGCGCTGCTGGTGTCCAACGAGAGCGGGCCGACGCATCTCGCGGCGACGACGAACGTCCCGATCGCCACGATCTTCGGACCGAGCCGCGAGCACGAGTGGGGCCCGGTGCGCTCAAGCGACCTGCGCATCGTTCGCAGCCGCGCGTGCGATCCGGAATGTCCCGGCGGCGCGTGCGCCGAGGCGCCGAAGTGCGTCGAGGAGACGACCGTCGAGATGGTGCTCGCGGCGGTTCGATCACTGCTGGACGAGCGGCCGACGGTGGAGGTCCCCGCCCCGCGGATCGTCGCACGGGGTGTCTAGCGCTCTTCCGCCCCCGCCTCCGCGACGACCGTGAGGTCGTTCATGTCCGCCTCGAAGCACTTGCGCATCGCCGAGCCGAACATCAGCATCCCGACGGGCGCCATGATCTTCGTGAGCATGTTCAGCGGACGGGCGGCGAACGTGAAGTGGACTTCGGTGCCGCCGTCCCGCGGCTCGAAGCGATATTCGGACGTGTAATGCGAGCCGCAGGACTCGGCCTCGACCCGGTAGCTCCGGCCCGGCTCGAACGCCGTGAACTCCATCTCCTCCGTCGCTTCCTTCTTGAGCATGACCCGCGTTTCGCGGAAGCGCGTGCCGACGTCGACGGGACCGGGCGTGAGCACTTCGAGGCTCTTGATCCCGTCGATGCGCTCGGCGGCGCGCTCGAGATCGGTGAAAACGTCGAAGACGACGTCGGGAGCGGCGTTGATCTGCTTGGTCATCGAGATGGGCGCCATCGTCGTCTCCTTCGCTTTGGGAACGGGCGGATTGTAACGGACCGCCCTGCCGGACCGGATCACGCGGGGGAAGCGGGTTTCCCGTGCCAGGTCTCGTGAACGTGGAGCCACTCGACGCCGTTCGGGGCGCTCGCCTCAGCCCGGAACAACACGGTGCTGATCCGCGTCGTGACGCGGTCGCCGTCGGTCTGTCGCTCGAGGTAGGACGCCAGCGTGAGCCCGCCGGCATCGTGATGCAGACTCGCGTCGTCGATCCGGATACGCAGTTCGGGCCGCGCTCCGTACCCCGCCCGCAGAGCGTCGATCACGTCCGCCCGGCTCCGTCGCTCACCGCCGGGATCCACGAACGTGAACGCCGGGGCCAGCGCCGCTTCGACCGGCGCGAAAGATGCGTCGTCGGCGGGCACGTCGCCTCGGAGCCACGCCTCGAAGAACCGATGCAGGTCCTCGACATCGCGCTGCCAGGGAGGTGTGTTGCAGGTCATCGTCAATAGACGAGCAGACAGGCCACGGGAAGATGGTCGGAGAACCCGTCCTTGTGGAACTTGTCCCCCGAGTAGCTGCGGCTGGGGCGCGGGATGTTCCGGCGATCGCGGTGCACGAACGCCTGGTACTCGTTGAAGATCGGCCGCGTCGAGCCCCGCTTCCACCGGAAGCCGTGTTTGTCCAGCATGCCCGGCGACACGATGATCTGATCGATCACCTCCCACTGGTTCTTGTAGACGTAGGTGCCCTGGTGGGGGTTGCGATCGATGTCGCCCATCGTGTTGAGCAGGGCGCCGTTGCGCACGCCGGCCGGCTTGATGCTCACCCGCAGGTGCTGCGTGATCGACACATCGGTGGGATGGTCGTTGAAGTCGCCCATGATGAGGATGTCCGCGGTCTCGTCCTCGGCGAGAATCTTGTCCACGCGCGCCCGGAGCACGCGGGCGGCGGCGATCCGCGCGTCCGCCGGGTTGCGGCGCGACGGCCAGTGGTTGGCGAACACGTGGAGACGCTCACCGGTGATCTCGAACGACGCCTCGACGATGTCGCGCGTCTGACCGGCGTCCACGTGGTGGAAGGCCGTGGTCTTCAGCTCGAGCTTCGCCCGGTCGTAGATGATCGCGCAGTCGATCCCGCGGAAGCTCGGCGAATCCTTGTGCACGATCGCGTACTCGCGACCGAGCGGCGCGAGCTTCGCGATCAGCGCCTCGATGACCGCGCGATTCTCCACCTCCGAGAGCCCGAGCACATCGGGACCGCGACCGCGGTTCATGTCCGAGATCACGCGGGCGAGGTTGCCGAGCTTGATCTGGAAACGCTCCGGCGTCCACCGCTTCGGTGCCTGCGGCGTGAACTCCTCGTCCTTCTCGACCTTCGGATCATCCGTCGTGTCGAACAGGTTCTCGACGTTCCAGTAGGCCGCGTACAGCTCCTCGGCCGATGCCGGAGACGCAACGAGGGCGCTCAGCAGCACCGCGACGAAGAGGCATACGCGTCCGTTCATGGGAATCTCCCGGGGCCCCGGATCATACGCCCCCCACCCCTCGGTCGCTTCCTAGTAGGCCTTTGCCCACACCACGCGTTTCGGGCTCGGCTGCCCCGAGAAGGGACACGTCCCGGCGTCGTCGATTCCGTCCACCGGCTCCAGCGGGATGCAGCGGATGGTGACGCCCAGCTCGTCGTTGACCTGCGTCTCCACCTCGTGATCACCCGACCAGTGGGCGAGGGCGAACCCGCCGTGGATCGCCGTCGGCCCGTCGCCGCCGACCGGCGCGCGGAAGAACTCCTCGAACTCCTCCCTGGAATCGATGACGCGCGTGTGCTCTCGGCGCATCGCCCGGGCGCGCTCGAGCAGCGTGTCCTGGATGTCGTCGAGCACGTCGCCGATCGTCTCCACGAGTTCGCCGCGCGGCACCGACGCCTTGTCCTTCGGCCCCTGGTCGCGCCGGCCCATGAAGACGGAGTCCTGGGCGATGTCGCGCGGGCCGACCTCCAGCCGGATCGGAATGCCCTTCTTGATCCACGACCAGACCTTGTCGCCCCCGCGCATGTCGCGGTCGTCGATCTCGACCTCGATCGATCGGCCGTAGTACGGCACGACGCGCAGGTCGTCGGCGAGCTTCTGGCAGTAGTTCATGACCGCGTCGGGATCGTCGGCCTTGAACGTGATGGGCATGATCACGACGTGTGCGGGCGCGAGCCGCGGCGGCAGCACGAGACCGTCGTCGTCGGCATGGGTCATGAGCAGTCCGCCGATGAGCCGGGTGGACACGCCCCACGACGTCGTCCACGCGTGCACCTGCTGGCCGCTGTCGTCGAGGAACTTGATGTCCGAGGCCCGGGAGAAGTTCTGCCCGAGGAAGTGCGAGGTCCCCGCCTGGAGGGCCTTGCGGTCCTGCATCATGGCCTCGATCGTGTAGGTGTCGACGGCACCCGGGAAGCGCTCCGAGGCGGTCTTCTCCCCCCGGATCACCGGCATCCCCATGGAGTTCTCCGCGAAGTCCGCGTAGACCTCCAGCATGCGCATCGTCTCCTCGCGCGCTTCGGCCTCCGTGGCGTGCACGGTGTGTCCCTCCTGCCAGAGGAACTCCGTGGTGCGCAGGAACATCCGCGTGCGCATCTCCCACCGAACGACGTTCGCCCACTGGTTGATCAACAGCGGCAGATCGCGGTAGGACTCCACCCATTTCGAGAACATCGCGCCGATGATCGTCTCGCTCGTCGGCCGCACCACGAGCGGCTCCTCGAGCTTGCCCGCCGGCACGAGCCCGCCATCCGGCCCCGCCTCCAGCCGGTGGTGCGTGATCACCGCGCACTCCTTGGCGAAGCCCTCGACGTGCTCGGCCTCCTTCTCGAGGAAGGACACCGGGATGAACAGCGGGAAGTAGGCGTTGCGGTGTCCGGTCGCCTTGAACATCCCGTCGAGGGTGCGCTGGATGTTCTCCCAGAGGCTGTACCCCCACGGCTTGATCACCATGCACCCGCGTACCGGGCTGTTCTCCGCGAGATCGGCGGCGCGGATCACCTGCTGGTACCACTCCGGGTAGTTGTCGGCGCGAGTCGGCGTGATGGCGGTTTTGACCTTGGACATGGGGGGAGAGTATAGCTGAGGCGGGCACGGGCACGGACACGGGAACGGCACCGTGAGTACGATCGTGGCATGTCGGATCAGCGGGTCCTCGTCATCGGAGCCACCGGCCTCATCGGGCGGCCGGTCACCGAGCAGCTCGTGAAGGAGGGCATCACGGTGCGCGTGCTGGCGCGCCGGCCGCGCCGCGCCCGGGCGGTACTGCCCGATCGATGCGAAGTCGTGCCCGGCGATCTGCGCGACGAGGCATCGCTCGACGCGGCCCTGCGTGGAATGGACGCGGTCTACCTGAGCCTCGCCAATGCCATGACCTTCTCGCGTCCCGCGTGGGATGCCGACGCCGACGGCACGCTCGCGGTCCTCGCGGCGGTGAGGCGAACCGGCGTGCCGCGCCTGCTCCGGCTCTCGGCGATGGGCATCGCGGAGACGAACGGTGACTGGTGGGTCGCGCGGGTCAAGCGAGACGTCGATCAGGCCCTGCTCGACAGCGACGTCGCCAGCACGATCTTCCGACCGACCTGGCTCATGGAGTCGCTTGCGGTATCCGCCGTCGGCCCATTCCTGGTGACCCTGCCCGCCCCCGACGATCCTCTCTGCTGGCTCGCCGGCGAGGACCTCGGCCGTCAGGTCGCCGCCGCACTGCGCACGCGCGACTCCGAGAACGTGGTGTATGTGAACCAGGGCCCCGAGGGCGTCTCGATGCGCGATGCCTGCCGCCGGTTCCGCCGGGTCTGGAGGCGGTACCTGCTCGCCGCGCCGATGCCGGGCGTCGTCGTGACGCTCGGCGCGAAGTTCGTCCCCCAACTCGCCTACGTGAAGGCGTTGCTCCGGATGACCTACGAGACGGTTGACCGCGCGCCACGCGCGAACGGACACGATCTCCACGAGCCGACGATGACGATCGAGGACTTCGCCACGAAGTTGCTCGATCAACGCCTGTACCCGGTGAAGTCGACGCGATGAGCCACGCCGCACCCCCCCACACCCTGCTCGCCTCGATCCGCGAAGTCGCCGTCGACATCAAGATCGCCCACAGCGTCTTCGCCCTGCCCTTCGCGGTTCTCGCCGCGGTCATGGCGGCGGCGGGCGGCGGCGGCGCGGGGGCGATCGCGTGGCCCGGGTTCCTCGGACGCCTCACGCTGGTCGCGCTGGCGATGGTCTTCGCGCGCACGGTGGCGATGCTCGCGAACCGGCTGCTGGACCGGGCGATCGACGCTCGGAATCCGAGGACCGCGGGCCGGGCGTTGCCGAGCGGACGGCTGAGCGCGTCGTTCGCCACGGCCGCGCTGGCGGTCTCGGCGGCGTTGTTCATGCTGGTGTGCGCCGCCTTCGGGTTCCTGTACGGCAACTGGTGGCCGCTCGGGCTCGGGCTGCCCGTGCTCGCGTGGATCAGCGCGTACGCGTTGCTCAAGCGCTCCACCGCGCTGTGCCATCTCTACCTCGGATCGGCCCTGGCCATCAGCCCGCTCGCCGCCGCGCTCGCGGTCGATCCGGTGGCGCTCCAGCAGCAGCCGGCGTTGTGGCTCCTGGCCGTCATGGTGCTCGGGTGGGTGGCCGGGTTCGACGTGATCTACGCGCTCCAGGATCTCGAGGTCGATCGCGCCGAAGGGCTGCACAGCGTCCCCGCCCGTCTCGGTGACCGCGGCGCACGTGCCGTCGCGGCGCTGCTGCACCTGGCGGCGGCGACTGCGCTCGTCGCGGCGGCGATCGTGGACGAGCGGTTCTCGACGCTCTTCGCCGCCGGCGTGGCGATCGTCGTGATCCTGCTCGCCGCCGAGCACGCGACGGTCGCGCGGTGGGGACGCCGCCGGATCGCGCTCGCATTCTTCACGCTCAACGGCATCATCTCGTGCGTCCTCGGCGCGCTGGGCGCGGCGGACGTGTTGATGTCCGGATAACACGCCGGCGTCCGATGCGCCGGTGAAGATGGCGGAACCCTATCGCCTGGTGGGGCGCGCCGGGGTTCACGCGCGCCGGCCACGCGATACGCCCTTGGCAGCGTGGGGCTTGTTTCAGACAGTCCTGTCGCACGGCGCGCCGGCGGTCACCGCCACCGCGCCCGGCCCGGGGGGATCGCCATGAACGCTTCTCACGCCCGCCTGACCGCCGCCGCTCTTGCCGCGGCCCTCGCTCTCGTCGCTCCCGCGGCGGCCGAGGAGACGCCGTCGGAGCCTGTCGCGAGCACGGGGGAGACGCCGTCGGACTACGACACGGACCCGCGGCACCAGCAGTTGCTGCTCGAGGCCGCGTTCGACGCCGAGGAGGATTACCGGACGCGGCTGGCGCGTCTCCAGCGTCTGCTCGAGCTGGCCACCGACAACGGCGACCGGGTCCGGATGGAGCAGGTGGAGGAGCTCCGGCAGCGCGCGCTGGAGTTGGGCTTCGCACGGCGGAAGGCCCATCACCAGAAGCTCGTCGGCGATTGGCGTCAGATGTACGAGGAGCAGCTCGAGCTGGCCGCGTCCGCCGTGGTCATCAGGACTCGGCCCGCCTCGTCCACGAATCAGGCGCCGGCGCGCGTAACGTCCGACGACGACACGAGCGTCTTCGAGCGCCGGCGGCAGGCGTCGCGCAGCCGCATCGCTTCGCGTCGTGACGACGCGCAGGAGCGACAACAGGCGGCCCGCGACGCCGCGCGGCGAGAGAACGACTTCGCGCGTCGCCGCGTCGCGCAACGCGAGGCGATACGGGCGCGGACGGCGCAGACGGTGAGCACGCGCCGCGGCGCGAACACGACAGAGCCGGCCCCTACCGCGAGCACATCGACCGACACGAACGCCAAGTCAACGGCGGCGACCGCGAGCACGCGCCCCGCTCCCAGGCCTCTGCTGATCTCCCACCAGGACGCCTATTCGAAGGCCTCGGTGGCCATTCACCCGGACAACGCGTCGCGCGTCTTCTGGGCGCTTCGCGACGAGATCACGAGCGAGCTGAAGGCCATGACCCGGGGAGCGGCCCGCCGTGCGGCGGCCGGGAACACGCCATCAGGAGGAGGACGACGATGAAACGACCACGATCCACACTGCTCGCCGCGGCTGCGGCCATCGCGACGCTGATGATCGGCGCCGCCGTGATCGCCGCGCCGCCACCGTCGAAGGACACGATCCGCGCCAACGACCAGGAGGCGCTGCTCCGAAATGCCTTCAAGCACGAGGAGCGGTTCGAACAGCGGGTGAAGGAGCTGGTGATCCTGCACCGGAAGGCCGTCGCCGAGGGCAACGGCCGGTCCGTGGAGCAGATCAAGCAACGGTATCGCGCCCTGCGTCACCAGCATCGCGCCAAGCGGCAGGCGGCTCGGCAGCAGCTCCGAACCGAATGGCGAACGCGGCTCGACCAGCGGAACGAGCGCGTCCACCGGAAGGCCGACGAGCGGAAGCAGCGTGTCGGGGAGCGGGTCGAGAACCGCAAGCAGCGGATCGGCGAACGCAAGGACATTCGGCGTGAACGCGTCGAGGACCGCAAGGACAACCGGCGCGAACGCGTCGGCGAACGCAAGGACAACCGGCGCGAACGCGTCGAGGACCGCAAGGACAACCGGCGCGAACGCGTCGGGGACCGCAGGGACAACCGGCGCGAACGCATCGGCGACCGCAAGGACAACCGGCGCGAACGCGTCGAGGATCGCAAGGACAACCGGCGCGAACGCGCGCAGGGTCGGCGAAACGCTACCCCGCCCAAGGGTCCCCGCGCCGACAAGGCGGCCGGCGGACGGGGCCGGAGCACACGCGCGACGAGCGGCGGCACGACCAAGCGCCGGAAGCGCTGATCACCACGGCGCCTGACGAGCATCCCACCCGAGGGCGGCGGCCTAGATGCCGCCGCCTTCATTTTTGGAGCGTCACCTGGCGTTCGCCAGCGCTCCCATCGGGTCCCACGGCGCGAGCACGATCGGTTCGACGTCGAGCGCGGCCTGGAGGTCGGCGGGCAAGGCGCTGCGCCGCGCCGCGATCTCGAACATGTACTCGTCGAACCACGAGTCGTTCATCGCGTAGAAGCCCTTGCGCCCGTTCTCCTCGCCCCAACTGTTCTCGACGCGCCAGCGACGCGGCCGGTCGTTCACGAGGTCCACGCCGGTGAAGAGCATGGCGTGGGTCATGAGCGTCTGGTGGTAGTCGAGCCGCGATTCCTTGTCGAGATCGAACGACGTGTCGTAGAGCGTCTCGTAGTCGAAGAGCCGGCGATCCCAGACGCCCATGTCGCGTCGCATCATCTTGCCGACGTCACACCCGAACCACACGGGCTCGCCGTCCTTGATCGCCGCCGCCGCGGCCCGCTTCATCACGTCGATCTCGACGTTCAGGTATCGGACCGGCTCGCCGCCGACGACGTTCCCCAGGTACTCGACGGTGAACGTGCGGCCGAAGGGGCTCGACGCGCGAGGGTCGTGCACGAGGCAGACGTACTCGTCGAGCGGCAGGTCGACGTACTTCTCGGCGAACTGGAGCGGCGTCAGCTCGCCATCGCGGTGAAACTCGCGGTCGTCGTCGTTCCACTGCCACTGGAAGCGCGTCGGCGGCGTGCCGAGGTGAATGCAGAGGATGCGGTGGATGACTTTGAGGATCTCGCGCTTCGACGCGCGGGCGGCTTCCATCGGGGCGCCCTGCCCGCGAAGCTCGCGCAGCGATTGGGCGCCCTCGCGGAGCTTCTCCAGGAGCACGCCGTTCATCAGGCGCGTGTTGGACGAACTCTCGGTCTCGGGCATCACCGCCTGCGGCACGACGCCGTGCTTGCGGACGATGCTCACGCCCATGTTCCACTGGCCGCCATCGTCGAGCGGATGATCGAGCAGCCAGGCGACGGTGCGATCGTCCGCGGGGCGGTTGCCGGTCTCGATGATCGCCTCCAGGAAGTAGTTCGCCCGCTCGAACTTGTCCCAGAACAGCGTGTAGTTCTGGCTGAACTCGAACTTCTTCAGGTTCATCTTCTTCATCGCGCCGACCCGCAGGAGGTTAAGCAGCGCGAACATCCAGCACCGGCCGGACTTCTTCTGGTTCGTGACCTCCCAGTCGTCGAGCTTGTGCGAGAACGTGTGGTCGATCCCGGTCACGACGGACCGGTTCAGCGCGACGTCGGTGACCGTCGTCTGGGCAACCGCGTTCTGGGCGAGACGGCACGCGGGCCGCCGGTCGAAATCCTGCTGCACGTCGGCGAGGAACTCGGGCCCGAGCGCCGCCGCGGGCGCGTCCATCGACTCGGACGCCGGCTTGGGCTCGGTAAAGGCGGGCGTGGTGGTCATGAAGCGTGTCCTTTCTCGCATGGAATCGGCCGTATGGTACGCAGGCGCACGAAAAAAGGAGGCCGCCCGCAGGCGGCCCCCTTCGTCGCTTCGTCGCTCATCGCTCCGTCGGTTCCGGCTCAGCGATCGTCCTTGACTTCGTACTCGGCGTCGATCACGTCATCGTCACCGGCTCCGTCGCCACCGGCGCCACCGCCGGCGGTGGTCTCCGGCGGCTGGGCCTTCGCCGTCTCGTAGACGGCCTTGCCCAGCTCGATGGACGCGTCGCTCAGCCCCTTCAGGGACGCCTCGATCGCGGCCTTGTCCTCGCCCTGGATCTTCTCCTCGAGGCTCGAGATCGCGGACTCGATGCTGCCGCGCACGTCGGCTGAGACCTTGCCGCCGTACTCCTCGAGCGAGCGCTTCGTCGAGTAGATCATCTGCTCGCTCTGGTTGCGCAGGTCGACCAGCTCGCGGCGCGACTTGTCCTCGGTCGCGTGCTGATCGGCCTCGTTCTTCATCCGGTCGATCTCGTCCTTCTGGAGACCGCCCGAGTTCGTGATCTTGATGTCGGCGCTCTTCCCGGTGGCCTTGTCGGTCGCGGTCACCTGGAGGATGCCGTTGGCGTCGATCGCGAACTCGACCTCGACCTGCGGAACGCCGCGCGGCGCCGGGGGCAGATCGGTGAGGTCGAAGCGGCCCAGCGTCCGGTTGTCCCGCGCGAACTCGCGCTCGCCCTGGAGAACGTGGATCGTCACCGACGTCTGGTTGTCCGAGGCCGTGGAGAAGATCTCCTTGCGGCTGGTCGGGATCGTGGTGTTCTTCTCGATGAGCTTCGTCATCACGCCGCCGTAGGTCTCCACGCCCAGCGAGAGCGGGGTGACGTCGAGCAGAAGGACGTCCTTCACGTCGCCCTGGAGCACGCCGCCCTGGATGGCGGCGCCGATCGCCACGACCTCGTCGGGGTTGATCGACCGGTCCAGCTCGGCCCGCTCGAAGACATCCTTGGCGATCTCCTGCACCTTGGGGATACGCGTCGAGCCGCCGACCATGATCACGTCGTCGATCTTGCTCGCGTCGATCTTCCCGTCCGACAGCGCCTGCACGCATGGTCCGCGAAGCCGGTCGAACAGATCCGAGCAGAGCTCCTCGAACTTCGCCCGCGACACCGTGTGCTGGAGATGTTTCGGGCCTTTCTGATCCGCCGTGATGAACGGCAGGTTGATCGTCGTCTCCATCTGCTGCGACAGCTCGCACTTCGCCTTCTCCGCGGCTTCCTTGAGCCGCTGGAGCGCCATCGAGTCGTCGCGGATGTCAATGCCTTCCTTCTTGCGGAAGGCCTCGGCGACCTCGTCGATGATGCGCTGGTCGAAGTCGTCACCGCCGAGGTGGCCGTCACCGTTCGTCGCGAGCACCTCGAAGACGCCGTCACCGACGTCGAGCACGGAGATGTCGAACGTGCCGCCGCCGAGGTCGAAGACCGCGATGCGCGCGTTGGTGTTCTTCTCGAGTCCGTAGGCGAGCGCCGCCGCCGTCGGCTCGTTGATGATGCGCTCGACCTTGAGACCGGCGATCTCGCCGGCGTCCTTGGTCGCCTGGCGCTGGGAGTCGTTGAAGTACGCGGGGACGGTGATGACCGCCTTCTCGACGGTCTCGCCGAGGTAGTCCTCCGCGGTCTTCTTCAGCTCCTGGAGGATCATCGCGGAGACCTCCTGGGGCGTGTACTCCGCGTCACGCACCTGGACCTTCACGAAGTCCTCCGGGCCGCCGGTGATCGGGAAGGGCACGAGCTTTTCCTCGGCCTCGACCTCGGCGTGACGCCGGCCCGTGAATCGTTTGATGGAGAAGACCGTGTTGCTCGGGTTCGTCACCTGCTGGTGACGCGCCGGCTGGCCCACGAGCCGCTCGCCCTTCTCGGTGAACGCAACCACCGAGGGGGTGGTGCGGTTGCCGCTGGAGTTGATGAGGACCTTGGGCTGGTCGCCTTCCATGACGGCGACGACGGAGTTGGTCGTGCCCAGGTCGATGCCGATGATCTTCGACATTGGTATGCACCTCGTTCAGGAGGGTAAGTCTCGGTCTCGGAAGCTCTCCGCCGACCGCCGCGCGACCGGTACCGACACCCTCGCTCCGCGTGGGCGCGCTAATCCGGAATCGGTGATCCGAGACCATGAGTCCTGTGGCAACTCAGATGCCAGCAGAAAACCCCCCTGAGGGTTTCATCAGGGGGGTTTCGGACGACTGATCTGGCGACGCGAACTGCCCTGACTGCCAGTTTGGCACGGGGCGGCGCGGCCGGTGGGGCAGGCGAGTGCGGGGTCAGACCGGCGGGGACAGCGGCGCACTCGACGCCGGGGGAACTGCGGGGGCCGGAGGAGCCGGCGGGGCCGACTGCGCCGGTTGCGCCGGGGACGCGGGTTGCGCCGGGGGCGCCGGTCGTTCGGCCTGGGCGGGCGGGGCCGGTGGAGCAACGGGCTCCAGGGGCTCGATCGGGGCGGCCGCTGCGGTCGGGGCCGCCAACCTCAGCACGGAGCCTCCACCAAAGAGCTCACGACACGCGTCCCGCTCATAATCCGTGGTGATGTTGATACCCGTCTGGCAGGCTCCGCGTCCGTGGTGGCCTGCCTGAAGCCGCTCCATCCGGCGGCCGAACTCGTCCATCCGGTGCTCGAGCTGCTCCACGGCCTCTTCCCAGTACCGGTCGAGGCGGGTCATGCGGACATCGTCGTCGGTCTCGAACTCCCGGTCCGGGCCACCGCTGATGATGTCGAAGCCGGGCTCGTCATCGGTCACCACGAACTGGTACTCACTGCCCCACGGGTCCATGAGCGCGGCCACGCTGAGCGTGAGCACGCCAAGCTCAGCGGGGAGTTCGCCGTGCTCCTGCTGGTACTCCTCGGCCGCGATCGCCACGTTGACCATGTCGCTCGTGACCTCGAGCACCTCCGGCTGCATCAGGACGAACGCACCGGCGACGCACACCGCGATCGCCACCGCGCCGAGCAGTCCGGCGACGACCGCGACGATCATGACGCCCAACCAGAAGACCGACCCGAGCAGACCGAGGATGACGGCACCCGTCGCGAACCCGCGTGGGGCCCGACCGATGGCGGCCAGGCCCAGGACCAGGCCGAGCAGGGCCACGATCCCGGTCGGGATGAACAGGCCGATGAACGCGAGGAGGAACGCGAACAGACCGAGTCCGTTCCTCTGCGCGACCGGCATGACGACGAACTGCGGCTGGGCCACCTGAGGCTGGGCGTAGACCTGCTGATCCATCTTGGGGCACCTCATCTGAGAGGAGCCGTGTCAGGCCGCCCGCCGAGGGATCCCGCTGCGGCCCGCGCGGCTTCCCTGAAGCATCATTATTGGGAGCGGAGACGACGGAGTTTCCCCCCTGCGGGGGACTGCCATCGAAACGGTCCGATCAAACACCAAACTTCTGCTTGACAGGGAGCCGGAATACCCTAACATCTACCTATCAATCAAAGAGGGCTTCTCCCATGATGAGCATTCGCCAGATCGAGCAGATGATCGAGCGGAAGTCATACCGGAGGCTGGTGGATCGCCTGCTCGACAACGGCCGGTGCGTTCGGCATCACGTGCGCCGGCGGCTGCTCCAGCCCGAGCACCTCGTGGGGACGGCCCTCGGACTGGCCCTTCAGCGTGTCTGCGAGATGAGCTATGGCCCTTGCGAGATCGGAGCGCGGATCGCCGAGGAGGTGCGTGGCCGCCTCGCCGCCGCAACCGACGCGCTAGCCTCCCCCGCCACCATCTCCGAGGCCCTGCCCGCGGCCACCGTCGCGTTGCGCGGCCTCGCGGACTGGGTCGGTCGCGACGATCACCGCGTGTCGACGGCCAGCGACGACGGACGTGACCCCACCATCCGACGCGCCCTCGATGCGGTCACCGCGGTTGTGGGTGGCGCCGACCTCGCGCGCAGCGATCCGGTCGCGGTGGAGATCGCCGAGTGGCAACTGGGCCGGATGTTGGGTCGAATGTCGGGCCGGATGCTGGTGAGTCGGGAAGACCGAGCCCGGGACGCGGCGTGAGAAACGCGCTACTCGCCGCCGAGCGCGAGCGCCGCGATCCGCAGTGCCGCGTCCGTCCCCGCCTCGGAGTTGAAGAGCACGACGACCCCGCAACGCTCTTGGGGATACCACCGCATCAGGCATCCGGCGCCGTTCGTCACGTCGGCAACGTCGACGCGCGGTCCGATCCGCGTGGGCGTCGAACGCACGCCGAGCCCGAGACGCCCCAGCTCCAGTTCCGCGACCGTGACGATCCGCGTCGCCGTGTCGCCGGGGATCACGTCGCGGGCGTCGCGCCCGGGACCCTCGCCGGTCGGATCGGAAGCCACGATCATCGCGCCGAGCAGGCGGGCGAGATCGCCGGCGGTCGTGTCGACGCGTCGTCCGGCGCGGTGTCCGCGGTCATCGACTGCGAGCGGGGATCCCAGGGGACCGTGATGCACCGCCCGGCGTGCCGGACCGAGCGGGTCGGTATCCGAGGCGACACGGGTCTCGGTCATCGCGAGCGGGGTCAGCAGGTGATCCCGGCAGTAGCCCTCGAAACGCTCCCGCGAGGCCAGCTCGACGGCTGCCCGCAGCAGATCCACCACGGCCGCCTGTTCGCGGACGCCGGGCCATCGGCCGAGTTGCCCGTTCGTGCGGTGGCCGGTCGCGCCGGCGACGCCCGGCCAGGGTGTCTCGCCGGTCGGGGTCCGCCACTGGCGGACCGGGGCCATCCGGCCCGCGATCCCGCGCGAGCGACCGGTGGTCCGAACCCGCCGGCCGCGGTCGCCGGCGTTCATGCGGTGCGTAAGGCTCTCGGCCTGAAAGAGGATCTCCGCGAAGTCGAGCCGCTCGCCGGCATCGAGCCGGGCGACCGCGATCAGGGCCAGCAGGTGAACCGGCGACGCAACGCGGAACACCGCGTCGTCCGTCATCGGGCTGTCGGCGCGATCATCGGACTCGCCGAAGGCACCGGTCCACACGCAGGCGCCGTCGCGCACGAGCGCAATGGAGACGCCGGGGACGCGGTAGCGCTCGAGCAGTTCGGGCACATGCACCTCGAGATCACCAACGACCCGCTCGACACCGTCGGCGCGAATCGGTCGCGGGACGATCCGCTCCTCGAACGCGAGCCGACGGATCCGGTGCACGACCGCCTCGAAGTCGGGGTGCTCGCGCAGGATCTCGAGATCGGGATCGATGATCGCGTGCGTATCGTTGCGCCACCCGTGATCGACCGCGCGCTGGAGCGCGTCGATCGCGTGATCCGGACGGTGCATGCGGGCGAGGACACAGGCGTGGTTGTAGTGGACGATCGGATGGTCCGGCGCCGCGGCGACGAGCTGGCGCGCGACGGTGTGCGCCTCGTCGTACCGCAACGCGGTGTGCAGGTTGATGAACCGGTGCAGGAGCTGCTCCGGCGACTCGGGCGGCGCGCCCTCCAGCCCTCGGCCGGTCCGCGGGAACGCGACGGGCCAGCGCTCGTCGATGGCAGAGCGAGCGATCTCCGGCGTCCGGTTGCGCACGACCGTGGTCGCCGGCGCAGTGGTCGCCGGGAGCACGATGAGCGTCACCAGTAAGAGATCTCGGAGGGTCATATCCGGGCTCCGCGGACTGTCCATGGACACCCGGTCCATGGCCCCCGTCGTGGCCCCCTCGG
Organism: Planctomycetota bacterium; assembly: GCA_024226535.1. Lineage (GTDB taxonomy): Bacteria > Planctomycetota > Phycisphaerae > Phycisphaerales > SM1A02 > JAAELP01. The sequence continues at coordinate 31 of JAAELP010000232.1, read as the reverse complement.
CGTGGCCCCCCCGGCGTGGCCCCCCCGGCGT
>JAAELP010000231.1 GCA_024226535.1 Planctomycetota bacterium | reverse complement strand
GGGCGCGCGCCACCTGACGCAACGTCGGCTCCGGCGCCAACGGCGACAGACCGAGCTTCGCGCGTTGCGCGTTGGTGGCGTCGAGGACCAGGCGCTCGGCCTCGTCGAGGCCGGGGACCGGCACCCTCGCCGCCGGCGCGGTCTCCGGCACGGTCACGGACCTGCCTTCCGGGACGGGCGTCGTGGCCGCGGGACCGCGAGCCTCGGCGGTGCCGGACTCCCGCGGACGTTCGGGAGCCAGGCATGACCCGAGGACCGGCGCCAGGGTGAAAACGAAGACAATCGCGTGACCTCTTATCGCAGCCATTCTCGATCTCCGATCGACTCCAGAGTCAACGTCGGCGGGCCGGCGGGCTACTCCTCGACGCCGAGGGGCGCCCCGAGCGCAGAATCTCGAGCCTTCGGCTCGACTTTCTGACCCGGCCCCTCCTATCCTTGGAGCTCTCCGAGCGACTCGAGTCTAGAGCACTCGGACAACTCTTGGGATGCCTCACTCGATGAGCTGGGTCAAAG
>JAAELP010000230.1 GCA_024226535.1 Planctomycetota bacterium | reverse complement strand
GGGCCTCGTCTCCCCTTGGTCGCGGCGCAGGAGGCGCCCATCGACGCGGCGGTCGTGGATCGCCGCGAAACACGCAGCGAATCACCGGCGCTGGCGCCCATTTAATGACTATGCGCGCCTCATTCTCATTGACACGTTCCATACGGGGCAGAGGCCTGTCGGCCGTTGCCCGAAATGGTCGCGCGGCGATTGTCTCCCTGCCCACCGGAGAACGCAAACCGCCGCGGCCGCGTCTTCACTCTCGGTTATCGGACATGGAGAGGCGCGCCTCAACGTCTCACGCGCGCTCTGGATCGCACGCGTGGAATCCTTCGAAGCCGTCTACGAATGCCGGTCTGCTAGAAGAGCTTCCCGAGCTTGCCGAGGGCATCACCGACGCCGCCCTTGCCGAGCATCGACAGCAGGCCGTCGGCGCCGCCTGCCTTCTCCTCGACCGAGGAGACGACGTTGGGGATCAGCCCCTCCAGGCCTTCCTTCGCCTTGTCGGCGTCAACGCCGACCTTCTTGCCGATCTCACCCGGGTCGAGCTTCGACAGGATCTTGCCGGCGTCGAGTCCGTCCGCCACGTCGACCTTGCCGCTCGAGAAGAGCCCGACGACCTTCTCCAGCGCGGCGGGCACGAAGCCCTCGGCCTGCTCGGTGCTGAAGCCGAGCTTGCTCGTCAGCATCCCGACCCACGACGAGCCCTTCTCGGAGAGGAGTTCCTTCAAGAGTTCTTCGATCATCTCACTGCCTTTCTCTTCAACGTTCGCATGTGTCGACCCGGCGCGCCGACGAACCGGGCATTCTACTGTCTGGCGGCCTCGATGTTCGGCCGCGCGCCGGTGACCACGAAGCGGGGGGCAGCGTGGCGGATCCGGGGTCAAGCCCGGAGAACACTCCGCCGATGAGGCATATACTCACGCCGCCGGCATGCGTCACCGAAGAGCCCATCCCGCGTTGTGCCTGCTCATGGTCGCGGCATACCTCGTCAACCTCGCATTCGTTGCGGGCGGCGCGGTCCTCTGCCGCGATCCCCACGGCCAGGCTCAGTTGGAGCTTGTCTGCGACCATGGCCATTGCGAGACGGTCACGGAAAGCGAGCACGATCACGACTCCGACGAGTCGTGCTGGTGCTCGGCGTGCCCCTGCGAGGACACGTTCCTCGGTTCCACGGTCACCGCGACGCTGAACCGCGACGAGCAGAAGGGGAGGCTTGCGAGCGCCTTCGACTGCGTGCCGTGGTATGAAGAGCCGCTCGCGTCGCCGAACGCGTGCACGTCGATCGCCGTGCTGCCGCGCCCGCCGCCCGGGATCGGCCAGCAACTACGGCAACTCCGGACGATCGTTCTGATCGTCTGAGCCTCGTTACGAATCGAGCACACGATGCGCGAGTCACCGGCTACTCGTGGGTCGTGTCGCCACGCACCTCCCCAGCAAGCGTGCGCTGCGCTCCTTTTGTGACGAGGATCCTCTTCATGAGAAGCAGAGCTATCTGCGGCATCGTGTCGTCGGCGATCGTGGTCGGCGGATGCGCCCCGGGACCGTTGGACGACTCGGCCTGGCCCGAGCCGCGCCCTCTCGGAGGCCGGCTCCCGGCGGTCCGTCCTGCGCGGTCACCGGATGCGACGGCCGCGGCGCCAGCTCCGGTCGAGCCGACCGGCACCGTGTCGCTCCGCGACGCGCTTGCGGCCGCCCTGCGCGGGAGCCCGGACCTCGCTGCGACGGGCTACGAAGTCCGGGCCCGCGAGGCCGAGGCGCTCCAGGCCGGACGCTGGCCGAATCCCGAACTCGCCGTCGAGTTCGAGAACTTCGGCGGCACCGGCGCGGTCGGCGGCACGGACCAACTCGAGACGACGCTCGTACTGAGCCAACTCATCGAGCTTGGCGGCAAGCGTGTCAAACGCCGGAGGGTCGGTGAGCACGAGGCGCGCATCGCCGGCTGGGAGTACGAGATCAGGCGGATCGATGTCCTCAGCAAGACGGCCGCCGACTTCGTGGGCCTTCTCGCCGCGGAGCAACGTTCGCGGATCGCTGACGAGACGCTGGGGCTTGCGCAGAGGGTCTACGACACCGTGGGCGAGCGGGTGGACGCGGGCAAGATCTCACCGGTCGAACGGACCAAGGCGCGGGTGGAGTTCGCCAAGGCCAGGTTGGCGCGAGAGCGGGCGATCCGGGAAGTCGCGGCGGCCCGCATCCGTCTGGCGTCGAACTGGGGGAGCACCGATCCTCGGTTCGACGGCCTCTCCGGAGATCTCGATCACACCGAGGCGCCGCCGACGTTCGAGTCGCTGCTCGAACGCGTCGAGGAGAACCCGGATATCGCGAGATGGTCGGCGGAGGCGGCGCTTCGCCAGGCCGAGGTCGAGCTTGCACTGGCACAGCGCGTGCCGAACCTGACGGTCGCCGGCGGCGTGCGGTACTTCAACGAGATCGATGAGACGGCGTTCGTCGCCGGCCTCTCGTTGCCGTTGCCCGTCTTCGATCAGAACCAGGGCGGAATCCAGGCGGCTCGACTCCGGGTCCTGCAAGGCGGTCGCCTCGAAGACGCCACCCGAGTGCAGGTCCGAACGGCCGTCGCCGAAGCGATCCAGGTCCTCGACACGGCGTTCGTCACGGCGCACACGACCCGGGACGAGATTCTCCCCAGCGCCGTGCGTGCGTTCGAGGCGGCGGCGGAGGCGTTTCGTCAGGGGAAGATCGGAGCGATCGACCTGCTCGACGCTGAGCGCACGCTCTTCGATACGCGGCGTGAGCTGACCGATGCCCTCATCACGTACCACCTCGCCGTCATCGCCGCCGAGCGCCTCATTGGTGCGCCATTGCACGACGTCGACCAGACACAAGGAATCGACCAATGATCCACGTACTTCGTCTCACCGTCCTCGCGGTGGCGCTCGTGCTCGGCGGTTGCGGCCGTAAGCAGCCTCAGGCTGACGGGCATGACCATGCCAGCGACGACGCGCACGTCAGCGACGATCAGTCCGAGGATGTCGTTGCCACGGTGGACGCTCATGCCGAGGATGAGTTGGGCCACGTAGAGCTGACACCCGAGCAGAGCCGGCAGTTGAACGTGGAATTCGCGACCGCCGGCCCCGGGACGATCGGCATGGACGTGACCTTCCCCGGAGAGATCATCGCCAACGAGGACCGCATGGTGCACATCGTTCCGCGGGCCGGCGGGATCGTCCGCGAGGTCAAGACCAGTCTCGGCGAGCACGTCGAGGCGGGCCAGGCGCTGGCGTGGATCGAGAGCGGCGAGCTTGCGCAGGCCAAGCTCGACTTCTTCTCCGCTCGCGCCGAGGTCGGGTGCTGCCAGATCGAGCTGCCTCGGGCCCTGGAGATACTCGAGACGACGCACAAGATGCTGGCCATCCTGGATGACGACCTCGGCGTCGACGAGTTGCAGCAGTTCGACGATGCGGAGATGGGCGAGTTCCGCGGCGCCCTGGTGACGGCCTACGCCGAGTACCTCGCGGCCGGCAAGGCATTCGAGCGTGAGCGCACGCTCCTGGCGAAGAACATCGCCAGCGAGAGCGACTACATCGAGGCCGAGTCCGCGTTCAAGAAAGCGCAAGCCGCCTTCACCGCGGGAAAGGACATCGCCCGGTACCAATCGCTCGTTCAGTACACCGAAGCAGCGAGGAAGCGCCAGGTCGCCGAGTTCGAGGCGGTTTCCGCGGAGCAGCAACTGCGTCTGCTCGGCGTCGAGGGAGGGGTCATCGAGCGCCTCGTGACGCTCGTGCCGCAAGCGGCCGGTCTCGAGCCGTGTCTCTGCGACGATCCGAACTGTGGTCACGGGGAGATTCCCTCCATCCTCGAGACGCTCGGGACCGATGAGCGGCTCGGCTGGTACGCACTGCGGGCTCCGATCAGCGGGTACGTCACGACCAAGCACATGACGCTCGGTGAGAAGGTGAACGCCGACGCGAGCGTCATGGCCGTGGTGGATACATCCAGCGTGTGGGTCCGCTTCAGCGTGTATCAGAAGGACCTCCACTCCATCCGGACCGGACAGGCGGTCCGCGTCGATCCCGGGCTGAATCTCCCGGAAGTTCGGGGCACGATCCAGTACGTGTCGCCAGTCATCGATCCGCAGACCCGCACGGCCCAGGCCCGGCTCGCGCTGCCGAATCCGGAGGGCGTGTTGAGGCCGGGCCTGTACGTCCAGGTGCACGTCGATGTCGGCTCGACGGAGTCTCCGGTCGTCATCGCGAAGGACGCCGTGCAGATCCTGGACGAGCGGAACGTCGTGTTCGTGCGCGAAGGCGAGGACTTCGTCGCCGTGCCGGTCGAACTCGGTCGATCGGACCATGCCACCGTCGTCGTGCTCTCCGGACTCGAGGCGGGTGAGCGCTATGTGCGAAGAGGCGCGTTCGAGCTGAAGGCGAAGATCGTCACCAGCGGACTCGGTTCACACGCCGGCCACGGCCACTGACCTCTTGTGGAGGCTTGCCCTCGTGCTCGACACCGTGATTGCACAGAGCGTCAAGGGACGCGTCCTCGTTCTCGTCCTGCTCGTCAGCGTGTTCGCGCTGGGCATCTACTCGTACTGGCGGATGCCCGTCGACGCCTTTCCGGATATCTCGCCGGTGATGGTGCCGATCTTCGCGGAAGCGCACGGCATGGCACCGGAGGAGATCGAACGCCTCATCGCCTACCCGATCGAGGCGTCGATGAACGGCCTGCCCGACGTGACGCAGATCAAGTCGACCTCCGCCTTCGGCATGGCCGTCATCTACGTCTACTTCGAGGAGGACGTCGACATCTACTTTGCGCGGCAGCTCGTCTCCGAGCGTCTGACCGCCGCCATGAACGATCTGCCGGAACTGCACGATCCGCCGACGCTCGGTCCGATCTCGACCGGGCTCGGCCAGGTGTTCCTGTACTACCTGACGCTCGACCAGTCCGCGGATACCGAGGGCAAACCGGCCGACACCTATCTGCGCGAGGTGAACGACTGGCTCGTCAAGTACCAGTTGCAGACCGTGCCCGGCGTCACCGACGTGCTCTCGATGGGCGGCCACGTGCTGCAGTACCAGGTTCGCGTGAATCCCAACGCCCTCGCGAAGTACGACCTCGACCTGGGCGCGATCGTCGACGCCGTGCGTGCGAACAACCGCAACGTCGGGGGGCAGTTCCTCGTGTTCGGCTCGGAAGAGTACCTCGTGCGCGGATTGGGCCTGCTGGGGGCCCTCGACGAGATCGGGGCGGTCAAGCTGAAGACGGTGGGCGGCGTGCCCATCACGATCAACGATGTGGCCGAAGTGGAGTTCGGCAGGGAAGTGCGCCGAGGGATCGTTCTGCGCAACGGTGAGGGCGAGGTCGTCTCCGGCATCGTCATGAAGCTCTACGGGGCGAACACGTCCGAGGTCATCGACGAGTTGTACAGCAAGGTGGAGGAGGTGCGCGACTCGTTGCCGACCGGAGTCCACCTCGAGCCGTACTACGAGCAGGCGGAACTCGTGCGCAATGCCACGAACACCGTGAAGCAGGCGCTCGTCATCGGCGCGGTGCTCGTCGTGCTGGTGCTGGCGCTGTTCCTGGGCAACCTGCGCACGGCCCTGATCGTGGCCCTGTCGCTTCCGTTCTGCGCCCTCATGGCGGCGATCATCATGCGCTGGCAGGGACTCAGCGCCAACCTCATGTCGCTCGGTGGCATCGCCGTCGCGATCGGGATGCTCGGCGATGGGGCCATCGTGATGGCGGAGAACATCTATCGACATCTGCGCGAGAGTGCCGCCTCCGACGAGGCGAGGGACGCGATCATCATTCGTTCGGCGCGGGAGGTGGCCCGACCGGTCGTGTTCTCCATCGCGATCATCGCCGTGGTCTTCATGCCGATCTTCACGCTGCAGGGCGTGGAAGGCAAGATGTTCACGCCGATGGCGCGCACCATCGTGTTCGCGCTCGCCGGCTCGATCATCGCCGCGCTGCTCGTCACGCCGGCGCTCTGTCACTATCTGCTGAAGCACGGCTCGGAACGTGAGTTCATCGTCCTGCGGGTGCTGAAGGCGACGTATCGGCCGGTGCTGCGACTGACCCAGCGCTTCAAGGCGCTGACGATCTCCGCGGCGCTGGCGCTGTTCATCGGTGCGGTTGCACTGGTGCCGCTGCTCGGCACGGAGTTCATTCCGACGTTGGAAGAGGGGAGCATTCTCGTCGGCGTCACGATGGCCCCGTCCACGTCGCTCGAAAAGGGTGCGGAGACGATCGGGCGCATGGAGCGCACGATCATGACCTATCCCGAGGTGCGCGAGGTCATCTCACGCGTGGGCCGGCCGGAGGCGGGGAGCCACCCCCATCCCGTCAACTACGCGGAGGTGCACATCGAGCTGAGGCCGCGGCACGCGGTGCAGCGGGCCCGGAGCAAGCGGGAGATCGTGGACGCGCTGTCACACGACTTGCAGCAGTTCCCCGGTGTGCAGCTCAACTTCACGCAACCCATTCAGAACGCCTTCGACGAGTTGCTCTCGGGCGTCAAGGCCGAGTTGGCGATCAAGGTCTACGGCGAAGACCTGGCCGTGGTCCGCAACAAGGCGGAGGAGATTCGGGAAGTGATCGACGATGTGCCGGGCCTCGCCGACCTGTCCGTCGAGCAGAGCCACGGCCAGCCGCAGGTGCAGGTGATCACCGATCGCGCCGCGTGCGCTCGCTTCGGAATCAACGCGGACGACGTGCTGGAGCTGGTCGAGCTGGCGGTTGGCGGCGAGGTGATCGACACGATCTACCTGGGGACGCGTCGCTTCGGCATCCATCTGCGGTACCAGGAGCCGTATCGCGATGAGATCGACGTCATCGAGAACCTGCTCGTCCCGACCGAAGACGGCGCGACCGTTCCCCTCGCGCAGGTCGCAAGCGTCAGGAAAATGGTCGGGCCCATCCAGATCAACCGCGAGAAGAACCAGCGCCGCTGGATCGTGCAGGGCAACGTCCGCGGCCGGGACCTGGGCAGCGTGGTTGCGGATATCCAGCGGCGTGTGGCGGAGAACGTCGATCTGCCCCCGGGCTACTTCATCGAGTACGGCGGTCAGTTCGAGAATCAACAGCGGGCGATGGCGCGCCTGGCCATCATCGTGCCGATCGTTCTCGCGACCGTGTTGATCCTGCTGGCCTGGACGTTCGGAACCGTCCGACATGCGCTCGTCATCGCCGTCAACGTCCCCCTGGCGCTGATCGGCGGTGTGGCGGGTCTCTTCATCATGGGTGAGTACCTGTCCGTCCCCGCCTCGGTCGGCTTCATCGCGCTCTTCGGCATTGCCGTGCAGAACGGCATGGTCCTGGTGACGTACTTCAACCAGCTCGTGGCGCGCGGAAAGACGGTGAGCGAGGCCGTGGAGCGCGGCGCGATGCTGCGTCTGCGGCCCGTGCTGATGACGGCGGTGACCACGATTCTCGGTCTGATGCCGTTGCTGCTGTCCACGGGCGTCGGTTCGGAAGTGCAGAGGCCGCTGGCGACCGTCGTGATCTTCGGCCTGACCACGTCGACGATCCTGACGCTGTTCGTCATCCCCGCCGTGTACGCGGTCGTGGAGGGGCGTGTCCGGACCTCACCGGTGCTCGCGGCGGGGTGACGCGGGAGGAACGGGTCGGGATTCCCCCGTGGTGAGGGAGTGGATCGGCGAGCGCAGAACCTATTCTTAGGAACTCGTTGGAGCGTCGAACGATGTCCCGAAACGGTCGCTGGCGTGTGTACGCACAGCACGAATGCCTGCTGCTCGTCGGTCCCTGTCGCTCGGGAGACTACATCCTCCCGGCGATGGAGATGGCGACGTGTCCGCGTTGCGGTGAGCCGTGCGATCTGAACCACCGCGATACGTGGGCGCGTGTCGTGCGACGCCGCGTGAGCGACGCCGTCTGGTACCGACCCGCGACGTGGGGTCGGCATCACTGGGAGTACAAGCAGCTCGGCCACCTCGAGGACGACGGCTTCGACTACCGGTCGGCGATGCGGAATGCCCGCGCGGCCGATAGCCAGTAGGGCTCACGACCGATCGGACGCTCCGTTGCCCGGATCATCCTCCAGGCCGGAGACCATCTCGAGCATCACCTCGAGTTCGGCTCGACAGTCCGGACACACTTCGATGTGGTGGGCGACGTCGGCCAACTCGGGCGGAACGGGTCGGCCCTCTCGGAGCACGTCGAGGTAGGCGGCGACCCGTTCGAGCCACTCATCGCAGTCGATCTCCTGCGGTCGCGTGCTGGCGGTCGCCCGGGCGAGTTCCCTGATCTGTGCGGGTGTGAGTTTCATCGGGTGATCTCCGCCAAAGGATGTGACGGCAGACCGAACGCATCTCTTACCTGCTTTCCGGACACGCCCCGTTCCTCGAGCGCCTTCCTGAGACGCTTTCGAGCATCGTGCGCGGCCTTGTAGGGGGCATTCATCGTGAGGCCGAGTTCCCCGGCCAGTTGCTCCTTCGGCAGCCCCGCCAACTCGGCCAGGAGCACGCGACGCTGGCGGTCGACCAGGCCCGTCTCGATGACCTCTTTCATGACCGCCAGAATCCGCGCACGTGCCTCGGGATCACCCGGCTCCTCATTGCCAGGGGCGATCGGATCGAACCGGGAGAGATCACCTTCCGCATCGAGTTGGCTCAGGGGCACGTCCTTCCATCGTCTCCTGCGAAGCTCGGTGAAGGCCACTCGAACGGCGATCGCGATGGCCCACGTGGTGAAGCGGCTCTCACGTCGATAGCTTCTCAGGCCATCGAGCACGCGGAGGATGGCGTCCTGGGCGAAGTCCTCGAGTGCAGCGTCATCGACACCTCGCCTTCCCAGCGCCCTGGCGAGGCCGCGCCGAAGGACCAGCCCGAGTTCCGCATGGGCAGCGGCAGCACGATCGCCCCCGGCCTGCAGGTCGCTGATCCACTCCTCGTCGGCGCGATGGAGGGGGGTCGGTGCCATCCGGCGGCATTCTACGAGACATTCTCCGGAGCGCGGTAAGGCCGGAAGGAGTCGGCGCGTCAGGGAGACGGTTCCCCATTCCAGCCTGCATCAAAGGAGATACGAACCATGCCCGTTACGATCGAGCAACTCCACGGCGACCTGATCGGCTACATCCGCGAGGGCAAGTTCGCCGAAGGCATCGAGGACTTCTACGCGGATGACGTCACGGCACAGGAGAATTCCGGCCCGATCTCCCGCGGCCGCTCCGAGATGGCGGCAACGGAGCGGCGGTTCCTGGCGAAGGTCACCGCCTTCCACGGTATCGACATCCATGCAGGGCGTTCCTGTTCGACATGCTCCCGAAGGTAGGCGTGCCACTGTTCGCGGCCACGCTCGTCGGGTGCCTGCTCCAGGACGACATTCGGGTCGTCCATGTGGTCCTCATGTCGACGGGCCTGGGGCTCATGTACCTCGGCCATCGGCTGGACTATCACCCCGGTGTACACGCGGACGGCGCTCGTGACCGGACGCCCGACGAGCACGTCACCGAACACCCTTGAATCCGCGCGACCGCGGGCTTGCCGAAGCCATCCGGCGCCATGGGCGCGGACGGTCGTGTGTCAGGGGCCGACGCGACGGCCGGCGATGTAGACGTGCTCGATGTGCTGCGGGCGCAGCGTGTAGAGCAGGGCCGAGACTTGCTGCTCCGGCGGCAGATCGGCGATCCAGGCTTCCGGGCGGACGACGAGGCAGTCCGCCTCGTAACCGGGCTCGAGCGTGCCGACGCGATCGCCGAGGTCCAGGGCCTCGGTTGCGCCGCGGGTCAGGAGCCACCACCCCTCGGCGGGGCGCGGTGGTGTGAACGAACCGCGCGGGACCGCGTGCACCTTGATCGCCTTGGCGGTCTGGAGACACGCCACCGCGACCTGCGGCATGAACGGTTCGGGCCCGGCGGCGATCGAACTGCCCAGGGCCAACGGGATGTCCGCCTCGCGCTCGGCCACGTAATCCATCAGGCCGAGCTCGAGGAAGAGGTTCGCCGTCGGGCAGTGAACGACCGCGGCCTTCGCCTCGGCGACCTGGTGACGGAGCGGCTCGCTCAGGCAGACGCCGTGGCCGAGCAGCGTGCGCCGGGTGAGCAGCCCCGTTTCGGCAAGCAGCTCGACGTCGTCGAGCAGGTCGGGATACACGTCCCGAACCGCCGACTCCTCCGCTTCCGACACGGCGGCATGCGTCAGCACGTGTGACCCCGTCGTCTCGGCCAGCTCCGCGACCCCGCGCAGCAGCTCCTCGCTGCAGCACGTCGCCATCCGGGGGCACAGCGCGTACTGGAGACGGCCGTCACCCTTGTCGTGCCACTTCGCCGCAAGCGAGCGTGACCGGTCGAGGGCCTCGTCGGCCGACACGATCAGCTCGTCGGGGACGTTCATGTCGTTGAGCATCATGCCGTGCACGGCGCGCAGGCCGCGCTTCTCGAAGACGCCGAAGGCGCGGTCCGTGGCCGCCGGGAACGGGCTGCCGAAGGCCGCGACCGTCGTGGTGCCGTTGGCGATCATGCCGGTGACGAAGTCGTCGGCGAGGCGCTCGGCCAGTTCGGCGTCGTGCAGCCGCGTCTCGGCCGGATACGCGACCTTCTGACGCCAATCGGCGAGCGACATCCCGTCGAGACCGCGGCAGTCCCACTGCGGCAGGTGCAGGTGCGCGTCGACGAACCCGGGCAGGATCCAGCATCCGTCGCCGCCGCCGGGGGGGTCGGTCCCCACGGTCGCGATCTTGCCGTCTTCGCCGATCGTCACCGTCGCCCCGGGCACGATGTCGCACTGGGCCGGCGATCGCGGTTGCAGGAGCGTTCCGGTAAGCGTTACCATGATGGGCCAATCTCCCAGTAGGGCAGAGCGCTGCATTATCACTGCATCGTCTGCGCCGAGCAAGTTGCCGACACAGCGCACGTCGCAGCGACGCGATGGGGCGGAGGGGAACGTCAACCGCCGCGCGCTGCCCCCCTCTGGGACGCATTGGCGAGATTCCCCCCGAACTGATCGACGCCGAGGCCCTCCGCGAAGAGCGCGCCGGAACAGGAAGCAGACGCCATGGCCAACTTCTTCACCGACAACCAGGACATCCAGTTCCTGCTCGATCACCACGATCTGCCGCGCCTCGCGGAGATCATGGAGGACGGCTTCACCTACGTCGACGAGTTCGGCCAGGCACCGCGAGACGGTGCCGAGGCCGTCGAGAACTACCGCGAGATCCTGGTCGACCTGGGTCGGATCACCGCCGAGGAGATCGCGCCTACCGCGCAGGAAACCGACGAGATCGGCAACGTGCTCAACGCCGATGGCTCCGTGACCTACGCGCCGGGAATCGCCAGTGCGCTGAAGCTGCTCGGCGCGGCAGGGCTGATGGGCTGCACGTTGCCATATCGCTACGGTGGTCTGAACTGTCCGAACCTGGTCCTGACCGCGACCAACGACATCATCAGCCGGGGCGATGCATCGCTGATGAACCTGTACGGCCTCCAGGGTATCGGCGAGACGATCAACGCGTTCGCCGACGAGGACATCCGCAAGGAGTTCCTCCCGGACATGGCCGCGGGGAAGAAGACGGCGGCGATGGTGCTCACCGAGCCGGATTCCGGAAGCGACCTCCAGTCGGTGAAGGTGCATGCGGAGCAGGATGAGAACGGGCAGTGGCGCATCAACGGCGTGAAGCGCTTCATCACGAACGGGTGCGGCGACGTGCTGCTCGTGATGGCGCGGAGCGAGCCGGAGATCACCGACGGTCGCGGCCTCAGCTTGTTCCTCGTCGAGAAGGGACCGGAGGTCCAGGTCCGTCGCCTCGAGAACAAGCTGGGGATCCACGGCAGCCCGACATGCGAGCTGCTCTTCGACAACGCCCCCGGAAGGTTGATCGGCGAGCGTCAGCAAGGCCTGATCAGGTACGTGATGGCGTTGATGTACGGGGCGCGTATGGGGATCGCTGCCCAGGCGTGCGGCATCGGCGAGGCGGCCTACCGCGTCGCCAGGCAGTACGCCCACGAGCGGAAGCAGTTCGGCACCGAGATCGAGACCTTTCCCGCGGTGCGGGATCTGCTCGTCGAGAGCAGCATCGATCTGCACGCGGCGCGGGCGCTGACCTACTTCTCCAGTAGCCGCGTCGATCTTCAGTACGGCGCCATGCGGGCCGTGGAGACGGACGAGTTTCCCGACGACGAGGCGCGCAAGCAGGCGAAGGCCGACTCCCGCAGGTACAAGAAGCAGAACGGCATGCTCACGCCGATGAGCAAGTACTACGCGTCGGAGATGTGCACCCGGGTGGCGATGAACTCCATCTCCGTCATGGGTGGCAACGGCTACATGCACGACTACCCGCTGGAGCGGCTCCTCCGCGACAGCCGCATCACGTCGATCTACGAGGGCACCACCCAACTACAGATCGTCGCGGCGGTGGGAGCGGTGACGACCGGCATCGCGGAGGCAGTCGTCCTGGAACTGCTGGATCGTGACTGGCCCGCGGACATCGCGCCCAGGGTCGAGGAGATCCGCACCGGTCTCGCGAGCCTGGCGGCGGCCTCCGCCTTCGTGAAGGAGGACGCGGATCCGAACTACCGCCGGCTGTGCGCCCGCAAGCTGACCGACATGGCGATCATCCTCATCGTCGGCGCGCTCTTCTGCGATCACGCGACGACGGACGAAACGCGGGTGGTCTTCGCCCGGCACTGGCTCGACACGCGCATGCCGGATCTGCATCGGCATCGGCAGCAGATCTGCTCCGGCGATCGGCTGACGCTGGCGGAGTTCGACACGCTCGCGGGCCCGGTGCCGGAGATGGAACCCGCAATGGCCTGATCCGCACCGCACCCGGAAACCCGTAGCCACAGAGCCGCACACGAGGAGCGACCATGAGGTATCGAACGCACTTCCTGACCCTCCTCGCCGCCGGTGTGCTGCTGGGCGGATGCGCCGCGAGCACGACGAGCAGTTCCGCCCCTCCGGCCTACGGTGCCGGCGGCACGCCCCAGGTATTCGAAGGCATGGGGTCGTACACGCGCCGGGTGACGACGAACTCGGCCGAGGCACAGCGGTACTTCGACCAGGGGCTCAACTGGCTCTACGCCTTCAACCACGATGAGGCGGTGCGCTCGTTCACACGGGCGGCGGAGATCGACCCCGATTGCGCGATGGCGTGGTGGGGGATCGCCTACGCGCAGGGGCCGAACTACAACGATCCGCTGATGACCGAGGCGCGCTCGGTGGCGGCGTGGGCGGCGCTCCAGAGTGCGCGGGACCGGATCAACGATGAGACGCCGGCGGAGCGAGCGCTGATCGAGGCGCTCGCCCATCGGTACGAGAACCCGGCGCCCGAGGACCGTGCCCACCTCGAGGTCGCATTCGCCGATGCCATGGCCGGCGTCTGGGCCCGGTATCCGAACGACTCCGACATCGGCACGTTCTACGCGGAGTCGATGATGGTGCAGCACCCGTGGGAGCTGTACGAGTCCGACGGCTCACCCGCCCGCGATGACACGGTCACGACGGTGGCGGCGCTCGAGCGGGTGCTCGCCATGGCCCCGAACAATCCCGGCGCGAACCACCTGTACATTCACGCGGTCGAGCCGAGCGACGACAAGGCGCGCGGGCTCGTAGCCGCCGAGCGCCTGTGCGATCTCGTCCCGGCGAGCGGCCACCTCCGGCACATGCCGTCGCACATCTACGTGCAGGTCGGCATGTGGGAGCGCTCCATCGAGCAGAACCGGAAGGCGATGGCCAGCGACGTCCGCTACCGTTCGCTCTCGCCCGAGCAGGGCATGCAGAACGGCTACATGACGCACAACTCGCACATGCTCGCGTACTCCGCCATGATGATCGGCCGCGAACGCGAGGCGATGGCGGCCGCCCGCGCGATGTGGGACGACCTGCCCGAGGAGGCGCTTCGCGGGGTGGGGCCGTTCATCGATCCGTGGATGTGCTCGGTGTACGACGTGCAGAAGCGGTTCGGTCGCTGGGACGACCTGCTCGCCGAGCCGGCTCCGCCGGACTACATGCCGACGACGACCGCGGTCTGGCGAGCCCATCGCGCGATCGCCTACGCGGCGAAGAAGGATTTCGAGAACGCCGAGCGAGAGCAGATGGCGTTCCGCACCGCGATGAAGGCGATCCCCGAGACGCCGATGTGGGATACCTACGGCACCGCCATGAAGTTCCTCCTCGTGAGCGAGCTGTTCATCGACGGCGAGATCGCGCTCCAGAAGGGCAAGTGGGAGGAAGCCGCGGGCCTGCTCGAAGAGGCCGTGGTGATCGAGGACACGCTCGGCTACGGCGAGCCGCCGCTGTGGCTCCAGCCGGTGCGCCACACGCTGGGCGCCGTGTACCTGAAGAGCGGGCGGTACGCCGACGCGGAGCGCGTCTATCGCGACGACCTCGCGAGTTGGCCGGGCAACGGCTGGTCGCTGTACGGCCTGAGCCGCGCGCTCGAAGAGCAGGGCATGGCCGACGAGGCGCTCGCCGTCCACCGGGAGTACGACCGCGCGTGGGCGAGCGCGGAGGAAGCGATCAAGACGAGCTGCAAGTGCATTCCGGAGACGTGAGAACGATGAAGGTGCGGTCCCTCGATGGTCGTCGATGGTCCGTTACCGCGGCGTGACAAAGCGAATGCCACGGATCGGGTATGACTGTGTCATGCAACGACTCTTCCTGACCGGCGTGATGCTCGGCGTCCTGACATCCTGCGTGGGAGCCGGGGATCGGGATGAGGCGGTGGACTCGTACGAACGCGCGGCGTCCCTGGCGAAGGCCCGCGACTTCACCGATGCGTTCACCGCGTTGGAAGGCTGCATGCACGCCGGGTACCCGACGCCGTCGGATGTGTTGTGCTCCGACGACTTCCGCCCCCTCCTGGATGATCCACGGTGGCGTCCGCGGATCTACGAGCTTCTCGAGGCGAGCGCGCGCGAGCAATCGATCTCGATGGTCGGCCCCGATGAGCCGGGCGAGCCGATGATCCTGACGGTGCGGATCGTCGCGGGGCACCGTGAGCCACCGGAAGCGATCGAGCCTCCCGTTCGGAGAGCGGGGGTCGGGGTCGGGCTCGTTCATGTGAATGCCGTCGGCTACTACCAGCCGTGGACGAAGAACGAAAGCTGGAACCCGCGGCAGTTCGGCTTCGCGTTGACGGATGAGACGGGGACCGTCGTCGTCCGCACGATCCGGCCGGGATACTACGCGCCGGAGTACGAGGCTCCGGACGAACCCGCGCACGTGCACTACAACGTCGAGCAAAACGGCGTTCTCTTGCGGGCCTCGGAGTTCTTCTTCGAAGACGATCCGCGCCTGGCCGGCGATGCACGACGTGAGGCGGAGGCACAGCGTGCGCCGATCGCGTCGATCGCCCGCGACGACGAAGGCGTCTGGCGGGCGGAGGTGACGATCCCGGTTCGGGGTCTGCGTTGACTCGGATCAGGCGGTGGAGTGCGTAAGCGCCTGATTCGATCAGAGTTAGAGTTCCGCACCGAGTACCGCCGCGCAACCGCGTCGGGTAGCGGTCATGGAGTCGGACTCGATCGACGGGCCCGGCTGATGTGGGAGCGGGTACTCTGGTGGGCGCCATGCACGCGGGCAACCCGTGCAGTCACCGGAGGAACCCATCGTGAAGAAACAGATCCTCACAGTGGCCGTCGTCGCGGCCGTGCTCCTGCCTGTGGGCTGCGGCGGCATGAGCCGCCGCGATCAGCTGCATCGGGTGGCGAAGGACTGGTGCGAGACGATCCGCGCCAGCCAGGTGATCGCGGTGTATCCGCTGACGCAGGATGTGCAGCCGGGTGACGTCTTCCTGGTGCAGACGCCGATCGACGAGCAGCAGAGGATCTACAAGGCCGACGGTTTCCTGCCGCTGGACAACCACCTCGCGCGGCTGAACCCCACGGGATACGGCAAGTTCTACGAGAACTCCTTCCTCGGCGGGACGGGGGCCACCACGCTCCCGAAGGACTGGCTCGAGGCGAAGTGGGCGTCCGCGCCGTCGGCGGCGTTCCCGTCCTATGCCTTCACCGTGACCAAGGCCGGCGGACTCAACATGGCCATCCCGGTGAGCGGTGTGCCGGTCGGCCTGAGCCTGCTGGCGACACAGTCGGCGTCGGGGACCATCACCCTGAAAGACGCCCGAACGGTCGGCCTCGACACCATGTCGGTGTATGAGCAGCTCACGGCGAAGTGGGCCGATGAAACGCCGGCGCGACAGGACTTTCTCTCGAACTTCGGTGTCGGACCCGGCGAGCGCCCCAAGAATTACTTGCGCGTGATCACCCGCGTCTACCTGCTCGGCGCGATCGACGTGCAGTTGAACGACGCGCGATCGTTCGGAGCGGGGGCCGATGCGGGGGCCGCGCGCCCCGTGGAACTGTTCCTGCCCGAGACGCCGAGCGGAAACGAAGACACGCGGCGGGCCGGCCAGGAGACGTTCCTGCGGGGCGTCGAGAGGCTGAACGCGATGGGAGGCACGGGCGCCCCGACCGCGAGTTCGGGCGCCGACGCCGGCCTGAGCGCGGATCAACTCGCGGCACGGACCGAGTCTCGCAAGACCGAGCGGGAGGGGGAACTGAGCCGAGCGGTGACCGAGCGAGATGAAGCGAACCAGGCGGTCACCTCCGCCCGAGCGACGGCCGATGCCTCGCCGGAGGGACAGTCTCTCGCGCAGGCGAAGGAGGACCTCGAGACGGCGATCAGGACCCGGGAGGACAAGCACGAGGCGCTCGAAGCCGCCCGCGCCGAGCGCCCCCCCGACGATGCGAGGATCGCGCAGGCGGAGCAGGAACTCGCCGGCGCCGAGACCAATGTCACGGACGAGAAGAAGGACCTCGCCGAGGCGCAGAAGGCGTACGACGACAGACACGGGGAGGCGATCCAGAAGGCCGAGGGCAAGCGGGACGTGAGACAGTCGGCGGTCGATCGCCTGCAGGAGTTCGCCCCGGGCGCGAGCTTCCGGTTCACCGCGGCGTCGGCGCGTTCGGTGTCGATGAGTGAGACGTTCGAAAACCCCCTCGTCGTGGGATACCTGGGCTTCGACGTGCCGATCGGGGTCGATGGTGAGCTGGGTCGCCCGATCCCGACGCACGCACTGCTCGATTCATCGATCAGTGTGCCCGCCGTCCCGATCAGCCCGGCGGCGCAGGTCTATCGCACGGAGGCGGACGCCGCGATGTACGACGCGCTCGATGCGCTCGCGATGGCCGGCGACAAGGCAGCGATCGAGGCGAGATCGTCGCTCGACAGAATGATCCGGTACATGCCGCGCGAGCATCCGAGGTACGACTCGAGAAACCTGAGCCTCACGTTCGTCGAGAAGCCTGCAACGAACTTCGGTGGTTACCTGACCTATCGCGCGCAGAGGAAGCGAGCGATCAAGGGACTCGAGCTGGCTGCGGATCGCGGCCAAGCGGTGACCATCTCCGGCGCGAGCGTGTCCGGTGACGATCTTCGTCCGCACATCGACGACCTCGCTGAGAGATCACGGGAGGCGCGGGCGTATCGGCAGGCCCGCGATCGTCTGGTCAGGTTCTGGATCGGCAAGTAGGTCTCGAAAGGGAGCAGCGTCACCATGGCCAGGAAGAAGTCACGCAGGAAGACGGCGAAGAAAGTAGCGAAGAAGAAGACGACGAGGAAGAAGACGACGAGGAAGAAGAAGACGACGAGGAAGAGGACGACGAGGAAGAAGAAGAAGACCACGAGGACGACGGCCGTACCACCGGCAGCGGCCCTTGCGGTGAACGCGGCGCAGTACGACGACTTCTACGCCGACGAGCTGAAACTCGGTAAGAACGCGACGACGGCCCGGGAGCGGCGCATCACTCGAAGCGCCGCGATGATCCTGTGGCGCGAAGAGGACATCGGTGCGCTGGTCAGGGACGAGGTCGGCGCGGTGTGGGGCTGGTCGCTCCAGAACTACGGATGATCTTCAGGGACCGTCCCCCGCCTTGCTCGCCTCCTGAACTCGGATCTGCCTGATCAGCATCGGGTCGAACTTGATCTCGGCCGTGGGCGCCGGCTCACCCGTGGCGCCGATGATGAACCGTGGCTTGCCGCCAAGAACATCGTGGCCCATATACACGCAATTCTGGAAGCTCTGTCCCTGCGCCTTGATCTCCACGGGCTGGCGCTTGAAGGCGCCTCCCTCGCGCCAGAGTTGGTAGGACAGCCAGGCGTTGTCGACCGGCGCCTCCTGGTTCTGGATCACTTGCTTGATCAGACTGTTGCCCGTTCGGGGGGTCGCATCGACCTTCGCCTCGAGTGCTCTCAAAGACTCCGACGAGTTCGTTCTCAACAGAGCAGCCAGAGAGACGACGGAGGTCAGGTCCTTTCGATCGACGTTCTTGGCGAGCGCGGCGACCTGCTCGTTGCTGAGAGTCGGCAAACGCTCGAGCGTCGCCGCCCAGACATCCTGCCGACGACGGAGCGCCGATTGCCCGCTCAAATGCTCCTTGGGAGCGATCTCGAGGTAGGCAGCCAGGCTGTCGAGCAGGGACACGGGGGTCTCCGTTGCCCCGGGAGTGCCCGGTCGACCGTACCGGAGGAGGTCTTCGTATAGGTACAGCTTCTTCTCCGTGGGACCCGGCTTGCCCGGATTGATGCCGATGAAGATCGGATCGGGATCCGGATCCCAGGGCCAGCCCTGCCACTTCCCCAGGAACTGCGGCCACGGCTCGTCGATGGAGAAGCTCTCGAACTCGAATGCCATTTGGGCGGCGTAGGTTCCTGAGACGCTGCGCAGGCGAAGAGTCAAGGCGTCGCGCTGCACGACGGCTTGCCAACTTGCCAGAGCCTCCGACCAGTACGAGCTGGCCTTGGGGTGAGACGAGTCGTGGGATCTGAACTCCTGGTGCATGAGGAACATCAGGTTGCGCATCAGGACGCAGCGCTCATAGAACACCAGGTGGTTCGCAATCAGTTCCGGATCTGCTCGATACTCGCGCTTGAACTTCCGCTTCACCTCCGCGCAGTGCGCCTTGAGCGCCTCTCCGGCGAAGAGTAGCTCCGTCGATGACGATGGCGTGTCGTCCGCGGCGAACCCGTGGGGAGAAAGCACCAGAAGGCCGACGATGCTCAGCAAGACTGCCCGGAGTCGCATCTCATTCCTCCTCGGGTTCGACGTTGAAGATGTCATGAAGCTCGCTGGCGTCGGGGGGAGCGTGGGCTTCCACTGTCTCGGACCGCTCGGGGAGAGGAATCGTGGCGGGCGGGGCAGGTTGTGTCCGGCGCCAGAGGCTGAAGACGGCGTTGGCGTCCTCGACCGTTCGTGGGAGGGGAAGAGGCGGATTCGGCAACTGCCCCGGAGTGATCTTGAGATCGGCACCCGTCGTCACGACAATGCCCATGACGATCGCGGCCAGGGCGAAGCAGAGCAACCCCGGTGCCGTGCCCTGAAGCGTGACCGAGGGGCCGGACTTGTCCTCCGCCGCCAGAGCGAAGGTGCCATCCGCCCCCAGCAGGAAGAGCGCGAAACCCACGGCGATCAGCGCGACGCACATGCTCACCGCCAATGACTTCAGTCCCTGGTCGTTCGTGATCCTCTGCATCTGGACGTGCAGGTCGATGACGTGCGTCATCAGGTACGTGTCATGGTTCGTCCCCGACTGGATACCAGCGAAGAATTTGGCGAGTTCGTCGTAGTCCTTGCCGTCGAATCGCATGTCGTCGTTGACCGCGCGCCAACTGACGACGCCCCAGATCAGGCTCGTGACCGCCATGACGGTGGCGGCCAGGATGATCGAGATCTTCGCTTTGTCCGACAGACCGTGAAACCGCGATGTGCTCACGCCTGGACTCGGCGTCGCCTCAACCTCGGTTTCGGCGACCTCCGGCGGTGTGGACTCTGGCTGGCTGCTCACCATGGTGTCTCCCGGGTTTCGATTCCATGGTACGTCCAACCTGGCGTTGCGGGACAACATCCCAGGTGACGGCAGCAGGGCTATGAGCGCAAGTCGCTGGCGGTGATTCGGTTGCGTCGGCTGCTGGAGTCAATCGCGAACGACGATTCTCGGTTGCGACGCAATGCCTGCTTACACCAGCAGCCTCCACACCTGCGCGACGAGGAACGTGACGGCGAACGCCAGCGCCAGCGGCATCAACGCGCCGAGCGTGGTCCACTTCGCCGACTTCGTCTCCTTCCACATCGTGTAGATCGTCGTTGAGCACGGGTTGTGGAGGAGGGAGAACAGGATCAGGTTGACCGCGGTGAGCAACGTCCATCCGTGAGCGCCGACGAAGAGGTCGCGCCAATCCTGGGCCGTCTCGAACTCCTTGGTCATCATCGACTGGCCGAGGTACAGCATCAGGATCGTGGGCACGACGATCTCGTTCGCGGGGATCGCGATGACGTAGGCGAGCAGGATCACGCCGTCGAGGCCGATCGCGCGGCCGAGTGGATCGAGCGCCTCCACGCAATGCTGAGCGATCGACGAGCCCCCGGCATGGGTGTTCGCGAGCAGCCAGATCACCGCGCCGGCCGGGGCGGCGAAGATGATCGCGCGCCAGAGCACGAACAACGTCCGGTCGATCATCGACGTGTAGATGATTCGCAGGAAGCTCGGTCGGCGGTACGGCGGCAGTTCGAGCGTGAACGCCGACGGCTCTCCCTTGAGGACCGTGCGCGAGAGGATCGCCGATACGAGCAGCGTGATCAGGAAGCCGATCAACACGACCATGACCACGGAGCCCGCCGCGACCGCCGATGCCGCGGTCGGCGGGGCGGCTGCGCCGACGAAGACCGTCGCCAACAGGATGATCGTCGGCCAGCGCCCGTTACACGGCACGAAGTTGTTCGTCAGAATCGCGATGAGCCGCTCGCGCGGCGAGTCGATGGTGCGGCACGCGATGACGCCCGCGGCGTTGCAGCCGAACCCCATGCTCATCGTCAGCACTTGTTTGCCGTGCGCGCCGGCCTTCTTGAACAGACGGTCGAGGTTGAACGCGACGCGAGGCAGGTAGCCGAGATCCTCGAGGATCGTGAACAGCGGGAAGAAGATCGCCATGGGCGGCAGCATCACCGAGACGACCCAGGCCAGGCATCGGTACACCCCGTGCCAGACGAGTCCGGTGAGCCACCACGGCGCGCCGATGGACTCGAAGAGCCTGCTCCCCGCGCCTTCGACCCAGAACAGCCCCGAGGCCAGCATCCGCGAGGGGTAGTTGGCGCCGCTGATCGTGAGCCAGAACACGATGGCGAGCAACAGCAGCATCAGCGGCAGGCCGAGCACCGGCGAGGTGATCAACCGGTCGAGCCGCTGATCCCAGTCCCACGTCCGCTTGCCGCGCACCGTGACGGCGCGCCCGGTGATCTTCGCCGCGTCGTGGTAGATCGCCTCGACGAGGTCGTCACGGAACGTCGCGCCCAGCTCATGGCGGAGCTCCGCGGCGCGTGCGAGCAGCGCTTCGGCATCGGCCGCACCCGCCTGCGCGGGCATCGAAGTCATGGCTCCCCCTCCGCCGCGCCGACGGTCAACGGAACGCGTTCTTCGAGGGAGTGCTGGCGCTGAGCAATCGTCGCGAACTCGCCGCCGATCAGGGCTCGTTGCACGCGCAGATCGCCATCGAGCAAGCGTACGGCGACCCAGCGCGCATTGGGCAGGCCCGGGGCAAGCCGCTCGATCATCGGGGTGAGTTCGGCGACCGCCTCCTGGAATGCGCCGTCGCTCATGACACGGTGGGGTGAGGTCTTCGCCTGGCCCGTGGCGACCAGCTCGACCTGTTCGAGCAGCGACGGCAGGCCTTCGCCCGTTCGCGCGCTCGTGCCGACGACGGGCACGCCGAGGTCGCGCGACAAGGCGTCCACGTCGATCTCCAGCCGCTTGCGTCGAGCTTCGTCCATCAGGTTGACGCACAGGACCACGCGATCGCTGATCTCGAGCACCTGAAGCGCGAGGTTCAGGTTGCGCTCCAGGCACGTGGCGTCTGCCACGACGATCGTGCAGTCCGGACGGCCGAAGAGGATGAAATCGCGGGCGATCTCCTCGTCCTGCGCGGTGGAGAGCAGCGAGTACGTTCCGGGCAGGTCGACGAGCTTGTAGCGCCGATCGCGGAACCGGTAACCGCCCTCCGCGCGGGTGACGGTCTTGCCGGGCCAGTTGCCGGTGTGCTGGCGCAGCCCGGTGAGCGCGTTGAAGACGCTGCTCTTGCCCGTGTTCGGATTCCCGGCAAGCGCCACGACATAGTCGAAGCGGCCGACGTCGAGACCCATCCGAGCCAGGTCGGCCGACGAGGCGCAGCTCGAGCACGTATCGCATTCAGCCATGCGCGTGCTCCACGCTTCCGCCGTCGCCGTTGGTGCGGACGAGAACGTGATCCGCCTGCTCGCGGCGAAGCGCGATGAGCGCTCCGCGCACACGAAAGGCAATGGGATCGCCGAAGAACCCCGCGTATTCCGCCGTGATCGACGCACCGCTCGTCACGCCCAGATCGAGCAGGCGGCGGCGCGTGTAACCGTGCAACGCGGCGTCGAGCCCGTGCACGATGGCCTGATCGCCGAGTTTCAGCGACGAGAGCACTTCGATCGTCTCCGTCGGCTCGGGCGTCTCCGCCGGGGCGACGAAGACGTTCGCCGCGACGACCGGCGAGAGCACATGCTCGGTCTGGTCGTCGGCGAAGACGATCCGGTGCTCGTCGGCCTCGATGATCCGGACCCGCTGCCCGGGACGGAGCCCGAGCGCCGCGATCTGGGAGAACACCGACTTCGGCTCGTCCTCGAGATGGACGACCACCGCGGGCCTGCCGACGGGCCACTCCGGCAGCGGCACGGAGTCGGCCTCGGTTCTCTCGATGCGCCCCTCGGCGGTCGGGATCGGATCGCCGTGCGGATCCGTGGTCGGAAACCCCAGCGCAACGTCCATGGCCTGCAACCGCTCGTGGGATCGCTTGTGCTCGAGCCGATCCGCGATCGCATGCACGTCGCGAAGACGCACGCGGGCCTCGTCCACGAGGTATCGCTCCCACAGCCGGTGGGCACGGATGACCTGAAGCGCGACGCGTTGCCCGGTGGCCGTCAGGCGCAGGCCGCTTCCCGCCACCTCGATCCAACCCTGCTCCTGCATCCGCTGGCAGAGTCGAACCACTTTGCGCGGCGAGAGACGCAGTGCTCCGCTCAGCGATGCCGTCGTTGCCTGAGCACTGCGCCACTCGCATGCGTGCATGTGCTTCAGCGCATCCTCGGTGAGCACCCGCGTTCGTGCACCGCGGACCCGTGCCCACCAGGTGAACAGTCCCATCACGCTTCCTCCACGGAACAGGTCGGAGGGCGATTGTAGCGTGCCTTGCACGCGACGACGACCGCTCTCGCTCGTTGCCGACCGTGTGTCAGCGTTGCCGCGACTTCGCCTTCTTGGGCTTGCCCTTTCCGGACTTGCCGGCCTTGGCGTGCTTCCCGACGTGGGCGTGCTTTCCGTTCTTGGCGTTCTTGCCGTGCTTCGCCGCTTTCGGGTGAGCGCCTGACTTCTTCGGTGCGCCGCGCAAGCGGTCTGCCCCGTGCTTCGCGCTCCGTTTGTGACCCATGCTGGCGCGCAACGCTCGACCGAAGATCTCGATCGTCTGGAGTTGCTGGACGATCTGCTTCGGCATGGTCGCGGGAAGATCGACGAGGCTGTGCGTGTCGAGCACCTTGATGCGGCCGATGCTGCGCCCGTCGAGACCCGTCTCGTTGGTGATTGCGCCGACGATGTGCCGGGGCTCGGCGCCGTCCTCGCGGCCGATTTCCAGCCGGTAGCTCACCCAGGCGTCCGGCGACGTGGCTCCCTTGCTGTGGCGGGGCGGGCCGTTCGGTCGGTCGTCCGCTGGCTCAGGCGCCCGGAGCGGACGTTCCTGCTGCACGATGTACGCCAGGGCCGCGGCGATCTTGTCCATGGAGTGTTCGTGCTCGTCGCGCAGGGAGGCGAGCACGTCGTCGAAGAAGTTCAGGTCCTGCGACTCGATCGTGTCGTTGATGGCCTGCTTGAAGCGAGCAACGCGGCGGTCGGTCACCGCAGCCGTACTCGGCAGCGACATCGGCGTGATGGGCTGGCCCGTCGCGCGTTCGATGGCGCGGAGCATGCGCTTCTCGCGCGGCTCGACGAGCAGGAGCGCCTCGCCTTCGCGCCCGGCCCGAGCGGTCCGTCCGATCCGGTGGACGTACGCTTCGGTGTCGTTGGGAATGTCGTAGTTCACGACGTGGGAGATCCGGCTCACGTCGAGACCGCGGGCCGCGACATCCGTCGCGACGACGATGTCGAGAGAGCCGTCGCGCAGGCGCTTCACGGTGCGTTCGCGCAGGGGCTGCGTCATGTCTCCGTTCAGCGCCGCGCTCGCATGGCCACGAGCCTCGAGCTTCTCGCTCAGCTCCAGCGTCGCCACCTTCGTGCGAACGAAGATCAGCATGGCGTCGAAGTCGGTGGCCTCCAGGATGCGCGTCATCGCGTCGAGCTTCTGACGCCACGGCGCGATCAGGTAGCGCTGCTGCACGGTGGCCACCGTGCTGGTCGCCGTCTCGATCGTGATCATCTCCGGATCCCGGAGATGCCGCTTGGCGATGCGACGCACTTCCGAAGGCATCGTTGCGGAGAACAACGCGACCTGCTTGGTGGCCGGGGTTTGTTCCAGGATTCGATCGACGTCCTCGATGAACCCCATGCGGAGCATCTCGTCGGCCTCGTCGAGCACGACGATCTCGACGTTGTCGAGCTTCAGCGTGCCGCGATCGAGGTGATCGATGATCCGTCCCGGGGTGCCGACGACGACATGAACGCCGCGCCGCAGCGGGCGAAGCTGCGCGCCGATGTGCTGGCCGCCGTAGATCGGCAGAACGTGCACGCCCTCGACGTGCCGGGAGTACGCGTGGATCGCCTCCGCCACCTGGATGGCCAGCTCGCGGGTCGGCGTCAGGACGAGCGCCTGGGTCGACGAGCGTCGGGGGTCGACCCGGCACAGGATCGGCAGGGCGAATGCCGCCGTCTTGCCCGTCCCGGTCTGAGCCTGCCCCAGAAGGTCGCGACCTGCGATCATCTGCGGGATGCACCGAGCCTGGATCGGCGACGGTGTCTCGTAGCCGATCTCGTCGATCGCCTGGAGGATCGGGGCGGAGAGCCCCAGCTGCGCGAAGCGCAGAACGGTTTCAATGGACATGCGGGGCCTGGTTCGGTTGAGGGAGTAGGGGGAGCGGGCGGGGCCCGAGATGCCCATCGTAGGCGTCCACCGGCCGACGCGGCGGAGCAGTCGCCGCCGCTCAACCGCCCGCGTTCGTGGTGACGTCTTCCTTCCAGGCCATCATCGCGAGGGTCAGGTTCTTCGAGACATCGGCGAAGTGGCTGTGCGGGGCGATGGCCTCCGTCGCCTCGCTCCCGCGCCCGGCGAGCGCCAACTCCAGAACGTCGGCGGCCGCGCGATGGAACTCGCGATGGCGGGCCTGCACGGTCTTCCAGTGCTCGCTGAGCTGCTCCACCTTCGAGAGAGACCGCAGCCAGACGCCGAAGTCGCACTGATCGTCGACGCGTACGCCGGGGACGGTCCACTCACTCGTGCCGGTCGCGATGGCCTGGCGCAGGCGGTACTTCCACGTCGCGTGCGAGGCGATCGCTCGAACGATGTTCTGGGGATCGATCATCGATGCTATTCCATCGGGGCGTACCGAGCGGCATTTTAGCACTGAGGATTCCGCGGGGCGGTGTTTCCTATGCCTTGAGCGCCGCCAGCAACTCGTCCAGCTCGATGACGGCAAAGCCCGTCTCCACGTCGCTGATGCCGTACGGGAGGATCAGCCGCCCGCGGTGCACCATGCCGCCGCAGGAGTAGACCACGTTCGGCACGTAGCCGCCGCGATCCTCGGGACACGGCATGAGCAGGGGCTCGGAGAGTTGGCCGATGAGCTTCGTCGGGTCCTCGAGATCGAAGAGGGAGGCGCCGATGCAATAGCGGCGCATCGTTCCGACGCCGTGCGTCAGGACCAGCCAGCCTTCTTCCGTCTCGATGGGCGAGCCGCAGTTTCCGATCAGCATGATCTGCCAGGGGAAGCGCGGCACCTGAATGATCGTGGCTTTGTTCCAGAAGCGCACGTTGTCGGACGTGAGGTAATAGAGGTTTTCGCCGTCGAGTCGTCCGAGCATTGCGTACCAGCCGTCGATCCGGCGCGGGAACAGGGCCATGCCCTTGTTCTGCGCGCAGTTCCCGCCGAGCATGAGCACCTCGAGCTGGCGGGTGTGCTCGCGCACCTCGATGAGCTGGGGCAGGATGCGGGACCCGTTGTACGCCGTGTACGTGCCGTAGATGGTGACCGAGCCGTCGTCATCGACGAAGCGCACCAGGCGCATGTCCTCGATGCCCTTGGACTCGTTCGGGCTCGCCGGGAGCATCACGAGATCGTTCAGCTCGTCGGGCCCCGGGAGCTGGATCCGGTAGTTGCAGTCCGCCATCCACGCGAGCGTCTCGGCGGCGGTGGCGATGCCCGGCTGATCATCATCGTCCTTGCGACAGCTCTCGATGGCGTCGAGCAGCTCGGTCTCGGAGAACTCGTTGCCGAGGCGATCGAGGATTCTCCCGATCGGGTCGGTGTAGCTGCTGACCTCGATGAGCTTCCGGAGGAAGCGGGGCTTCTCGAACCCGCGATTCTCCTCGGCGCGGAGGCGGGAGGTGCGTTCGTCCACCGGGTCGAAGGTGAGGTTGCACTCGGCATCGATCGTTCCGGTCCGGAGAACGACCGACGAGATGTGCCCCTCGCCGACGGCCCGCAGGCTCATGATGAACCGGGTGTCGCCACCGGCGGGGCCCTGGTGCAGGGCCGGGACGATCGACGGATTGAACAGCGCCGCCGAGGCGTACGCGTACTCCATCGTGAAGTACGCCCCGATGAGCTTCTTCTTCACGTCGCTGATCGCGCCGAGCGTCGGGATTCGTACGCGGCCCCGCGCGAAGTGGTCCTCGAAGTGCCCCATGAGATCGTTATGTCGCGGCGCGAAGGTCTGGATGCAGCGATCGAGCGTCTCGGCTGCCTCGGTCTCGTCAAGGTCGAGCACACGTCCCACGACGGCCGCGATGCGGGCATCGCTTCCGGGACTGAAGTACCGGAGGATCGTGCGGGCCGGATCGCGCGGGATACGGTCGGGAAGTCGTCGAACGGCAACCGTCATGATATCCACACCAAGCGGAAGTTCGTGAAGATCGCGATGCCTTTGATCGCGTTCTCGGGCATGGTAACGCCTGACACGCGGCGCTTCCGTAGAATGCGCGCATGACTGGAAGATTCCCGCTGACCTCGAAGCGTGACCCCGCCGTGAAGCGTGTCGCGCTCGTTGGCAACTGCATCCCGCGTCGCTGTGGTATCGCCACCTTCACCTACGATCTCTGCCGCGCCCTGACGAACGCCGGGAGAGCGGAGATCTTCATCGCGCCGGTCAACGACGTGCCGGAGGGGTACGACTATCCCGACCCGGTGTGGTTCGAGATCAGCGAGAAGAAGCTCGACTCCTACCGGCAGGCGGCGGACTTCCTGAACCTCCACGACGTCGACGTCGTCTGCCTGCAGCACGAGTTCGGCATCTTCGGCGGCCCCGCGGGCCGGCACGTGCTTGCCCTGCTGCGCGGTCTCAGCATGCCGGTCGTGGCCACCCTCCACACGGTTCTCGCCGACCCGACGAACGACCAGCGGGAGGTCATGAAGGGGCTGGTCGACGTGGTCGACCGGTTCGTGATGCTCAGTGAGCGCGGCGGCGAGCTTCTCCGGGAGGTCTACGACGTTCCGAGCCAGCAGGTCGAGGTCATCCCCCACGGCATCCCGTCCATGGCGTTCGTGGACCCGAGCTTCTACAAGGACAAGTTCGGCGTGGCCGGGCGGCATGTCCTGCTGACCTTCGGCCTCATCGGGCCCGGCAAGGGCATCGAGCAGGCGATCGAGGCCATGCCCCGAATCGTCGAGCGGCATCCGGAGGCGCTGTACCTGATCGTCGGGGCTACGCATCCACACCTGCTGCGCGACCAGGGCGAGGTGTACCGCATCGGTCTCCAGCGGCTGGCGCGGCAACTGGGCGTTGAGAAGAACGTGATCTTCCACAACCGGTTCGTCAGCGACGCCGAGCTGGACGAGTTCATCGGCGCCGCCGAGATCTACCTGACGCCGTACCTGAGCAAGGCGCAGATCTGCTCCGGCACGCTCGCCCGCGCCGTCGGCGCCGGCAAGGCGGTGGTGTCCACGCCGTACTGGCACGCGGAGGAGCTTCTCGCCGACGAGCGCGGCGTGCTCGTTCCCTTCGACGATCCCGGCGCGATCTCCGACGCGGTCAACGATCTGCTGGACAACGAGGTGCAGCGCGATGCGATGCGCAAGCGCGCCTTCCTCTCCGGTCGAGCGATGACGTGGAGCGCCGTCGCGCTCGAGTACCTCGATCTCTTCGAGCGATGTCGTCTCGCGCCGCGGAAGCGAACTCCGGTCGTCGCCCGGGAACACCGCGGCGAAACGCTGCCGGTGATCAACCTCGCCCACCTGAGGCGAATGACCGACGGCACGGGCATGCTCCAGCACAGCACCCACGCTGTCCCGAACTACGACGAGGGATACTCGACGGACGACAACGCCCGGGCGCTCATCCTCGTGCTCATGCTCGACGACGTGATGAACAGCGCCACCGACGAACTGGTCGGCCTGGCCTCACGATACATGTCGTTTCTTCAGTACGCGTTCAACCCCGAGTGCGGCCGCTTTCGCAACTTCCTCGCCTACGACCATCGACACTGGCTCGAGGACGTCGGTTCGGAGGACAGCCACGGCCGCTCGCTGTGGGCGCTGGGTACGCTGATCGACCGCTGCTCGAAGCAGACGACGCGCGAGTGGGCCATCCGGCACTTCGACGCGGCGCTCCCCGTCGTCGAGGGCTTCACCAGCCCCCGGGCATGGGCGTTCTCGATGATCGGCATCGCCGAGTACCTCAAGCGTCTGCCGGGACACCGGACGGCCCAGCGTACGCTCCGCGATCTCGCCGACAGACTCATGTCGCTGTACCGAGCCTCGTCGGACACCGACTGGCAGTGGTTCGAGGAGTACGTGACCTACTGCAACGCGAAGCTGCCGCACGCCCTGCTCGTCGCCGCTTCGTGCCTCGACGACGAGGACATGCGCGAGGTCGCCTTGAGCACCCTCACGTGGCTGTGCCGCGTGCAGACGTCGGACATCGGGCACTTCCTGCCGATCGGGTGCGATGGCTTCTACCCGCGCGGCGGCGAACGCGCCGTGTACGACCAGCAGCCCATCGAGGCCCACGCGACGATCTCGGCCACCATGGCGGCTCATCGGGCGACGGGCGCCGCGATGTGGCTCGACGAAGCGCGGCGGGCGTTCGACTGGTTCCTCGGCGGCAACGACCTCGGTCGCCCGGTCTGCGACCCGACCACCGGCGGCTGCCACGACGGCGTCCACCGGGGCGCGGTGAACGCCAACCAGGGGGCCGAGTCGACGCTTGCCTTCCTCATGTCGCGAATCGAGATCCGCGTCGCTGATTATGAGACGCTCCGGTCCGGCCCGGCCGCCGGCGAGGTCGAGATCGTGATCCAGCCGGGGTCCGCCACCGAGGCGAGGAGCAAGGACGTCCCCTCGGCATCTCGCTGAACCGACGTCGGGTTCGCGCCGATGAGTCTGTGCAAGGGGAGGGCGACACCTCGCGCACAGGAGCATCGGTCTATGGTCGCGCCGCCTCTCAGCCCCCACCACGAGATCCTCTTTCGCCGGCACACGGGGAACCCCATCCTCACCGCCGCCGACTGGCCGTACGCCGCGAACACGGTGCTCAACCCCGGCGCGACGAAGCTCGCCGACGGCACGACGGTGCTGCTCTGCCGGGTCGAAGACCGGCGCGGGCACTCGCACCTGTCCGTCGCCCGATCGAAGGACGGGGTCTCGGACTGGGAGATCGATCCCGAGCCGACGTTCGCGGCCGACATCGACCGGCACCCGGAGGAGATCTGGGGTCTCGAGGATCCGCGCATCACGTTCGTCGAGGAACTCGGCCAGTACGCCGTCGCGTACACGTCCTACTCCTCCGGCGGGCCGGGCGTATCCCTCGCGCTGACCGAGGACTTCCGGTCATTCGAGCGGCTCGGCGTCGTCATGCAGCCGGACGACAAGGACGCCGCGCTGCTTCCGTATCGCATCGGCGGTCGCTGGGCGATGATCCACCGGCCGATCACGACGCGGGGCGCGCACATCTGGATCAGCTACTCGCCTGACCTCAGGCACTGGGGCGATCATCGCATCATGCTCGAGGCGCGCGCCGGCGCCTGGTGGGACGCGCGGAAGATCGGTCTCTCCCCGCCGCTCATCGAGACCGATCGCGGCTGGCTGATGATCTACCACGGCGTGCGCGAAACGTGCGACGCCTCGATCTACCGCCTCGGGCTGGCGCTGTTCGATCGCGAAAACCCCGAGCAGCTCATCCGTCGCGGTGACCGCTGGATCTTCGGCCCGCACGAGCAGTACGAGCTCGTCGGTGACGTCGGAAACGTCGTGTTCCCGTGCGGCTACACCATCGCCGACGACGGCGACACGCTGAACCTCTACTACGGCGCCGCCGACAGCACGATCGCCCTCGCGACCGGAAGCGTCCAGGCCATGCTCGGATGGCTCGATCGGTACGGCCAGCTCGAGTGCGTCACCCGCCGCGCTGCGTGATCAGCCGCGTTCATTCGGCGCGAACGCCCGCCGACGGTGGAATCTCTGGGTGGAGCCGCTCGATCTGAAACTCGATGCCCTCCGTTCGTGTTCGCAAGCGCCTCCCACCGGAGGGGTATACTCGCCACCATGATGAGCCGAACCGAAGTCGCCCGGTGCGTGATCGCCGGCGCGTCTCGGTCGGCGAGTCCCTCAGACCCGCGTCGGCATGACCTCGACGCCCTGCGCGCGTTCGCGATGCTCCTGGGCATCGGTCTGCACGCGGCGCTTTCCTTCATGGACATCCCGTGGGTGGTGCATGACAGGGTCCGGGCCCCGGAGTTCGGGTACGTCGTCTCGGCGATCCACGGCTTTCGCATGCCTCTGTTCTTCCTGCTCAGCGGTTTCTTCACCGCGATGCTGTGGCGGAAGCGCGGCCTTGGAGGTCTCTTGCGTCACCGGGCAAAGCGAATCGCGCTCCCGCTCGGGCTGGGATGCGCGACGATCGTCCCGGCAATGTGGGTCATCGTGATCTGGGCCGGGTCCGGCAACTCGACCTACGGCACCGGTGAGGTCGACACGGGAAGGGATATCTGGACCGCCGCGGTGTACGGTGATCTGGACGCCGTGCGTCGCCACGTCGAGAGCGGCGCCGCGCTCGATGCCGCGGAGCCGATCTACGGTCAGAGCCCGCTCGCCTGGGCCGTCATCGGCGATCAACTCGATGTGATCGAGTATCTCCTGGAGGCCGGCGCCGATCCCAGCGCGCGGTACCGCGATCGGAACACGGCGCTCCATACCGCCGCTTTCTTCGGCCGGGCCGAAGCGGCCGATCGGCTCCTCGATGCGGGCGCGGAGTTCAACGCGCGGAACGACTCCCTCGAGACGCCGCTGGACTCCATGCGGCACGGTCAGGGCACGACGGAGTACATCGCCGGTCTTCTCCAGTTGCCCCCCGTCGACTTCGATGCCGTCGTGGCGGGCCGGGGCGGCATCCGGACGATGCTCGAAGACCGCGGCGCGATCTCGGGGCTGGCGAATCCATGGGCGTCCTCAGGAGCAGAGGCGGGAGATGGTCAGGGATCGGAAGCAGGCCCTCTCCGGGTGATTCTCGAAGCCGTGCTCCGGGCGCTCATGCTCTTCCCGTTCTTCCACCACCTGTGGTTCCTGTGGCACCTCTGCTGGCTGGTTGTCGGTTTCGCGCTCGTGGTCGTCGTGTTCCGCTGGCTTCCACGCGTGCCGATCCCCTCGATCCTCATCGCCACGCCTCTCTGCCTGTTCTGGGTCGTGCCGATGACGATGCTCACCCAGTCCATCATGCACGAAGGCGGGACGATGCCGGGCTTCGGTCCGGATACCTCGGCCGGTCTCGTGCCCAGGCCTCACGTGCTGGCGCACTACGCGATCTTCTTCGGCTTCGGCGCGCTGATGTTCGGCAGCCCCGGAGCGGCGGAGCGGCTCGGCCGCCGATGGTGGATCCAGTTACCGCTGGCGTTGCTGCTGCTCCCGGTGGCGCTGGCGTTGGCGCTTCACAGCCCCTGGGGCCGTGAACTGGCCGGCGATGAAGACGCGCGACGCATGCTGGCCAACCTCGGCCAGGTGCTCTACGTGTGGCTCATGATCTTCGGTCTCATGGGGTTGTTCGAGACCGTGCTCAACCGCGAACGTCCCTGGGTGCGGTACGGTTCGGATTCGTCGTACTGGCTGTACCTGGTTCACCTGCCCCTGATCATCGTCGGGCAGGCGCTGCTGCGCGACGTGGACTTGCCGGCGATCGTGAAGCTCGCGGTGCTCATCGCCGTCGCGACCTCGATCCTGCTCGCGAGCTACCAGTTCCTCGTTCGCTACACGTGGATTGGACGACTCTTGAACGGGTCGAGAGCGCGATCGCGAGTGACGCCATGAGACGAGAGTTGACCGATGAAGTGCTCGAGTCGCTCGTCCGCGATGGCACGGCGATGTTCGATCGCCTCACCCACGACGCCGACGGCAAGTACGTCAACCTCATCCTCGCCGATCCCCGCGGGGCCCGAGAGGCGCTCCGCGACCTGCGCTCCGGCAGTCGGTCGTTTCTCGAACTGGGGTCGGGTCTCGGCGTCATCACGATCATCGCCGACCTCCTCGGGTACGACGCCTACGGAATCGAGATCGAGCCCCGTCTCGTCGACGAGTCCTGCCGCCTCGCCGAGTCGTGCGGATCCACGGCCACGTTCATCGAGGGCAGCTTCGTGCCGCCTGATTTCCAGGAGGAGATCGACCTCCTCAGCGCGGACTTCAACACCGTCACCTCGGGCGCCGACGCGTACGAGGAGATGGGCATGACCATCGCCGACTTCGACGTCGTCTACGCGTACCCCTGGCCGGACGAGACCGAGTGGCTGCACAGTCTGTTCCGCCGCTACGCGGGGCCGCACGCCGCGCTGCTGAGCTACTCCGTTCGGGACGGATTCGAGGTCAGCCGTCAGGACTCGTCGGCGACGGATTCCAGCGGGTAGTCCAGCCCCGCCGGCGGCGTCGGGCCCATCGTCCGGCACATCGCCGACACCTGGCCGAGGTGATGGTAGATGTGCACTTGCGTGCGCATGATCACGTGGGCCGGCGTCAGCACGCGGTTTGGTCGGTTCCACGTCGTCATCGGGCGCGGCGTGTTCAGCTCCGCATCCGAGGCCGCGTCGAGGTAGGCCCGCGTCGTCGCCGCGACGCTCCGCCGAAACGTCTCGATCGCATCCATCGACGCCGCGTCGGCGTCGTCCTCGCTGGCGTCCATGCAGCCCTGCACCACGCTGACCCAGTACTTCTCCGCTCCGATGATGTGGTGAAGCTGGAGTCGCACCGTTGGATACCCGAACCCGTTCAGCGCACGGCTCTGCTCTTCGCCCGACAGGGTGCGGCAGTGCTCGATGAACTGTTGCAGGCTTCGGTGGCATCGCTCGTGAATGTCGAGGAGCGCGTCCTTCGTGTACATATGGGGGCCTTCCTGCTGACCGATCACCGCTCGCGCGTGTGCAGCTCGACGATGTCGCCGTCCTCGACCTCGTGGTCGCCGCCCACCTGCTGTCCGTCGAAGACGCTGGAGCCCCACATCCGCGCGTGCCGCAGGCGACCGGCGATGTCGCGGTGCACGAGCCGGGCGACGTCCAGGACGGTCTGGCCGCGCCGCACCGCGAACGGATGATCGTGCTCCGGCGGCCGGTTCGGCGCCTTCGTGTAGACGCGAACGATCTCGAGACCTTCGAAGAGCAGGGGGCCGATCCGGTCGAGGCCGGCGCCCGTCTCGGCCGACGTCGCCACGGCGGGGAAATGCACGCCGCTGAGCTCCTCCAGCAACTCGATCTCCTCCGGATCGGGATCGAGATCGATCTTGTTGCCCACGAGCAGCGTGGGCAGCTCGATGCGGAACGGATCGACCATCTCGGACCCGTCGACCGACGCGTTCGCGCCGTCACCGCCCGCATCCGCCGCGTTCGGCGCGTCGGGCGCGGCGAATCCGGGCCACGCCTCCTCCAGGGCGATCTTCTTCTCCGCGAGGCGCTTGCGGACCATCTGCACTTGCTCCACGCACGCGGCGTCGCTCACGTCGATCACGAGCAGGGCGGCGTGGGCGCGCTGGAGCGCGTTGACGAGCCACGGCTCCATGTGCTCGTCGGAGACCGGGGGCAGGTCCACGAGCTGGAAGTGGATGTCCTCGTGCAGGAGCATTCCCGGTATCGGCACGTGCGTCGTGAACGGGTAGCCGCCGATCTCGGTGTGCGAGCCGGTGAGGCGCGCGTGCACGGAAGACTTGCCGGAGTTGGGCGGACCGAGAAGGGCGATCTGCGCCGCGCCGGCCGGGCGGATCGAGTAGATGGGGCCGGTCCGCGCGCCGGGCCTTCGCGGACCGGCCAGGTCTTCGGTGAGCTGCTTGATCCGGGTCTTGATGTCCCGCTGGACGTGCTCGCTGCCCTTGTGCTTCGGGATCGTGCGCAGCATCTCCCGAAGGCCCTCCAGCCGCTCCCGCGGCTCGCGCGCCTGGCGGTATGCCTGCTCGGCCTTCCTGTACTCCGGTGTCGCGTTCGTCGGCATGGCGGCCCGTGTTCTTCCGCGGCATTCTACCATCGGTGTCCGCACGGTTACCCCGTCGGTATCCGGTTGCGGATCGAGTCTCCCATGTCGCCATCATCGCTCGGCTGCAGGCCTCGGTGACATCGCTCGTGAACATCGAGGAGCGCTGCGGTCGTGTACATGGGGATCTCCGGGCTTCTACATCTGCGGTTCGTGACCTGGAACTGCGCTGTCGACCAAGCGGCGATACACAGATCTCGTGGCCGATCCGCCTAAGAACCGTCGCCGTTCTACACCTTGGGTACAAGGAGGTAGGACTCGTATTCCCCGCCGCAGTGAAGCACATGCGTGCCACGGTTGAAGGACGCATCCTTGATGTAGGGCGGCGAGGGAATGATCTCACGGGGAGCCACGATGAGTTGCACGGTTTCTCCAGCCGCGAAGAACGTGCTGCTGGGATACAGCGCAACGTCGACCGGCACGATCTCGTCAGCCTTCAGTTTCTGCTCCCTGGCCCCACTCTGCACCGGATGCCACTCGGTCGACTCGACGGCGTCGAGTTCACGCCGTGACACTCTGCACCATCCTCCTGTGACCATGTCGTTCGTGTTCCCGACGGAACCGTAGAAGTGAACAGGATTGCCGTCTCGATCCAACTTGTTCACGGCGACGAACAGAAGTCGTCATACAGGGGGTGGTCGTTCAAGTAGTCCGTGGGGATGCACCCCTCGGAATCCACGAAGTCCTCTTGTGTTCCATTGATGGCAGGCTTCACTTCGGTGGCCCACCAGAAGGCGGGGAAGCCGACTTCTGATAGCCCTCCAACGGCGAAGATGTCACGATACGGATCCGTCAGTCCTTCCCACGGAGAAATGCAGCACAAGGATGGAGGCGGTCCGCCGTAGGCCTGGCAAGCCGCGACATGGTATTGGGAAATGGCCAGAAAGCTGACCCCGTTGAGCCCCACCTTGCCGGTACACCAGGGCTGCTTCGCAATCCACTCGATAGCTTCGTAGTAGCACTTCCCCTGATGCTCGGAGAAAGTAAGCGTTCACGGGTCCTGACGGATCTACGTCAGGAGCACGGGCGCTTCCGCCTTTCGGAGGTGTGCATCCAGTGCGCGGGCGAGGAATGCGAAGACGGGCACGTTCTGCTGGCGAGCGGTCTCGATCACGCTCCAGAG